>JAEORO010000114.1 GCA_016840855.1 Candidatus Thorarchaeota archaeon | reverse complement strand
GATCTGAAGTATGTTGTGCTTGGTGGTGGACGGATAGAGGAGTTTCTAGAAAAAATTGGTGCACGACCTGACATTGATCCAGTGGTCAGACTTGAAGATGTAGACTCCATTTCCGACAAAGTCTATCTGAAGGTTGATGGTGAGTCTCTTAAGAAAACTCTTGATCCTGGAGTATTAGCAGAGACCTACATGACATTCTCAAAGTTATCAGATGTAAAAGTCATTGATTCTGATGGTATTAAAGTTGGTTTTGTTATTGACATATGGTATGATGCTGACAATGTGATGTGGCTCGTTTTAGGTGGAGGCTTTTTCGAGGAGCTTCTTGAGCGTTTGAAAGCACAACCTGACATTGATCTTCTCGTCCCGCCACACTTCATTGAGTCGATCGACAGGGATGAAATCAGATTAAGTCTTACGAAGTTTCAGCTAGAATCCACCTGTGAGGATGAATATAAAAAACTGCAAAGACAGCTGACTGGAGCAGCTCCTCATGATGATGCGCGCTATGCGCAACTCAAGTTGGGACGAAGCCCAGGTCGAGGATTTGCATAAATATTCTAGAACTGGATGTGATGGTACTCAGTCGAACATCACATCCAATATCACTTCTTTGGTTTTCATTTCCAACGAGTGAGACGCTCTGACCTAGGTCTGAATGTGGCAGACAATGACTTGGTACGGGCTCGGATCAATTCGATTCGCCCCTCTCTATTTCTAGTATAGATTAGTTCCATTCTACCAACATGTTTTGCCCACATCTCTGCAAAGAATTCGGCGTATTCCTTTTTCACACCAATTACAGTTGGCACAGTATGATAGTCCTTTCGGGTGAAATGATTCCACCAAAAGGATTTTCGAACAAGTAAATATCTTGGATTCTCGATTGGATTCAATACTTCTTGAAGTGCTTGTAGATAAACCGATTTCTCTCTACTGCTACCGCCATCCATCCGACAAAATACTTCCCCATATTCTCCTTCTTCAACAACCACTCTCATATTCATATAGTCTGTAGAAAATTCACCAATGTGGCATAGTGTCTTTAGGATAGATGTGCCTATTTGATTCAAGCTGCTTTTCACAGGTCCGTGTTTAATAAACAGGTATATCGCCTTAAAGGTTGTAGGAGCCATTATTATCATGCACATGATAAATATGATTATCAGGAAGATGATTAGCCCTTCTAGGGATCCTACAGAAGTGTTTTCGAGGACATGAGAAAGGAAATATCCTGTAAAAAACAATCCTTCCCAGAATAATGCTGAAATTGTATTTCTAAAAACAAATCCTCTCGGAAGGTAGACTTTCTGTGCCTCTATGTCTTCTACCAGACGGACACCATCTTCACCCCGACGTAGAGCTTTTTCCCATGATTCCTCAATAGCTTCACGATTCTTTGCAAGCATAAACATTTGTTCATTCAATACTTTGAGATCCTTTTTTTCGAATGGTGGTTTACCAATACCTAATCTCGCGAAGCCATTCTCTATTACAGGTTCCAATGAAGAAACTCCCACAAAAGCTTTGAATCTCCGCTGCATTGTATCGAAATCTTCTCCTGCTTGGATAGAATCTGGCTCGATACATACTAAATGCCAAATATTAGCGGTCTTGTCTGGATTTCCTCGCTCGCTACGTATCGCTCTGCCCCTCATTTGATTGGAGAGCATATATGACCCTACAAAACTTGCAAGTATCAGAGAATTGATTGATGGTGCATCCCATCCTTCCCCAAGAAGGCTTTTAGTTCCAACTAGAACATTAACACCTCCAATCGTGAAGAGATCAGTCATCGCTCTTACGATCTTGTGTTTCTCAGAGTCTTTGACATCTATTTGAAGATAGTTTGAATCATGAACGAGTGCTCTCAATTTCATTTCATTTCTATTGATGCCAAGAGCCATTGCACACTCTCTAAACATCATTTCAGAGTCTTTTGGGATGACGACTAGTGTCCCACTTAGAATTCCAATCTTAGCTAATTTCAATCCTGCACGACGGATCGACTCAAAGATTGGAACAACTCCAATTTTGTTCAAGAAGGGTTGGTCATTG
Organism: Candidatus Thorarchaeota archaeon; assembly: GCA_016840855.1. Taxonomy (GTDB): domain Archaea; phylum Asgardarchaeota; class Thorarchaeia; order Thorarchaeales; family Thorarchaeaceae; genus SMTZ1-45. The sequence goes on along the minus strand of JAEORO010000114.1, from coordinate 28,895 downwards.
GTTGATTGCGGCATGAATGCTAATCTTATGTAATCGGTCAATATTACCATCCGCAGATTATCCCCAAGGGTTTCGCTCTCTTTTTGTGTAATCTCAACAATCCGTTGCAGTTTTGATATGCTTTGTTTGAGAATCTTATCAATTGATGAAACACTTCTGAGAACAACTTTTCTTCTCTCAAGAGCCCCTATTCGCTTTAGTTCATCTTGTATATTCTCTAGAAGAGGATCTAGTCTGGGTCGATCAACACCCTTTGGATATAATAAACCTGACAAGAGAATCTCAAGCCATTCAAGATTAAATGTTGGAATTCCTCTCTCTGAATCAGCAATAATCTCAAGAGCAGACTTCGGTATTTCGACTCCCAAGTGATAAAGGTATACAAGCAAGCTGGAGAAAAACTCTGGTTGGTCAAGTATCTCTTCTATATGAGCTGCCGGGGGGTTCAACCACTTGTGGGCTCGAACGATATCTTTGAACTGGTGTCTAGTTTGGAGGTTTCTTACAAACATTGTAACTTCAGTTCGAAATCTCACTATCTCCTTGCTTTCAGCTTCTGAAGGGGTGGAGAACACGACAAGGTCCTGGTGAGGACATAAGTTGTCTTCCATTACGAGTTCTGGAACAGGAATACGTGCGTCTACAGGGCCGCAGAGTTCCATGTATCGATCCCATTCAGCAGGCGGTACATCAAATGGCGGTGTTGCGGTTAGTGCAAGCGTCTTTGGTTGTCCTAGTCCCTTAACAAGTGAAATGAGACTTTTCCACCAACTCGATCGTAGATGATGGGCTTCATCCAAAACTAATGTGTTTATTCTCATATCTATCAAAGTGTCAACAAGGTTTGGAAGAGGTGCATTCCTACTTCTCTTCTTATTTTGGTCTAGCCATGAATGAATGTCACTTTCGATATCATTCTCTTCCTCCAAATCCTCCTCCACTTTCTCGATGTGTTCCAATTCCTTGTATTCGTCAATTTCATCCTCTATTTCCAGTTCTTCTTCAACTTTTAGGCTCATCGCACTATGTAATGCTTGATAGGTTGCTACAGTGAGGAACTTTGGATTCATGAGGTCTCGTGACACCCAATCTGGTGTTTTCGATTTTTGTGGCAGAAATAGCTCAACGAGCCTTTGGACCCACTGATCTCGAATTGCCAAGGTTGGAGCAAGAATTAAAGTAGGTTTGTTTATTCGAAGTACAACTTCAAGACCAAGTACTGTCTTTCCAGAACCTGGTGCAGCAACAACATGGAGTTTGTCGTCATCAAGGTGATTCTCAAGCTCTGAAAGCACTCGAGCTTGGTATGGTCTCCATGTTGACCGAAATCTGACTTCTTCAGGAAATCCATTCATTGCTATTCAGATTCCACATTTACTTCTGTCTTTGAAGAATCATCGCCCCCAAGGCGAGGTCTCCCGAATGACGATTTACTTGAAAACATATTAATCGATTGCGCAGATTATCACTATCTCCCAATAGAAACATTACAAAATGGACAACGAACAATCTTACCCTTTTTCAAATCCTCTACATTTTCCAACGTAAGTTTACTGCCACACATTGGACATAGATATGCAGAGAGTCTTTCTTTCAAGTCGTCAATAGCTGGCAGGATCATGGCATCGTCTTCACCTGCCACACGGATTCTACAGCTTGCTCCTTTTTGTCCTGCATGACCTGTGATGAAGATTTCAGCCCCCACATTCTTTCCAGTATACTTTCCTTTAGCCCAGCCTGTAACTCTGAAATGCAACACATCATCTGTTACAGATTCCTCACTTGAAACTTCATGGAAGTTTGAATCACTAAGAACACGTAGTGTTTTTTCTTGCATCTCTTCAGGTGTCCATTCTTCAACCTTTAATAGGATTTCACCCGATTCAAGTTCTTTGAGCTTCAGTTCGAATCTTTTTGGTGTGATTGCTTCAGGTTGCAAAAGGTCACAAACAGCTCTGATTGTATAAGACTCGGTTGTCAAAGTGTGGGCTTTTCCAGATGCGTCAACATAGGATACACCTGCAACGATTTCGCCTCGTACACAATCCTGAGTCGGAAGGAAATCAAAGGAGGGACTTCGAAATCCTTGAGGTTCAATCTTAGAGAAGAATACATCATCATCCTCGGCCTTAAGGATCAACGTATCTCTGGGGTATGATAGGATGTATACAGTTACATCATTAATTGTGAAAGGACTTTCGTTTAGAACCTTTACTTTGAATCTGAAACGACCTCCAATAATCTCTCCACCTCGCAGAGCTCTTACTTTCGAAGTGACTCTCTTCTGGACTGGTTCTTGAGCTTCTAATGTTTGCCAGAACAACTGACCTGTACTAGTTCTTGCAAGGCTCTCGTATTGCTCTGAAGTTTGTTTTATACGGACTTTTCTTCCTGAGGTTGCTGAGGAAGGTGCAGTGATTCCTTTTCCCGATGATGTTTGTTCTTTTCCATTCATTCCTGGTTCATAGCAACATGCCATGCACATACAGGCGATAGCAACGAATGCAAGTGTCATGAATCCAATTGACGATGTTAGACCACCCGATCCCATAGTTAAAATATAGATAAACATGGAAATTAGTAAAAAGATTGCACAAACAGCAATTATGCTGATCTCCTTTTCATCACTTCGAACTTGAGCTGAAGCAGGTTTCACTTCCTCCTCTCGCAGTGTTCTTGATACATATTTTTCCTCATGAGAAAGCTTTGGAGCACTCGACAAGACCATAAAAGTCACACCCACAATGAAGATTAGTAGAAGCATGCCCAATGTTACCCATGCTGATTCATTGGGGAATGCTAAGAACGCCATAACAAAAATGAAACTAACAACGATTGATGTAACTACAAGGATTGCTATTCTTCTAGTGTCCCAAGAATAACTTTGGTCGTTCAAAGTCCTCCCTCATGCTTGAATTTGCGCAGGATGATATAGGGTTTTCCTGACCAGGGCATTCAGTTAACGTCCTACCGAAATGCCACAAAATGGGCAAGAGATGATTTTTCCGTCTTTGAGATCCTCCACATTCTGTAGAGTCAAGGTAGACCCACACATTGGACACAACCACGCGCTAAGCCTCTCTCTCAAATCATCAATTGCAGGGAGGATCATTGCGTGGTCTTCACCAGATACTCTTATTGTACAGGAGGCACCTCTCTCCTCAGTTGGTCCTGTTATGCTTATTTGAACACCAATACTCTTCCCGGTATACTTCCCTTTTGCGGAACCAACTATCTTTGCATACACAATGCCATCAAATTGTTCTATTTTACTACTGACTTCAAAGAAATTAGACTCATCGACCAATCTTAGAGCTTTCTCGAACATTTCTTCAGGAGTCCATTCATTTACCTTTACAACCATTTCACCATGTCCATGTTCTTTGAGCTTCAGTTCAAATTCCTGAGGGCTGACTTGATCCGGTAAGAGCAAATCACACACTGATCTTATGACAAATGGTTTGGTGCTTAGAGTATGCGCTTTCCCCTTCATATCGACAAAAGACACACCGGCTACAATCTCGCCACGTACACAATCTTGTGTTGGTAGGAAATCAAATGTCGGACTTCTGAACCCTCCAGGTTCAATTTTTGAATAACGGCAGCTATCATCGTCTACAAGTTTCAGAGCTTCATTAGGAAATGATAATAGATATACTGTGACATCAGTGATCATATATTCTGATTCATTCTTGACTTTAACTTTGAACCTCATCCTATTTCCAATGAACTCTCCCCCTCGAAGAGCTTTCACATCTTTTGATTCTTGAATTTCTTTAGGATCTACTTTTGAAAGAGCTTTTGCTACTCCAGGGATTGGTTTTTGTCTTTCTATAACAGGATACGTGTACGTCCTATACTGACCTGTTTGGAAGAATGCTTCTCGTCGGCTTCTAATTATATCATCAATTGTGGGGTCTGTTATTGTTTCTCTGTCCTGACGACCTCTGCCGAGGAAATAACAGCAGCATAGAAGAAGGAAAGCAAAGATGAATCCATTAATCATAACAAATGCAGGATCATATATCGGAACCAAGAAATTCTATCTCCTCAATACTAGCGTCCAATTGAAACTGAACAGAATGGGCATACTACAACTTTTCCATCACGTAATTTCTCTACATTATCTAAAGTTAGAGGACTTCCACACATCGGGCATAACCATGCACTTAGTCGCTCTTTGAGGTCGTCGATTGCAGGGAGGATCATTGCTTGGTCTTCACCTGAAACCTTGATGGTACAGGAGGCTCCCTTTTTTTCCTCCGGTCCAGAAATACTAATTTCCACACTAACAGATTTCCCTGTGTATTTTCCCTTAGCCAATCCTGATAGTGTACCAAAAATGATGCCATCTCGGGTTTCCAGATTGCTATGTACTTCATAGAAGTTGCATTCATCCACAATTCTCAAGGCTTTCTCGAACATCTCCTTGGGTGTCCATTCTTCTACCTTGATAACAATCTCTCCATGTTCATAGGACTTCAATTTAAGGGCAAAATCCTCTGGGGTTACTTGGTCTGGGATTAATAGGTCACAAACTGCTCTTATCACGAAAGGTTCGGTGCTTAATGTGTGCGCTTTTCCAGTCATGTCTACATACGACACACCTGCGACAATCTCACCTTTGACACAATCTTGTGTTGGTAGAAAATCAAAGGTTGGGCTTCGAAATCCACCAGGTTCAATCTTTGAAAATTTGCAATCATCTTCCTTACCTCCCAATCTAAGAGCATCTTTTGGATATGATAATAGGTAAACTGTGACGTCAGTAATCATATATGGTGAATCATTTACTACCTTAACCTTAAACCTCATTCTGTTTCCTACAAACTCACCACCTCTCATTGCTTTGACTTTCTTTTCCAAAAGAGTTGGTGGTCTCTGGATTTGTCTTATTGCATGAGAAACACCTGGGATTGGCCTTTGGGTTCTTACAGACTGCCGTGATATAGGATCTCGAGGTATCTCTCGCCAGCTGATTGTTGATGAAGGTCGTTTTTCTGTTTGGAGACCTATTTCTTTGCGCACACTTGTTGGAATAGTTTCTGACCTATCAACACGACCTCCTGAACATGCTAGCCCAATGGCAATAATTGCTAGGAGGAGAAAAATGAAGATTAGAATTCCATTAATCAGACTATCAAGAATCTGCAACATCAATATCATTAATCCCAATCCCACCAACGAAAGTGGCTAATACTTCTGTTAACCCTTGCACAGGGAGCGCTTTAAAATCTTTGATGTTTTTTTTGAATGATACACCTTTTCCTAAACAATGAAAACGACCATTAATACACCAATTATTGTAAGAAGTGTACCAAGCATAACCTGTTTGTTTACATCTTCATCTAGATAAAACACAGAAAGTGGTGCAGTAAACATCGGTGCAGATGCTACAATCAGAGACGTCACAGTCGCTCCTACAAACTTGACTGCAAAACTGTATGTAACAAGACTCAGACCAAGTCCAACAGTTCCTGTAGCTAAAGCAAATATGATGGCTCGCTTATTTGGAACCATTCGGTTTCCTTTGAATGAGTAGAGGAAGATTGGTACAAGCATCAAAGAAGCGGCAAGTATTCGATAGAAGTTGGCTTCAGCAGGTCCTACACCGACTAGTCCAGCTTGAAATATGACATCACTAAGAGCCCAGCAGATTAGAACAAGAAAAGCAAGGACTAATCCAATCCTTAGGTCGTCACTACTCCATCGATTGGTATTTTTTGTGTCATCCTGCTCAGCCCTCGCAATCGTGATAACACCGAATACGACAATGAATGCACCAAGAACTCTCTGAGGGATTACAGGCTCTCCCAAAAAAATTGCCGCAAGAAGATATACCAGAAGGGGATAACTCATGGCAATTGGAAATGCTCTTGCAACGCCTATTCTCTCCTGACTATAGAAATACATTCCATCACCAATTACAATTCCAATCACCATGGATAGAATAAGTGGAAATAGCGATTCAACTGGAATTGTAAATGTAATAGACCCCGAAGCTGCAATTGCGAATATATACGCTACAGGTAAACTCACCCACATGCGCGTGAACATAATATCCATTACACTAATGCTCTCACTCATCTTTTTGTAGATGACATTTGTTACTCCGAAGAAGAGCATCGCTAGTAATGCGCTTATTATACCCAATGCATAAGGCTCAAGAATTACTTGCATTCCGAAATACAGGATTTCTTCGAACCTAATAAAATGCAGGAAGTAGACATTTGATGAATCCTGTTTCTAGTCAGATATTTTTATACGATTTTAAACATAAATATCTTTGACGAAAAGTTATGGGGCTGCGGAGTGGAGCCTAAGAATCTAGTTCATTCGAACAAGAACAAACGAGTATGCTTTTACTTGATATTGGGCTTAATTCTTGCAGGTCTTATTTCAGTGGAAGTGACTGCCCAGGATTTAGATGAATTTCCGCTTGGTCTTGTTCTTCACTATACACAAGCAGAATATGATGGTTATGGGACCATTAACAAATGGTATAATATGACCTACATTGTCAATAAATGGGTTAGTCAAGAATCAATTGAAGTTACTCATATATTCAATAATACCGATGAATTCCAATATGAGATTGTCTTTCCAGAAGAATTTTACACATTGAGTGGAATTGGTAATTTATGGTGTGATACTACCTTCTGGGGTCTCACAACAAATGTAACATTTTATGATGTGATGTTCACAATAGTGTCTATTGAAAATCGAAGCGTGCCATTAGGTAATTTTAGTTGCTATCGTTTGAATTTTGAGGAAGATTCTGATCAAATATTTGATATTGAACTCAATTTATTTTATGATGCGAGCTCTGGTGTTCTTATCGAAACTCAAGAGAAATATATAAACAACACAAATCCTTCAATTGTCTATACTAATACCACTATTCTCACTGATAGTAATTTTCTATCATTCACTGACTATCTTGTCCATATACCCACAACCTCTCCACCTACCTCCTCTACTACTACAAGTATATCAACTCAACCGCCCATTTCTTCTACTTCTCCTACTACAACATCTCCTCCTAACTCTACTGAAACATTGATTAATATCCCTGATGCATGGATACCTACCAGCTTCCTTCTGGCAGGTATAATCGTAGAAGTCGTAATTATTTGTCTGTTGATACAGAAACGATACCAACCTTGACTGATCGTTATAGAATTCCTTCAATCAGCGACCTATAGACACTTTGCAAAATGAGCATTCCACTATTCCCCCATCTCGTAGAGCTTCAACATTTTCAAGTGAGAGTGGGCTGGAGCACATTGGGCAGAGCCATGCATTGAGACGTTCTCTCAAGTCATCAATTGCTGGGAGAATCATCGCTTGATCTTCTCCTGATACACGGAGTGTGCATGATGTACCTTTCTTTCCAGCTTGTCCAGATATATCAATCTCAACACCAATTTCTTTCCCGGTGTATTTTCCTTTTGCATATCCCATTATCTTGGAAAACAGCACACCACGTGATTCCTCAGTTTTACTACTGACTTCAAAGAAGTTTGATTCATCCACGATTCGAAGTGCTTTTTCAAACATCTCCTCTGGAGTCCATTCTTCAATCTTGACGACTACTTCACCACATTCAAGCTTTTTCAATTTTAGTTCGAAATCTTGTGGTGATACTTTTTGAGGTAGTAACAAATCGCAAACTGATCTTATGATAAACGGTTTTGTATTCTTCATCTGCGGATTACCTTCAATATCTAGGAACGAAACTCCTGCTACAATCTCTCCTTTAACGCAATCCTGAGTAGGTAGAAAATCAAAACTTGGACTTCTGGTCCCTCCTGGCTCAATTTTTGTAAAGAAAGCACTGTCATCGTCGGATTCTAATCTTAAGGCTGATTTTGGATATGAAAGCAAAAAGACTGTGACATCTGTGATAGTATATGGTGAATCATTTAGTATTTTCACCTTGAATCTCATTCTGTTGCCAATAAACTCCCCTCCACGAAGTACTCTGACCTGTAACTCTTGTGGTTTTTGAATTCGTTTCCTCGGACTGCCTATATCCTCTGAAGACTCAACTTCACCAAGTGCTTGTGCTACTCCTGGTATTGGTCTTTTACGATGAAATCTGATTGATGATAAATCACTGCTTTCGAATCCTGTTTTGTAGGTTTCACTTTTGTATAATCTTTGTAAACCCGATGGTACTTCTGACTCCTCATACTCTGCTGGTTCGTAACTTACCTCTGTTTTTAATGTAAGATAACAGCAAATAAGTACTAGAGTACCTACGAATACTCCTAATACTAATCCTAGAAGGCCTGGATCTGATAGCACTTGTAAAATCAGAGCCTTCAAGCTATTACTTCCCTCTTATTTCCTCTTTGAATAACTTTGTTTGAGAGCGTTTAAGGAAATCGGATTATCGCGAAATCATCTATGCATGCTTTAAGGATTTGGAACTTCATTCGTCTTGTAGTCTACAAGAATCCAAGATTACTTGCATAGACGCAAGCACTAGCAGAAAATAACCTCCGAAAAGTCCAATCCAAGAGTGAATGAAATGAAAAGATATATGTAAATTCAAGGTATTATGCAGCTGGAGGGGAAAAAACCGGAATGTTTCAGAGATGGAACGTTGTACTTCTTTCAATATCCATTGTATTCATCCTTTTTAGTTCTAGCACTTATCCCGCTTCGATTGCTCAAAGTAATGATTTTCCTATCGGTCTATATATGAAATACAATATTACCATATACCCAGATAATCCCCTAGAACCTGGTTATGACTACGATATCATCTACAACATTACGAGTTGGGTTGACAAAGAAAACTACATCGTGGAATTTGTATGCAATAATGACGGTGATGCTGACACTTACGTTCGCACTCTCTCTGATATTAATATGGACTTGCCAGGATATCCCCCAATATGGAAGAATGTTACAACTTGGGAGATCAATGAAATGCATGGTATCTCTGGAATTAATTTTGAGGTCACCAATAAAGTAAGGTATGGAACAACAGGTGAATGGTTCATATTGTGGAATGTTACCGAGAATGCAAATATGACCATCAAAACACTACTTGGCTACCATTCATCCCTTGGAGTACTAATCGATTACTGGAGGGAAATGAACAGCACAAATGGTGGTTTTACCTATGAATGCTTAGATCTCCTTCTTACGAATACTAATCTTGACAACTATTATCCACAATTTGATGATTCAACACCAACGACAACTACCTCAAGTCAACCTACTACAACTCATATTACAACTTCCGATATAAACGGTCCAAATACAAACCTTGCTTTACCCACCATGAATGTTTTCCTAAGTATAGGAATAGTGATAGAATCTATCATCATTGTTCTGCTTTTTTCAAGGAAGCAACAATCCACTCTGAGGTCCGAAACACATTGAAACGATAGATAACGTTAGTATATTCTTGTTGAAGATAGCTGAAATACACTATATGAAAGAAGAAGGGAGGATGGAGATTCCAAACTCTCCTTGTTATTCTATTTCCACGCATCATCAGAGGCAGGAATTGTGTCCTTTGGGGGTTCCTCTCCCTCGTACTTTTTCACTATGTTGATAAGCTCAGGTATCCAGTCGAGACCTAAATTCCTGACCTTCTCCATGGTTGGACAGCCATTTCGAGTCCAGCCACGTCGTTTGTAAGCCGCATCAGTTAGAAGTCGGTATCGTTCTTCTCTATGTTCTCTCAGTTTTTTATTCTTCTCAGAGGTGTTCATTCCAGTAATGTCTATACCGAGTTCTTCTAATTGTCCATCGTAGCGTTCCTCTCGGGACTCATACTCCCAGTCAGTTACTGGACCTGCACTCCTATAGGGGATAAAGGAATCGTGAATCCGGAGTCCCTTGCCTTGCCTGATATTGAAGATTCTTTGGAAATTATAGACTCTTTCTGACATCTTGATTAAGTCCTCAGATTTTGTGGGTCTTCCTGTCATGGCTTCGAAGAATCTAACATAGAACGCCACATGTCCCGGCACTTTTGCAGGTTCTGAAGTTTCTTTGTTATTTGCTGGAACTACATCGTTCCAAGGTAATTTACAAAGACCATTAAGCCCAAACCAAGTGCGCCACATGGGGAAATAATGCAGAGCTTCAGCTTTATCCTCGAAAGTTGGCAAGTAATTGTGAACTTGATCCATGAAGATTAACCACGCCTCATCGTGCTGAGGTCCCTTTAGAGTGAGACCGTAACCTCCTTGTTGGGCAAGGCTTTCTTTGGTCACATATTCTGAGTACTCGAGACCTTTATGCTCCATACCGATATCTTGCATTACCTGCTTGTCAACACCAAATGTGTTTCCAAAGTATCCCTTAAGGTAATGGACACCTTTTCCAAAGTGTTGACCGCCAAATCCTCTGCCTTCTGCCATCTCATGAAGAACTGCGAGTGCGGCTTCTGCGGCTCCCCACTTCAGCTTGTGACCTCCAGTCGCTTTCTCATTGATGTAGCCCTCCTCAAAGAGCTCCATCACGAATCCCATTGTTGTGCCAAATGATATTGTATCAATACCGTATGCATCGCAGTAGAAGTTTAGTTCAGCAATCCAATGGGGGTCAAAGATGCCAATGTTTGAACCACATCCAGCAATAGTTTCATACTCTGGCCCGTCAACAACGACTTGCTTACCTTTGAATGGTCCTGTTTTCGGAGTGAATCTCTCGATACAATGACTACAATTAATGGCACAGGGTCTCCAGCATCCATCCCATCCTTTCCCACTGTTGGTGAATATTTTTTCCCATTCCACTCCAGCAATCTTTCCAGCTTCAGGGTCTCCACCTGTCCTGAAGTTCCGTGTTGGGAGTAGGTCGAACTCATCCATGATTGATGGAAGATGTCCAGTTCCAATAGTCCTCATTCTGTTTTGCTTATCATCAAGTCCTAGAATCTCTCCAGAATGGTCACGACCTACACTCTTTACAGCATCAATGTCTGCTGGTCCATTCATTTCTAGAGTGATTTTCTCTTTCTTAACAACAATCGCTTTGATTTTTTTGTTGCGAAAAACAGTCCCGATACCACCTCTACCTGCTTGCTTGTATCTTGGAATATTTCTGCGCATATCCCACCAAGAGAAGTTTAGACACCCCATCCATGCATGCTCGGCAGCAGGTCCAGCTGTGACGACGGACATGTCCTTCCCATCCTTCTCAGTATGTCGATCACTTAGTATCCGAGTTATTTCATATGCAGTATCTGGCAAATCACGTGCATCGTGAATCTCAATCTTACCTTTGTCACCGTCGATGAAAATGTATACGTCTCCTTTTGCTTTACCCTGAATCTCCATGGCATCGAAGCCTGAGAACTTCAAATTGGGACCAACATATCCTCCGACATTACTATCAATCGGGATTCCTGTCATAGGCGAGATGGAGGTCACAATAGACTTCCCAGCTCCAGGATATTGGGTGACGCCACCCAGAGGACCTGTAGCAATGCAAATCTCGTTCTCAGGGTCGTCCCACTTAACTATTCGATCTTTTGGAAGACCATTCCACATCAACCAGAGATCGAACCCTTTTCCTCCAGTGAATGTTTCTTTCATCTTATCATCCACTGGCTTTATTCTGATCTCATTGTTGCTTAGATTCATATAGAGCGTCTGATTCGCGTACCCTCGCTCAATTTCTGGTACATCATAGGTGAACTGCTTTAGCATAGAATCACCAATAATATTTAGTGCCTTGCCTCAGGCTTCTGGACGTGTTCGCTGCTTTCTGGCATTTGAGTCTTGTCGTCAGCGATATGAACAACCATGCATTTTGGAGTTGTTGATGCTTCCCTCTTCGAAATATGTTTAGGATTAGCGATTCTTGGCTGAAAACTTACGATTTTTGGACAAAAAAACGCGAGATGAATTTTACTATGAATCTTAAGAGAATAAATTCCTAGTTTTTTTGATAGATACAGACACGCATTCATGAGTGGCCGCGCTTCCCCGTTATTTGGAGGCGGATGTTTGCATAAGAGAGGTCCGTGTGCAGAGGTATTTCTCATTATATTCGGACTCAGTTTTCTCTTCCTTTTTTCTCTCATGCCCATTGCTCATCCTAATCCAATATCAAGTGATATTATTACAGCAAACCAGCCTAGGTTTTCTGTTTCTTCAATGACAGATGATCCAATATCGATAACGAAAAATGATGCATTTGAGAAATTAGGTTTTGAAGGAAATGGGACTGAAACCAACCCATACCTAATAGAAAATCTATCAATATATGTCAAATTTGATGGGATTGGCATCAGCATTGTTTCAACATCAGTCTTCTTTGTCATTCAAAACTGTGAATTATTCTCATATGATTCGAAGACTGGAACTGGAGTCTATTTAGAGAAAGTAGATAATGGAGCTGTGGTTAACTGTAGTTTCGATACACTTGCTATTGGTGTTTCTGTTCTAAAATCAGAAGATTGTGATTTTATTAATAATTCACTATCCAGTCTCGGGAAGGGCTTCTATTTGACACAGTCACTCTGGTTGACTGTCCAAGGTAATAATCTAGCAAACTCTGGGTATGGAGTATATCTCAATAAGATTGACTTCTCAGATCTACTTGGGAATGATTTAGATCAATGCAACTATGGGATTCTTATTGAGAGTTCCAATGGAATTCGTTCCCTTTCAAATCATGTTGTTGGTTCATTCTTCGGAGTCTATTTTCACAATACAGTGCGAAGTCTGACTTTCAATAATGTAATCCAATCTTCTCAATATGGGATATACTATGCATATTCTCAAGAATGCAATATCTCGTCATCAGAATTATCGAAAAATAGGTACGGATTATCGTTTTTAGAGGTTGACAAGGCAACTATTCTAAACAATCTAGTCAAGTCAAATAACGACTTTGGAGTGAACATTAAAAATAGTCGTAATATCAATATCTTTTCAAGTACAATTTTTGAAAATAAGGGGACTGGACTGTACCTCTTAGGTGTGTCCGGTGCTGTAATTCATGAGAATGAGATTGGATATAATCTAGGGATAAACGCTGCTGATTATATAGGGGCGGCAGCAGCAGGTCTAGTTAATAACTGGGATACAAATGCGTGGTCCGATTATAGAGGTACTGGTAAGTATATCATCTCAGGCGACCGAGGCAGCATCGATAATGACCCCTTTTACATCGTGTACCTGAATTCACCTTCTAACATGAATCTCGAAGCGCCAGCATCTGGTTTCATAAACTGGTCCGCATCCGCATTCAAACCAAGCTATTACTCAATAAAAATGAACGGAGTCACTATTGAAGAAGCCATTTGGAATGGCGATGACCTGTCAGCAATTTTTCTGAATCTTGATCCTGGAACCTATCTTTTTGTTGTTACTGTGACAACGACAAGCGGCAGAACTGCATCTGATACTGTGATTGTTTCCACTATGGACACAACCCCTCCTGAATGGCTTCGAATTCCTGAAGATCAAATCGTCGAGTGTGGAAATCCATTTGTCTATCAACTAGAAGCAATAGATTACTATGGGGTTTCCAGATGGTGGGTAAACAGCTCTTTGTTTAATATTGATGAAGGACTTCTACAAAATAAAAGCGTACTGGAGTATGGTATCATCCATGTCGAAGTTCGAGCTTATGATCCTTCAGAGAATTATGTTTCTCATGTAGTTCAAATAACTGTAACTGACAGTATTTCGCCTTCAGTAGACTCTCCATCAGATATTGTAATGATTGAAGGTGAGTTTGGATATTCGATTACTTGGATTGTGTATGATTGTAATCCATCTATCTATGAAATTCTCAAAAATGGGGCTTCAATTCAATTAGGTGATTGGACTCCGGATATGACGAGCATTCAATATTCTCTTGATAATCTATTGGCAGGAGAATATGTCTTCACCATCATTCTTACTGATGTTGCAGGAAACAGTGTTTCAGATGACATCCATGTCACAGTCGATTTGTTTCCGACCACAGAACCTACTACAACTGTAACAGGAACAGAAACGTCTAGCGCTCCATCGACCACTACTAGTCCTTCATCTTCAACTCCAACAGATACTGCGATGAATGGACCTGACATGCTTACATTAAGTTTGCTTGGGATTGGGACTGGTATAGCAGTGGTAATAGTAATTCTGTTCATTAAGAGAAGATAGACCATATTTTTGAGATATGCCATATGTCAAACTTTGCTAAAACAGCGAACTATTCATATGTTGCATCAGGCAACGGTTTAATATTAAATTCATGACAGGGAAATGAGGTATGTCCTGACATTTGAGGTCTAACACTTTGAATCAATCTATGCAAATTCTCAAACAAGCACTGACTGAAACCAACTATAGAAAATTACTAGCTATACCTAATGAGAGAGTGCATAAGTTTGTAGCTGATGCGATTCAGCTTTGTAAACCTATGAAGGTCTTTGTATGTAATGACTCAAAGATGGACACTGAATATATTCGACGAACAGCAATTGCACGAGGAGAAGAAACTCCACTTTCTAACCCATATCACACTGTACACTTTGATGGAATTCATGATCAAGCGCGAGATAAAGAACGTACTGTATATCTGGTTCCCAAAGATGAGAGTCTTGGAAAACACCTTGCACAAATGGATCGAGATGATGGTCTCAAGATTATCCAAGAGCGGTTGAACAATAGCATGGATAACAAGAAAATGGTCATACGATTCTTCTGTCTGGGACCATTAGACTCTATTTTCTCAATCCCTGTTGTTCAGATTACTGATTCATTCTATGTTGCTCATAGTGAAGACCTACTCTATAGACATGGGTATGAGTATTTCAGACGAATTCCTGCTGACAAAGAGATTTTCTGGATGCTTCATTCTTCTGGAAAACTGATTCACTCAGTGAGTACAGATTGGAAAAAACGGGGAGTCATGATTGACCTCAAGGAGAACACAGTGTATAGTATGAACACACAGTATGCAGGTAACACAATTGGTTTGAAGAAACTAGCTCTTAGGCTAGCAATTCGAAAAGCCAATCGTGAGAGCTGGCTTGCTGAACATATGTTCCTGATGGCCATACATGGTCCAACTGGTAGAAAGACATACTTTGCAGGAGCTTTTCCATCTGGATGCGGAAAGACTAGTACATCAATGGTTCGTGGAAATACTATTGTTGGTGATGACCTTGCATATCTTCGAGTGATTGATGGAAAGGTGAGGGCGGTCAACGTAGAACGAGGCATCTTCGGCATTATTCGCTCAGTAACACAGAAAGATGATCCAGTAATTTGGGATATTCTTCACTCAAATCAACCCGCAATCTTTTCGAATGTTTTAATCACTGAGGATGAAAATCCTCGATGGCTAGAAGATGGATTAGACCCTCCTTCAGTTGGAATCAACCACTCGGGCGAATGGTTTCTTGGTAAAGTTGATCGCGATGGTTCGGAGATTCCTTTTGCCCACAAAAATGCTCGCTACACAATTGGTTTGGATGGACTTGCAAATCTTGACGACGCTCTGGATGACCCCCGCGGAGTAGTTGTTGGCGGAATCATATATGGCGGTCGTGATCAGGACACCTCGGTGCCTGTGCAACAATCCTTTGACTGGAATCATGGTGTCATAACTATGGGCGCAAGTCTAGAATCTGAAACAACTGCTGCTACCTTGGGACCAAGTGGAGTTCGAGCTTTCCAACCTTTCTCCAATCTTGACTTCATCTCTATTCCTCTTGGTAAATACATTCAGAATCATCTTGATTTTGTAAAGACTACTAAGCAGGTGCCGGAGATATTTTCGGTCAATTATTTTCTAAAAGACAAAAAAGGTAATTTCATCTCAGACAGACTCGATAAGACTGTGTGGTTGAAATGGATGGCGTTATGTATTCATAATGAAGTTGATGTCATTAAGACTCCCACTGGCTATATCCCCACGTATAGCGATTTGAAAGAGTTATTCCGGCATCACCTGGCAAAAGATTATTCTCGCGATGATTACGAATTACAATTTGCAATTCGTGTTCCTGAACTGCTGGACAAGGTTAATCGCATTGAGAATATCTATAGAGATACTGTTGCAGACGCTCCAAAGCTACTCTTTGAAGTCCTTGATGAGCAGCGTAATCGATTGCTTGCTGCACAGAAAAAACTTGGAAAATATATAACTCCTTCAACATTTGTTTGAAATAAATTAAGGCATTTAATTTCAAACTGTAACTGACGTTTTCACTTCCAAAAAGGCGTCATTACATGATTATTAAGAAAATGGCTGTTTTCATTCATTTCTTTTAACAACGTGAAAGAAACAGAAACCTGATAGTTTGACATTTTTCGTTGTCATACTCGGCAAGCATATAGTCACTTGTTATGCAGTCTTAATTACAAAGGTCACGGCGATTTTGCATTGAAATCACTTGAATCTACAATGAATTCATCGCAGCAAGCGTGGAGATGTGAAAAAATGAAAGAGATTACTATATGCATGGTAAACGCTAGACCTACTTTCACGAGGATCGCGGACTCGTATGGGAGGATTTTAGATGACTATTGAACGACAGCCGAAATCAGGTTCAATCAGTACCAAAGACAGTATAAAATCAAATGAAGCCCTCGTCGTAGGTGGCGGAGTAGCTGGAATGCAAGCTGCTCTAGACATTGCCAATCAGGGATTCAAAGTTACGTTAGTTGAAAAATCACCTTCAATTGGTGGTCGGATGGCAATGATAGATAAAACATTCCCGACATTGGACTGCAGTGCTTGTATTCTCACACCCAAACTCAGCGAGGTTTCGAGACATCCGAACATCGATCTTATCACTTATGCGGATATCAAGTCTGTCCATGGAGAAACTGGTGACTTTAGAGTTCGGGTCCACAAACACGCGCGCTATGTGGACGAAGACAAGTGTTCAGGCTGTGGAGACTGTGTATCAG
This sequence comes from Candidatus Thorarchaeota archaeon, assembly GCA_016840855.1. GTDB lineage: Archaea > Asgardarchaeota > Thorarchaeia > Thorarchaeales > Thorarchaeaceae > SMTZ1-45. The sequence continues at coordinate 12,000 of JAEORO010000114.1, read as the reverse complement.
TTTGTCCTGTAGAAGTACCAAATGAGTTTGATCAGGGTCTGGGATTTAGAAAGGCAATCTATACTCCATTCCCACAAGCTACACCAAACGTTGTAACGGTCAACAAGAAAGGTGAGCCTGCCTGCCGTGCAACATGCCCTGCTGAAGTTAATGCTCAGGGTTTTGTCACAATGATGCGTCATGGAAAGATGGATGAAGCTCTTGAGATTGTTAGAAGGTCCATTCCATTCCCTGGAGTTCTTGGTCGAGTATGTATCAGTTTTTGTGAAGCTGAGTGTGAAAGAGGGATGCATGATGAAAGCGTTAGTATCCGTAACCTTCACAGATTTCTCGCAGATTATGAACGAACGCACGGTACAGCTCCAGTGGAAGCCAAGATTGATAAAAAAGAACGAGTAGCAGTCGTTGGCGGTGGTCCTGGAGGTATAAGTTGCGCTTATCATCTCGCTCGCATGGGCTATCCTGTGACCATATTTGAAGCCCGTGAGAAACCTGGCGGAATGCTCAGATATGCTATTCCTGAATATCGTCTGCCAAGGGAAATCCTAGATGAGGAGATTCAACGCGTTATTGACATGGGCGTTAAAATCAAAACAAAAACAATAGTGAAATCAATCCATGACCTATTAGAGAAAGGCTTCAAAGCTGTATTCGTTGCCACTGGTGCGTGGCAAAGCAACAGACTTAGTATTGCAGGAGAAGAGAACGAAGGCGTAGTACATGCTATTGAGTTCCTTGAGAAAGTGAATTCTGGTGAGAGAGTAAAAGTTGGTGAGAAAGTTGCTGTCATAGGTGGTGGAGATGCAGCCATAGACTCTGCCCGAACTGCGATTAGACTTGGGGCAAAGGAAGTCACGCTTATTTACAGAAGATCTCATGTTGAGATTCCTGCTATTCCAGGTGAGGTTGAAGACGCAAAAGAAGAAGGAATCAAATTCATGCTTCTTACCACTCCAGTAGAGATTCTCTCCTCCAAAGGGAAAATCACTGGTATTAGATGCATGAAAATGAGGCTCGGTGAACCTGATCATTCTGGTAGACGAAGACCTGTCCCAATTCCCAACTCTGAGTTCACAATGGCAATTGATGAGATGATTGTAGCTATTGGACAGTCTACTGATCCTAGAGGTGTTCAGACAGACATTGACTGTTCAGAATGGGCTACAGTGAAAGCTGATCCCATAACTCTGGAAACCAACATACCTGGAGTCTTTGCTGGCGGTGATGTTGTCACTGGTCCACTTACGGTTGTCAAAGCTGTTGGTCATGGAAAAGATGCAGCAATCTCCATTGATAGATACATACGAGGTGTTGACCTCAAAGAAGGGCGAATAAAAGAAAGACATCGTGTGCAATCATTTGAGGTTGATAAGAGTGGAATACCATTTGAAACACGCGCCTCGATGCCAAAACAGGGAATAAATAGCAGGAAACGCGGCTTTACTGAGGTCGAGCTTGGATTCAATGAAGCAGTGGCTGCAGCAGAGGCTGAGCGGTGTTTAGGATGTGCAGTTTGCTGTGAATGCGAACGGTGTGTTGATGCATGCACTCGCGAAGCGATCGACCACTCGATGAACGATGAGGTCATAGACCTTCATGTGGGTGCAATAATATTGGCGACTGGTTATCGCTTGTTTGATGTTTCTGAATACCCACAGTTCGGATATGGCAAGCTACCAAATGTGATTCACGCTCTCGAATATGAACGGCTCATTAATGCCGCTGGACCTACTCATGGACATCTTGTGAGACTGACTGATGGGAAGATGCCTAAGAGTATTGGATTCGTTCAATGCGTCGGTGCCCGCGACGTGCAAAAGGGTGTTCCATTCTGCAGCCGAGTATGTTGCATGTATGGAATCAAAAATGCGGTAATGGCAAAGGAACACAATCCGGAAACAGATGTTACAGTGTATTATGCCGACATCCGTGCTTTCGGAAAAGGATTCGAAGAATTCTATGAGATGGCAAAGACTCGCTTTGGAGTTAATTTTGTTCGTGGTCGAGTTGCAGAGGTCAATTATGACAAAGGAACTGACTCATTGAAGGTTAGGTTCGAGGATACAACGAAAGGAGACTTGTACGAAGTCAATCATGATATGATTGTGATTAGTCCTGGTGTGCAACCGCCTGAAGGTCTCGAGGACATTGCCGTGGAACTCAACATGGACCTATCTGAAGAAGGATACGTCACTGTAGAGGATCAGGTCATTAGGCCTGTTGATACTTCCATTGATGGAGTATTCGTCTGCGGATGTGCTGACGGTCCCAAGGATATTCCTGACTCAGTTTCAGCAGGAAGTGCTGCTGCTATGAGAGCGACAATCATTCTTTCGAAAGTAGATGAAGATTAAATTAGAAGTGGTGAAAAATGACTGAACAATCAAGAATCGATCCACCTGTCAATCATGAGCCAAGCTCGAGCTTTGCAAAAGAGATTGAACAGGAACCTGGCGGAGCAGGTATAATGCAGTGTATCCAATGTGGTATGTGTACTGCTTCATGCATGGTTGCCAGTATGACCGAGAGATATCGACCAAGGAAGCTCATCCAGAAGATACTCTTGGGGAAGCGGGAAGAAGTACTGAAGAGTGAGCTACCATGGCTATGCATGACATGTAGACTCTGTGAAGAGCGATGCCAAGAAGATGTTGATCTTTCAGAGATATTCACGGCTGTAAGAGAGATAGCTGCTCGTGAAGGTTACATTCCTCCAGTCTTTCAGAATACTATCGATAAGGTCCTTGAAGATGGTTGGATGCTCAAGGACGCTTACACAGACTTCGAGGAAGATGATAGGTCTGATCTAGGACTTGACCCAGATTTGGGATGGAATAATGAATTTGTCAAGAAGATCAAGAAGCGATACTTCGAAGGAGGTAGTCCTACATGAAGGAATTCATACTATACACTGGATGCACAACTCCTGTTCGATTACCTGCATACGAGAGAGCTGTGGAAATCGTACTAGAGAAACTTGGTGTACGACTAATAACAATGAAGGATGCTAACTGCTGTGGTGCTCAATATGTTGAGTCGTTAAGTCATGTTGCTTTTTGTGCCATGTCTGCTAGAATCCTAGCAATCGCTGAAAGTATGGATCAAGATATACTAGCTATATGCGGAGCTTGTTCAGGGTCACTCAAACACGTAAAACATGAGCTCGATCATAATGAAGAGCTTCGTAATGAGGTAAATAATCTATTAGAGGAAGAAGGTTTGAAATACACAGGCACAGTGCAAGTCAAGCACCTACTTCAAATATTCAGAGAGGACATTGGGTTTGACGCCATCCAAGCTGCAATCACTAACCCCTATAAAGATGTACGACTAGCAGCACACTATGGATGTCACGTAACCCGACCAGAGGAGATTGTTCAGGTTGATGATGCTGAGAATCCCTCCATCATAGACCGGATAATAGAGGCGGCTGGAGGTACACCTGTAGATTACACGGGAAAGACTCGATGCTGCGGTGGACCTTTGCTCGCTATGGATGAAGAGGTTGGAAATGCAATTGGTCGTGATAAGATTGAGAATATCCGAGCTGAGGGTGCGGATGGTATTGTTACAGCCTGTGTATTCTGTGATATCCAATTGACGCAAGTTCAGTTCGGAGAAGGGGCTAGTGATAAACCAAAGATACCATGCGTTACGCTCCCACAATTCTTAGGTCCTGCAATTGGAATAGATTTCGATTCGCTTGGTATTCATTTGAACAAAATTAGCCCACAAGCAATTCTTGAAGCACACTAGGAGAATATGGAATGACAAAGAAAACAGCAAGTGCACTTGTTGTCGGTGGCGGAGTTGCAGGAATGCAAGCCGCATTGGATATAGCAAATCAGGGATACAAGGTCTATCTAGTAGAGAGATCTCCCTCAATTGGTGGCCGTATGGCCATGCTTGATAAAACATTTCCCACATTAGATTGTAGTGCGTGTATTCTAACACCTAAACTGAGCGAGGTAGCTAGGCATCCCAACATCCAGCTGATGACTTACTCTGAAGTGGGAAGCGTTACTGGGTCAGCTGGAGACTTCAAGGTCAAAATCCGTCGAAAAGCTCGCTATGTTCGAGAAGATCTGTGTTCTGGTTGTGGTGATTGTGCTGCGAACTGCTCTGTTGAAGTAGCAAATGATTTTGACCAAGGTTTGGGCTTTCGAAAGGCAATCTATGTACTCTTTCCTCAAGCTACACCCAATGTCTATACTGTTGATAAAGAGAATTGTATCGATTGTGGACGATGTATCAAGGTTTGTGAGAGGAATGCAATCAGTATGGATATGAAAGACCGGTTCATCACCCTTAATGTTGGCACGATTATTATCGCCACCGGGTTCGAACTCTTTGATATAACTCAATATCCTCGTCTTGGATACGGTCTATATCCTAATGTTATACACGCAATGGAATTTGAACGATTAATCAATGCGGCTGGACCAACGCATGGACATCTCATACGTCTGAGTGACGGGAAGAAACCGAAATCTATAGGTTTCATTCAATGTGTTGGAGCAAGAGATGTTCAGAAGGGTGTTCCTTACTGTAGTCGCGTTTGTTGCATGTATTCAATTAAGAACGCTGTTATGGCTCTTGAACATGACCCTGAAGCAGAGGTATGGGTTTACTATGCTGATATACGAGCATTTGGTAAAGGCTTCGAGGAGTTTTATGAAATGGCCAAGAACCGATTTGGCGTTCGTTTTGTGAGAGGTCGTGTTGCTGAGGTTATGGAAGGAAAAGCTTCGCATGATCTTGTTGTGAAGGTGGAGGACACAGTCACTTCCAAAGTTCGACTCATCGAACATGACCTTGTGGTCATTAGTCCAGGAGTAATTCCTTCAAGCGGAATGGACACTATGGCTAAAAAATTAGGGATAAACCAGACAGATGATGGTTATGTTGAGATTGACCATACCTTCTTCGGTCCAATACTCACAAAGATACCAGGTGTATTTGTTTGTGGGTGCGCAGACGGACCAAAAGACATTCCTGACTCAGTATCGGCAGGCAGTGCAGCTGCTATGAAAGCCACCATCATTCTGTCTAGCGGAGGAGCATGATAAAATGTCACAATCTGAAGAAGAACCAAGAATTGGAGTGTTCGTCTGTCACTGTGGACATAACATTGCAGGTACTGTAAATGTTGAAGCTGTTGCCGAAGCTGCATCCAGGTTGCCCAACGTTGCTTTTGCTACACACGAGATGTTCATGTGCTCGGATGCTGGACAAATGCTCATTAAGGAAATGATTAAGGAGCATAACCTTAACCGAGTAGTAGTGGCAAGTTGCTCTCCAAGGATGCATGAGCCTACATTTCGACGGGTTGTCGAAGAAGCTGGTTTGAACAGATATCTGTTTGATCAAGTTAATCTTCGTGAGCATGTATCGTGGTGCCACATGAGAGAACCGGAACTGGCTACTGAGAAAGCCATTGACCTAGTAAGAATGTCTGTTGCGCGAGCTGCAAAATTGCAAAATCTCCCAATCAAGAGAGTAAATGTTCTTCCAACGACATTGATTGTTGGTGGAGGAATTGCTGGACTTCGAGCTTCACTCGACATTGCTGAACGAGGATTTGATGTTTTGTTGGTGGAAAAGACCTCCCATCTTGGTGGCAATGTAGCTAAATGGACACATCTATTTCCTTCAGACGAATCAGGCGCAGATATCATTAAACCACTCATTCACGATGTTAAGAAGCACAAAAGGGTCAAAATACTGACAGATAGCAAAGTATCCGAGTTTGATGGCTATATTGGTAATTTTGGTGTCACAGTGAAGAATCTTAAAACACAGAAAGAGCATCGGTATGAAGTTGGTACAGTGATTGTAGCCACAGGATTTGAACCTTTCAAACCCGTTGGGTATTACTCGTTTGGCGAGTCACCTGACATTCTCACCCTGGCTGAACTTCAGGAACTTCCTTCAAGTGAAAAGTTACTACGTCCAAGTGATGGAAAACCAGTCAAGAAGATGGTCTTCATTGGCTGCGTCGGGTCTCGCCAACCAGGAGTTAAAGGTCATGAACACTGCTCACGCCACTGTTGCTCAGCAACTGCGAAAGCTGCAGCTGACTTGAGAGAACGTGTTGACGAAGTTCTGGTGCTATATCAGGATATTAGGACATATGGAAAAGGACACGAAGAATTCCATCGCATGGCACGTCAGAAGCATGTCATATATAGCAAGTTCCCACAGAATCAATACCCTGAAGTTACGGTGAAGAAAGGTAAAATCAAGGTAAAGTGGCACGATATTCTTGCTGATGAAGAACTTGTGTTTGATCCTGACATTGTTGTCCTTGCTTCGGCAATGATTCCACCTGAGGATGTTGAGGAGACTTCACATCTGTTCAGTCTGACTAGAAGTGGTGACGGTTTCTTCAATCCTGAGCACATTAAGCTGGCTCCACTCACCACCCACACAGCTGGTGTGATGATTGCAGGTGCAGCTCAAGCAGCCAAGAACGCATCCGAGTCTGTCATTGATGCAAGTGGCGCTGCAGCAAAAGCAGTTGGGCTCATGGCGCAGGGTGAAGTTGAGATAGAATCTACAGTTTCTCATGTCATTCCTGAACTCTGTTCCAGCTGCCATACATGCTTGACCGCGTGTCCATATCACGCTATCACAATGGATGAGACCAAAGATCCGCCAATTGCTTTCGTCACAGAGGCTAAATGTCATGGTTGTGGAACATGTGCAGCAGCGTGTCCAAGTAGTGCTATTGTAATGTATCACTCTACAGATGATCAAATTCTAACAATGGTGGAGGCATTCCTCTGTCCGACACCAGGGGTACAAGGAGGCAGTTAAGAAATGACGACGTCGTCAACAACATCTACGGAAACAGCAGAGTCACATGAAGAATGGGAACCCAAGATTATGGCATACTGCTGCAATTGGTGTTCCTACGCCGGAGCTGACCTTGCAGGAACAAGCAGAATTCAGTATCCTACAAATGCGAGGATTCTGAGAGTGAACTGTACAGGACGAATAAGTCCTGAGTTCATTCTTGCTGCTCTAAATATGGGGGCAGATGGAGTTCTTGTGTCTGGGTGTCATCCCGGAGATTGTCATTATACTAGCGGAAATCTCAAAGCTCGGGCCAGATGGACTCTGATGGAGACCGCTATTGAACAAGCTGGAGTTGACCCTCGTAGGGTTCGACTTCAATGGGCGAGCGCATCTGAAGCTCAAATCTTTGCTGATGGTGTGAAAGCGCTTACTGAACAAGTGAGACAACTTGGTCCTATAAGGAGGGACTGGAAATGAGTATGATGTTTGGAAAGTTCTTTACTCAGAAACGTGGTGATGTTCGCAAGCAACGAAAAGTAATTGGGGACTTCCTCAAGGAAGGTCCTGCTGCAGTATCAAAGATAGCTGAAGCGACTAAGTATGAAACTGATTTAGTTGTTTGGAATCTTATGGGGATGCTCAGATGGGGCGAAGTCGAGGTTACTGGGGAAGAAAATGACGAGATGGTCTATGCTTTGAAGGAGGTTTAGGCTTGGCTGACCCTGTTTCTATAGCAATGGGCCAAGGCAGTTCATGCTGGGGATGTTACCAGAGTCTCGTTGATATCCACCTCAACTTAGCTCAGGTTCTCCCTGCTCTAGAGATCAAGTATTGGCAAGCGGTTGCTGACTTCAAACTGCATCACCTAGAAAGCTATGAGGATAAATCGATAGTTGTCGGTCTCTATGAGGGAATGGCGAGGACTGAAGAAGATATTCACCTTCTTAAGCTATTGAGACAGAAATGCCAGGTGTTGATAGCATTTGGTTCCTGCTCATGTTTTGGTGGAATTCCCGGACTCGCAAACTTCTATGATATTGAGGAGTGCTATGATGTCAAGTTTCGTGAGAATGCGACTGTAAATGGTGGAAAGGTTCCAAGTGAGAACCTTCCTGGTATTGCTCCCGTGGTGAAACCTAACAGCAGCTATGTTGACATAGATATCTACCTACCAGGGTGTCCTCCAACCTCCAAGTTGATTCTCACGGCTGTAAGTAAACTATTGGCTGGAGAACCCATTGAACTTCCGCCGCACACGGTGTGTCATTATTGTGACCGCGAGAAGAAAGAAACCCCTATTGAAAAAGTTCTCCGCCCTTACCAGGGAATAGCTGAACCAGATAGGTGCCTACTTGAGCAAGGATACATCTGTTTAGGTTCAGCAACTTGGGGTCTATGTGAAGGGCAGTGCGTGAACAAGGGCGCCACGTGCAGGGGTTGCTTTGGTCCACCTCCTCCAATTTTGCAGGACCACGGAGCCAACTCAATGGCAATGCTTGGCACATATGCTCCTCTTCCACCTGAGGAGATTAAAGAACAAGTGAAAGACCCGCTGGGCACATTCTATCGATTCGACTACCCAACAAGCAACCTTGGGCAAATTCGTATCAAACGAGAGGAGGTCAAACACAGATGACCGAAGAAAAGACAATTAGAATTGATCCTGTTACTCGACTGGAAGGCCATGGAACTCTTACTTTGAAACTCGGTAAAGATGGAAAGGTCAAAGATGTGCAATTCAATGTGAACTCCACTCGATTCTTTGAGAAATTTCTTGAAGGTCGACCTATGGAGGAGGCTCCAAGAATTGCCCCCCGCATCTGTGGAATCTGTCCTATTCCGCACCATCTAGCATCTGTCAAGGCAATCGAAGCTGCTTGGGATGTGACTCCCCCTCCTGCTGCTATCAAGCTGCGACGTCTTATGATAGAGGCGAAACAATTCTCCTCTCATACTATTCACTTCTATGCGCTTGCCGCCCCTGATTTTGTCTATGGGCCTTTCGCAAATCCTGCTGATAGAAATGTTGCTGCAGTATTGAGAGACCTTCCTGATGTTGCCGTTCAAGCCATCAAGATGATGGAATTCGGTCAGGAGTTGATTAAAGCAATTGGTGCAAAGGCAATTCACCCGACAACCGGAATTCCAGGAGGGATGCTCTCACCTTTCAAGGAGGAAGACCGAGATTTCTTCCTAGGACGCCTTGAGGAAATTCAGCAACTGACATTGAACACGGTTGACTTGGCAAAGAAAGTTGTCACTGACTATTTAGATGTCATTACAAAAGTCGCAGTAGTTCCTACCTACTACATAGGTCTCTCCAATGAAGGAAAGCTGGATATCTATGATGGAACTGTTAGAGTTATGGACCCAGATGGAAAGATAGTTGCTGACTTTGAGCCAAAAGACTACACAAAGTACTATGGAGAATACGTATCACCTCATGCATACGCGACTCACATGTACTTCAAACCTGCAGGCTATCCTGAAGGTATTTGGAGAGCCAACACACTGGCGAGATGCAACGTGAATGAGAACATGGCTACCCCCTTGGCTGATGCTGCTCTGAAGGAAATGCGTGAGCTAGTCGGGAGACCCTCTCATCATACCTTTGCATATCATTATGCTAGAATTGTTGAGCTTGTCCAAGCCTTCGAGTGGGTTGCCACACTCCTCAAAGATCCTGACATCGTAAGTACCGATGTGAAACTCTCCGATGTTGAACCTAAAGCTGGTAATGGTGTCGGAATCGTTGAGGCTCCAAGAGGGACTCTGATGCATAACTATGTGTCAGATGAAAAGGGAATGCTTACTAAAGCGAATCTGATCGTTGCGACAAATAACAACATTGCAGGCATCGAGAAGAGCCTCATGGTCGCAGCAAAGCAGATATTCGAGGACAAGGCACATGAGAGTCTGAAACTCCCAGAGCCATTGGTTAAAAGATAACGGTGTAAAACATGACTGACGAAATACCTGAAGGAATACTGAACCTCATCGAGATGGTGGTTCGGTGTTACGACTGCTGACTATCCTGCGGCGCTCATCTTGTCGTTGTTGACGATGAGGGTCGCGAGTTAGTCAGGAAGGAGCTAGTGACTGGCGGCGGATGAAGGCGCGGCTGAAAACAAACGGGCCGTGTCGGACACACCCCGCAAGGGTGCGTCGGTCGCACCTCCTTCCATCCTTTCTCTTTTCGAAGCAAGATACTTGATTATGGCGACTTATCGTGTCTGCCTTTTTCTCCATACCATTGCTACAACAATGATAGCGATAACTACTCCTCCAGCAGACAGTAATAACATCAATTGGTTTCCTGAAAAAATGAATGCCAGTAATTGACGTTCATATCTAGAGTTGTTTTCTGCAAAGAGAATGATATGCCCCTCCACAGTGAATTGGATATAACCTCCCCTTTCGATTGAGTGCCTATTGATGATGTTGAGATCCTTTGATATTTCAAGAAGATATGCGACATTATTGTAATAGACAACACTGATTATCGAGTTATCATAAACCTCCAAATCGCCAACTTGGACATACTCATCTGGATGCATCTCACTTGCAACTAAGGTCTTGTTTCCTAGGAGATCCCCATGAATGTCGTATCTGTAGATTGTGCCACCTGTAATAATGTATTCAATAACATATGATGCTAGAACACAGACAGAGTCATCATTGAAGGTGTGAAGGGTTTTTGGAACCCAGTTCGTGTTGCTGCTGAGAGTTCTATTCCATAGCGATTGTCCATCGCTGTTTCTTAGTTCAAGACCTGACACTTTCAGAATGTATACATGTCCATCTGGCAAGACCTGGACATCCCCCCAACTCAAGATTCCCAAGTCAATCACTTTGTTCCAGACAACATCCCATTCATTACTGAGCTTCACCAAATGTGTTTTTGATGTAAAGACATCTTTTCCCCAGAGATACATGGCTCCATCTTTTCCAGCATATAGTTTCGGAATAATGTGTGTATCACGAAGAGTCACATTTTGTTCAGATATCCTGGTACCTTGAAAATCCATTTCCACGATTAGATATGAACTCTGATTCTCACTGAAGTATCCATCTTCAACAAAGAATAGAGACTGATCCATTATTTCAATTCCCTCGATAATTTCGGTGAATGTCAATATGCGTGATGAGAATTGCCCAGATTCAAACATCACTAGGGAGTGCGTTGTTGGTGGTGTCAAATTGACAAGGAGAATGAATATAGCTCCAGAATCTGACCTTACCATACCCGCGAAGTGTTCATGTTCCGAAATCTCAGTCGCCACTGTACTTGTGGGTTGGATTCCTGGAATCGAACCAGTATCCACAACAAGCTCAGTTGATGATTGAGCATGTCCTTGAATCATTACACACGATGAGAGTAGGATAATCATTAATACTGTCCAATGCTTCCTCATTCCAATCCCCTGAAATCGATAGATGTAATCCTGCCAATAAGACTATCGAATTTTAATCTAGAAATTCGCACATCCTTCCATCCTTTCTCTTTCCAGCTTATTGTGCGAACTAATTGTCCCATTTCCCTGCAGCTCGAAGTTCATCCACTTTGCTATCAGCAGTTTGTTTCAGGGAAACATAATCTGTCTTTGCCACTCGATTCAAAGGCATTTCAGAGATTATTTCAACATGCGATGGACGTTTGTATGACGCCATCCCCTTCGCTACCTCATGGACCTCTTCAGGTGTCACAGTCTGTCCGCTCTTTGGAACTACAAATGCAAAGATTGCTTCAGTGAAGACCTCATGTTTAACACCAACACAAGCAACACTAGCCACCTTCTCTTTCAACTCGTTGGCAATGAAATTCTCCACCTCAGTTGGAAACACATTGTACCCCTTTGGCTTGATTATGAGCTTGGTCCGACCAGCCAGATGCAAGCCCTTCTCATCATAACTACCATAGTCACCAGTGTACAACCATCCATCTGTCGAGATCGTCTTTCGAGTTGCATCCTCATCGTTCACATAACCAAGAAAGAGCTGCGGCCCTCTGAAGCAGATCTCTCCGTTCTCTCCTGGAGGTAATTCCTTTCCAGCATTTCCATCAGGAAGCATCATTTCTCTGATTGAGATGGGAGTTATAGGCATCGCATATCCGACTCCTGCAAGTATGTCATCCACTGTGCCATCTAGCGGTGTATATGTACAGAATCCAGAGGTTTCAGTCAATCCCAATCCTGT
>JAEORO010000113.1 GCA_016840855.1 Candidatus Thorarchaeota archaeon | reverse complement strand
TTCTTTATCTTCTGTGCCATCCGTTTTCAACCAGATCGATACATAATCGGAACCAATCATGGCTGGTGAAAATTCAACAATAAAATCTATTATGACTCCACTAACGACCATGTCATCGACTCTACTCATAATAGCGGTAGCGGACATTCCCAGAGACTTTGCTATTTCTCGATAGGTGGTTCTGCAGTCCTGTATTAGAAAGGACAGTATCTGCCTGTCAACATTATCCAGCTTAGTCATCAAAAAACCTATCAGAAATCAACTTCATGAAGGTTTTGATTGGTTTCTTGGCACTCCCTTCACGTGGTATACCTGACATTAAATTCTGAAGAGTTTGCGAATCGTTCGAAGGCTTTATAGAAGGGACTAAGACATTTGCGACCATTATTGGATTTTTCAGTAATATGAAATCAACTCTAAAGTGATGCTCATGATTAGAAAGAGGGGTTTTGACACAACGAGGTATCTCTCAGCTCAGGTCAAACGCATTATGGACCGAGTGAATCAATTCGACAAGCTCTACCTTGAGTTTGGAGGAAAACTAAGATACGACCATCATGCGTCAAGAGTTCTTCCTGGTTTTGCTATCGATACCAAAGTTCAGATGCTCAAAAATTTGGGGAATAATATAGAAATCATTCACTGTATAAGCGCGAAAGATATAGAACGACGAAAAATTCGGCGCGATTTTAATCTGACATACGATGATCAGATACTGCGTGACATAAGCGACCTGAAGCAACTGGGTCTTGATGTGTCTGCTGTTGTAATCAATAGGTATAGCGGAGAGCACGCCGCAGACAAGTTCAGGCAACGTCTCGAATACAGAGGAATCCGGGTATTTACAAATAATGAGATAACTAACTATCTCACGGATTTAGATAAGGTAGTTAGTGAAAAGGGTTATGGAAAACTAAAGCATGTAGACACTGACAGAAAGATTGTCATCGTCACAGCACCAGGACCAGGTAGTGGAAAGATGAGCTTCGCCATGAGTCAAATCTATCATGATAGAAAGGAGGGGCTGATGAGTAATTTTGCTAAATTCGAAACGTTTCCAATATGGAATTTGCCCTTGCATCATCCTGTGAATATTGCGTATGAAGCAGCAACTGCTGATATTGGAGACTACAATTGTATTGACCCTTTTCACAAAGAAGCGTACAATATTGAAGCAGTCAACTACAATCGAGATATAGAAAACTTTGCAATCATAAGGAAGATCATTGAGAAGATTGCTCCTGTTGGAGATCCGCTAGCGGAAATCAAGAGTCCCACTGATGTCGGTGTCAATATGGCCAAAGAAGGAATAATTGACGACGATATAATTCAGCAAGCTAGTATTGATGAGATCGTACGACGATACTATCAATATCAGAGAGATTTTGTTGAGGGAAATGTTACTCACGATACACTTGAACGCATGGATAAAATAATGCGACTAGTGAATGCAAAACCTGAACATCGTGTTGTTGCAATCAGAGCGAATGAAGCCCTTCAAGAAAGCTCGAGGAAATCAAATATTATACGAAATGAGATGCTGACTGGAGCAGCAATCGAAATATACTCTAAGAATGAGACACCAACAATTCTCACTGGAAAGCGGTCAAAGATTCTTAATTCAGAGTCAGCTGCACTACTTAATGCAGTTAAGCATCTAGCTGGCATCCCAGATGAAATAGATGTACTCTCACCAATCATCATAGAGAGTATAATGAAACTCAAAGATCAAATGGGCGTTGTAGATGTCAGTCTAGATGTGAAGGAGGTTCTTGATGCACTTGCTGTAAGTGCTGTCTTTAATCCAAACGCTACAGAATGCATCAATGTACTAGTAGATCTTCGGGGATGTGAGATGCATACCACTCATCTTGCTGAGCGTGGAAGTGAGAAGGCTCTGATAGAATTAGGTCTGAATCTGACGACTGATGCCAAAATCCCATTGATCAATAGTTGGTAGTTTGAATACTCCTTGAGTAATAGTGTTGTGTATTGGCTCTTCATGAAACGATTTCCTATGTGAAGAGAAACAGCTCTTACTTAATTTTCAGGGCTTTTAAGAAACTCACAGATCCTTTTGATTCGTCATAGAATCAAGAGCTTCTCTTAGTTTCTCGAGAGATAGATTTCCACCGGAGCAGATGAGTCCAACCCTCTTCTCCTTCAAATCATCTCTTGTTTTATACGCTGCTGCAAGTGGTGCGGCACCTGCTCCTTCAGCAAGAGTATGCGCAAGTTTAATCATCCACAAAGTAGCCCTCATGACTTCTTGTTCGCTTACTAGAATGAAATCATCCAAGTGTTTTCTCAATATTCTTTGAGGGAGTTCAAATGCAGTTCCAGTTGCAAGTCCTTCTACTGAGGTGCGATTGGGTCGATCAACAAGATGACCTAACCTCCAGGAGTCATGTGCTGCTGGCGAGGCTTCGGATTGGACCCCAATGACCTTGATTTCAGGATTAATAGATTTGGCTACAATGCATGCTCCAGCAGCTCCACTTCCACCCCCTACTGGTACAATAATAATATCGATCCCAGGTTCTTCTTGTAGCATCTCAAGGGTTTCGGTAGCGACACCAGCTATCAAATCTGGTTCATCGCCTGAGTGGATATATCGATAACCATGTGTTTTTGCTAACTGTTCGCAGTGTTTCATTGCTTCATCGAAAGTTGCGCCATGAAATATTATGTTCGCTCCTAATGATTTTAGAGCTGAAACCTTATTGGGATTGGATTTCATTGGCATGACGATTGTAGAGTTGACTCCAAATATCCTGGATGCGTATGCGATAGACTGACCATGGTTCCCAGTGGAGGCACCTATAACACCTCGGTGCTTCTCTTCATCAGAAAGCTGTGATATGAGATTGAGTCCACCACGGACCTTGAAAGCACCTACAGGCTGGCAGTTCTCATGCTTGATGTACACTTCAAACCCCAGGAGTTCATTGATCAAAGGATAGCTCATCAGTGGTGTAGGTTTTAAGTAGGGGCTAATACGATTCTGAGCAGCTAGCACATCTCTAAATGTTGGTATCTTCATCGAGAACTCAACTCCCAGATTGGTTGAGATGATATTCTCATAGAGTACTTACTAATATGTCAAGTGAATTGAGACAATTCTTTCTCATAAATGATGATTCAAAAAATTGCGCTACATACTGCTTCTGTATCAATCAATAGTTAAGAAAAAGGAGCCACAAGTGATGATAACTTTGGAATCTTGTTTAGATAAAACAATAACAACAATATGACACATTCATTCTTGTACACCATGATGGAAAATCAAAAAAACAACATTCTATTATGAGAGGACTTGAAAGAAGGATGAAGAGAGATATTTCCGCAAGGACCACTAGTAAGAGGACATCTCCTACAAGTGTAGAAGACTACTTTGAATCGATACCTGAAGAGGCACGGAATGCGCTCGGGGGTTTGCTCAAAACTATACGAGGAATTGTGCCAGATGGTGT
>JAEORO010000112.1 GCA_016840855.1 Candidatus Thorarchaeota archaeon | reverse complement strand
TGGGTGATTGGATTGCAAAAGATGCAACAGTTCGAGAATTCTCAATTTCTATTTCTTTAGGACCTTAAAAGAGTCAAAGATGATGTAAACTTAGGGTGTATCCCAATGGATAATCAAAATCTAATTGACAATGAGCAGGGCGGCCCGCTAGTTGAGGAGAGCCTTCTTCTGGGTCTTGCGGTAGTGACTGTATCAATAGTCATTGCTGTTATCCTCCAAGCTACCGGATGGGCACAAGATGTTATCACAGGGCTATTACAGTTACTACAAGATAGTTGGAATAACCTTACACAACTATTCAGCATGCCCTAAATTTCTATAATGATTTTGCGATTTTCCTATCAATCCTAGAGAAGTTGGGGAAAGGCTTATTTGTGGACTAAATGAGGATGCTTCTCACGCTCCGGACTGGCATACTAAAGCTCCGGTAGTCTGTTGAAGTATCAAACTGCAATAGTACCGAATGTAGTCCGGCCCAGCATGGGGGATTCTCGATCCCCCGACCCGGGTTCGAATCCCGGCCGGAGCACCACTTTCATTATTTATCTAGTAAGATATCGATGTCTTATCATTGGGATTGCTATAGTAGCAAGAGAAGCTAATATACTGATTGTAAATCCTCCAATACCAATGCCTTGCGATGCCAGTGCATCTATTAGTAGAATGGGAATTTCGATAGAACCAGAGGAGTAAGATAAGCCATGTCCACTCATTACCTCGTAGTGTAGTGAATAATTTCCTCCTTCTGAAGGGACTGGAAGATGAAGTATTAGAACTCCTCCCTGCTCTGACTGGGCTCTGACTTCGTTGGAAAGCCAGATGAAACTAATTGGTATCCCTGCAAGCAGAGATCCGTTCAGACATTGAACTCTTAGCTGTATTGTGACTTCTTGGAGTGGTGGAAAAACATCAAACTGGTGCAGCTCTAGATGAACTGGAATAAGATGACTGACCGTAAGTTTGTAAATATATTGCGCAGAAGCTTCGTATAGAGTGCTATTGCCTGCATAAACAATAGAAACATTATACAAACCCTCTAAGTTTGGCGCGATTATCTTCAAGAAAGCTATTCCATCATTGTCGGTTGGTTCAGTAAATATAACAAGATCATTGAGTAAGATTTGGAGAGGACGGTGAGAGCAGTTCCCACTCCAGTCTGTTAGTCTGAAAGTAAAAAGAAGCTCTTGGGCAAGAGAAGCATAATGAATGATGTTACTTTCTTGCAATATTAGTACTGGTCTGGACCAAACAAGCAAAGAAAAATAATGAGTGCCATTCGTAATGAAAGGATTTTCCAGAACTAGTTTTAGATAATGCATGCCAGGAGGGGCGGAAAATAGGAATTGTATTTCTGAGTTTGGAGGACTATGGAGAACTTGTAGGCTCGTGTTAAATTCACTTGTATTGTCTGAAAGTATGATAAGTGTTCCTTCAAATGGGCGGCCAAAAAAGTCGTTGACCGCTATTTTGATTGGGGTCACATTCCCAATGAGAGGAATTGTAGGAATATCGATATCTAATAGGACAGGGCTCATAATTTTTAATTCGAAATTAACGGATGAATTAGTATAACGCTCGGTTCCTTCGTAGATCAACTGGAAGATATGCAGACCTGGCATGAATCTAGTATCCACATCGAGATAAAATGTAGCATTGCCAAAAGCATCTGTCATAAGTGTATCGAAAAAGCCATCATCAACATAGACTCCAATTTCTGCAGAAAAACCACCATCATCTCCTGACAAGTGTATATCAATAGTAAGATTACCACCAAGTAGAACCTCATCTGGATTATTCTCAATTTTCAATGAGGACGCCACTTTTTGTATGTCTATTGTGAATAATTCCTCAGTTTCCGCGTAGAAATTAACAAGATCCTCCTGATGTATGACACGAATAATATTCTCCCCCAAATTAGCCCATGAAGAGTTGCACTGAATTGAAAACAGTGCTATTCCCGATGAGTTTGTAACGGAAGATGCAAGTTGAACATTCTCGCTCATTACAATAAGCCTCGAACCAGATATAGTCGTGTTTGAATCATCAAACAAAGAAGCTGTTAAATAAAATGAATCACCAGGAGCGTAAGGGCCAATCTCGTAGTCGACAATTATCTGCGTTGAAGATAGAATACTCAATAGTACCCACTGAGTGGATGGGGAAAGAAATAGTGATTCATTACCTCTGAATGTGGCATTGATAAGCGTGGGTCCCAATGGAAAATTTAGAGGAATTGTCCAATTGATTGATGCTATGCCAGAAGCATTAGTTGTATCGTTACCGAGTAACGTATTATGAGTCTGGTCATAAAATTCAATTGTTTGATCAGGAACAGGATCGCCAAAAGTCCCATTTTGTAAAAGATGAACGGTGATTGTAATGTTATCACCACGCTGTACAACAATTTCTCCTTCAGCACTGACTGGATTAGTCGCCGAAACAAGCATGAATAGAATTACGACTCCTGCAAATATTAGGATACTATATATTTGATGTGACTTCAGAAGAATACCTCCTTTGATATCGAACCATACTCAAATGGATTAGTTTGCACTAGATTGATTGTGGCACTAGCAATTCTAAGCAATGCTGGACTGATTATCAAGATTTATTCACCAATACTGAGCTGAATCAATAGGATACATACAGGCCTACATTGAGTGAGTTTGTATGTTTTTAATCTCCTATCGAGTAATTGGTAATTGTGTTCGCTGTTGAGGGGAGTTCTTATGCCAAACACTGGCACAATGGTTCGGTTCTAGTGAAACAATTCTCGTGAAAAGAACTACAAATCGAGGGATTATTGATTCATGCTATTCAAATTGCCCTTCAAAAGAGGCGGAAAAAGTAGTACTACGCGAGAAGATCTTAAGGGATTGATTTGGCTACGTAGAACCTGGCTTATTGGAACCGGAACAACAACACTGTATTTTCTTATTGTCTATATATTGCCACTTTTCAAAGTGATTAGTACTCCTGTAATTCCTCTCAAAACTACTTTTGAGAGTATAGTCTGTTTGGTTCCAATCATTAGTGGAATAGCTCTTAGTAAGTATCAGATGGTTCAGAAAACTCCTGCAATATCGACAGAAAAAGAGATTCTCATAGTAAATGTCGAAGAACGTATGACTGGAGTGTGTTGTTTAGAAATGGTGTCCGTATCAAGTTCAGTTTTTTTGGACGAAAACGGACGGCCAAAATATAACGGTTCTATGTTACTGGCAATTCGTGCTGGAATGAACAAGTCTGTGAGCATGGCATTTGAGGCAGGACTGTCAAGGGGCAATCCATTCCTCAGGATTTTCATCACTGTATCAAACTTTGATATAGATACCATTAGGGAAATTCTTAGGAGAGAGGCTACAAGGGTTGAAGCTATTCTTCTAGCATCACTCAGTCTTGTAGAACTTCGAATGCTTGAAGACAATGCCCTTCGAAACGCAGTTTTTTCATTTACAAACGAATCCGAGTGTGAAGAAGAGAAATTATCAAAAGATCGCATTAAAGGCACATCGTTGTTGCTTCTGAAAGGAAGTCCACAAGTCAAGCCTACAATTGAGTCGTCTCAGATAGGAACGTTTCTTTCTACAATATTAAAACAGAATTACTCAGCCAGTATAACCTGTGTTTTTTCAGCTTCCAAACCAGGTAGGGAGAAACAAAAGCTCGAGGGTAAGTGGAAAGCAATACAATCAAAGGAAAAACGAAAAGAAGAATCACTTAAAGATCATGCAGAAAAAAAGAAACTCATCACAGAGTATGAAGAAATTCAAGACAATGTGGGATGGTTTGACTCTTCTGTATATTTTGTTGCTAAATCAGATTCGTCAAGTGACAGCAGTATGTCTCAAGAAGGATTGAGTGGGCTTATACTATCTATTTGGGGCGGAGATAATGCAATCAAACTTATTCCTCAGAAAATATCTCAAAAAACGGTCCTTAAGCTTCTTACAAGAAACCATCTGAAAAAACAGAGGTTGCATGTGAGTAAACTCGTGTCTTTTGTTAATACTCCAATCAGAAAACTTCCAGTCATCAGTCATGATCTTGTTCCAACGTTTCAAATTCCACCACACGAGTCCCTGAGTGATGAGATTGAAATAGGAGACACCATTTTCGAAGGTCGTCACTTCTCAAGAGCTGGCTTGAAGATAGAATGGTTAAGAGAACATATTGCTGTATTAGGTGCAACTGGGACCGGAAAAACAACTCTTGTAAAACATTTAATTTTTCAGATTAGTAAAAAGACAGACATACCTTGGTGGATATTTGATATTAAAGGAACTGAGTATTCAGGCCTTGCTGGGCAGTTGGAAGATGAAGTAGTGATTCTGAAACCTGGTCTTGACAAGTCATTTGTCATAAACTTGATGGACCCGGATATGGGAGATGATCAGCGTTGCGCATACTCAACTTTTGTCATGTTGAGAGAACTTCTCAAGGAGAAAGGTGAATCTTCAGAGCTCTCACCAGCGATGGAGAAATTACTAAGAGAATCAATACTGATGCTAACAGAATCATTGGATGAAGATAATTCTATTCAATCACTGGTTGATATTGTAACTCAGGTAGCTAGTAATGATAGGGTAGGCAAGATGACAAGTGACGCCCTTCTCAACCGGCTTCAGATTCTCTGCCGAGAACCTTTAGGTGAAATTCTCAGCGGGGGTCCTAATGCAATAAAAATCTCAAATCTGCTGGGTAAGCGTGTAATTCTAGATCTCAGTCATGTGGCTAGAGTCGGAGGAATGGAATCAGCACGTCTATTATATAACCTAACAGCCAAGCGTATCTTTGATGCCGCTATGAAAAGAGGTGTTGTTCCGGGACTGCATCATGTTGTGGTACTTGAAGAAGCCAGTAATCTTGTACCTGAAAGCTATTCAAGACAATCATCAGCTGATGTAACCACAGGAGAATCTATGGTCTTGTTGCAACGTGCGACTGGACAGGGTGTCGTAGT
>JAEORO010000111.1 GCA_016840855.1 Candidatus Thorarchaeota archaeon | reverse complement strand
GTAGCCTGATTAACATTTGAGAGGTCTGCTTGAGCAAACTCCGGATTTCCTACCTGCATTGAAACATATTGGACACTCAAGATGATATTGACTGAGAGTAGGAGTCCAACGAATGCAAATGCTGTCAGTGCATGCTCTGAGGTCAATGATGAGCTCATCCTGAACCTCCGTCTTTCGAAGACTGACTTTTGAGTGACAACTTTTGCGAATGGTGCAAGGATGTTGAATGTTGCAACAGCAGCCAAGATAGCAACTCCAGGAGCCAGTATCAGATTCAACCGAATCATGCTGCCTGCAAAATACACGGAGGTTAGACCGTAAAGGAGCATGAACCAGTCTTCATCACGGCCTCTCTTGAACAGGAAGTACATCCCTAGCGGGAAGAAGAATATCAAGATTAGAAGGATATTGTAGAAACTGCCCCATGGGCTAGGGAGATGCTCAGCGACTGAAGCAAGGATTCTCTGGTCGAGACGTACAAAGGGATTGATTACTGTAAGAAACTTGGAACCAATCTGAATCACTGGATTTGTGTTGTATGGCTTGATATCAAGGTCCATTCCGCTAGTATACAGGAGATATGCACCAATGCCAACGATTGGAACAATCAGTCCAGTAAGTATTGGCTTGAGGTGGGGTGCTAACGCTGTAGCTGTGGATTCACGATATCCTCCAATTCGCAACCAAACCTCATAACCGGCAAGTAATACTCCAATGCCAATAGGAGCTAGAACAGTAAAGTCAGTAAGACTGCCAAAGCCATTTCGTGGAATAAGGGCTCCGATGAAAATACCTAATGAGATTGTAAGCAGATACGTTGTCAAGAGGCGTTTGCTGTATCTTCCCATGAGTAACATGATGAAACCATAGAGCGCAAAGAGGCCCAACATGAACTCTGATGCGCCCCAAGAGACCTGTAGATATCCGAGGGCAAGACCCGCACCAACAGATGACAGGATTGATCCACGTTTAAGTCCTCGAATGAATAAGAATGAGGTTAAGACGATTGCGAAGACTCCAATACATTCATTGTCATAGAAGCCTGCAATTGTTCGTGTGATAAAGGCAGGAATGAAAGCAGTGAATATTCCTGCAAAGAGACCTACTGTGTTGTTTGAGAGCTCTCTTCCTAGGAAGAAGGCAACAATTGTAGTTAACGCACCCATGAAAGCAGGCATGAGTAGAGATACTGTGAGAACATCTACTTTGATCCCAATTCCATTGAGCACGAAGTAGAAGAATGTACTTGTGAAGGGAACTCCTACATAGCTCGTTCTGGCCATGTCACGACCAAATGGAACCCAAGTGTTTTCATCATACCATGTGAAGAAAGCACCATACCCGTTTTCAGCAATATAGTCTGTTACCTTAAGCTGAAACCAAGGGTCAAATGCACGAACGATTGGCTGGGAGTTGAATAGTGGTTCAACGCGGAGCAACAGAGCTGTCGTGAATATCAGAATGAGGATCACAACAAGCATAATGGCGCCACGTGAAATCTTTGATTTTGGTCTATGAAATGCTTTCCGCAGAAATCTTCCAGTGGACCTCTTGAACTTGCCAAACGACATATAGTATGCAGTCTCCGAGCTGTTTCAAACTATCGGCAGCGATTTTGTGATTCGCTAAAAAGGTTGCTGTTAATTGTAAATTCGTCCTATACGGAAAAATACGTTTAGATATAGGAAATGAGGTATGGAAAGGGACTTGGGTCCTTTTCCATCACTCAGTCAATGATTCTTTGATGTCTAAAGAGATTCGATGAATTCCTTGTATGCAGCTGCATCCATAAGGCCTTCGAGATCAGCGTCAAGGTTTGTCGGTTTGAGTTTAAACATCCAACCCTTGCCATACGGATCTTCATTCACTATCTCTGGAGCGTCTTCCAGCTCCGTATTTACTTCGACAATCTCACCACCCACAGGTGAGAAGATGTCTGATGATGCTTTCATGGACTCGACCAGTCCACACTCGTTATTGGCTTCCAAAACAGTGCCAACCTCAGAGATTTCTACGAACGTAATCTCATGAAGCGAGTTCTGGGCGAAGTCTGTTATGCCGATGACGACAAGGTCGCCTTCGACTTTGATCCATTCATGATCTTTGCTGTATTTTCTGTCATCCTTAACCGCGGTGTCGCTCATTCAGTCCACCTACAAGCTGGGATGAGCTTACTCGGTTTAAATCAGTTTGGTTATTGTGTTCTAGACGATCCGTACAAGCTAGAGTCGTAGAATGGCCATGTTGTGACCTCAGCTTCCCGCATTCTTCCCTTGATGTCAATCTCCACTGTATCTCCTTCGTTGAGTGATTCAGGTCTGACATATGCAAGGGCAATTCCCTTGTTTAATATCGGTGATAATCCCCCACTGCTGATTTGTCCAATCTCCTCACCATTAAGATAAACAGGATAATGTTCTCTCGGAATCCCACGGTCAATCATAACCAAGCCAATTCGCGTCTTTTTGATACCACCTTCATCTTTGTGGTGTTTCACAACATCATATCCTATGTAATGTGGTTCTACTTTGAACTTTACAGCATAGGGAATTCTTG
Source organism: Candidatus Thorarchaeota archaeon (assembly GCA_016840855.1). Lineage (GTDB taxonomy): Archaea > Asgardarchaeota > Thorarchaeia > Thorarchaeales > Thorarchaeaceae > SMTZ1-45. The sequence goes on along the minus strand of JAEORO010000111.1, from coordinate 107 downwards.
CTTCGATTGGGGAGGTTTCTTCGTCCAACTCATGACCATAGAGAACCAGTCCAGCCTCAAGTCTAGTCGAGTCCCTTGCTCCGAGGCCGCAAGGTCTTACTCCAAAT
>JAEORO010000110.1 GCA_016840855.1 Candidatus Thorarchaeota archaeon | reverse complement strand
TCTGAACCCTACGCCTTTGACCTGGCTTGGCAACCTCCGCTTTCAAATTGGAGTTTTTGGGAAGTGCCTTTTAACCATATCGAACTTATTCCAGAAGAGAACTTCTGGTGGACATGATCTGTTCTCTCAGTTGACCCCAATCGCCAATATTCTCAAACACATCTCTACTTCTCATTGCCTCTTTTGTAGGTCCATCATAAACAATCCGACCGTCCTTTATCACAGCAACAGAGTCTGACCAAGTTTCGATGTAGAAACTATTGTGAGTAGTGAAGAGTATACTAGCACCTTCCTGTCTTAATCTCTGGATGATGTTGATCATATTTGTAACCATTTGAAAGTCAAGTCCCGAAAAGGGTTCATCAAGAATCAAGATGCTAGGCCTCATCGCAATGATACCAGCAAGTGCGACTCGTTTTGCTTGCCCGTGGCTCATCTGATTTACCGGTCGGTTTACAAACTTTGACATATCAACTCTATCGAGTGCCCACTCCACCCTATCCTCGACCTCTTCTTTTGACAATCCTAAATTGCGAGGACCAAAAGCAACATCTTCCCATACAGTTGGGGCGAATAGCTGGTCGTCAGGATTCTGAAATAGAAAACCAACATCCTGTCTGATTTCCCATAGTGTATCTTTTGTGAGCTTTTTATCAAAGATGTATATGTCACCTGAGTTTGGTTCAAGAAGTCCAAGAAGAAGCTTGAACAAAGTGGTCTTTCCAGACCCATTCAAACCAGCAAGAGCTTTCTGTTCACCAACATGTAGTTGGAAGTTGATATCTTCCATTTTGAACTCATCATATTTGAAAAATACATGATTCACATCGATTGCACATGTCATAATGATAAGACCTCCAAAATAATAGAAACTAGAAAAGGGAGACTTAGAACAAAGGCAAGCAGTATGATTGGGAGAAGGATGTCAGAGCGTTTAAAACCACTCCCTGACACCATCATGCCCTTCCCAAATCCTCGAAGACTCATTGCCTCATAGACGTTAGCACCTCTGTAAAATGATCGATTAATGCTAGTCCCAACAAGATACCCCACGGACTTAATCCGTTCAAAATGTCTTCCTCGACTATATCCTCTTAGGAGTTGAGCATCATGCATTCGAGAGCGTTCCTCCATGAAGAGTGGGATATATCGAAACATAATCATAAGAGAGCCAAGTATGGATGATGGAATCCTCAAAGTGCGTAAAGCCTCGATAAACTCAACAAGTTTCATGTGAGATAAGGTTGCAAGGAATGTAAGAAGGATAGCAAACATCCTGGAACCTAGGAGTAGACCGAGATAGACACCCTCATAGTAAGCATTAATCAAACCCCAGGGCGTGCTAATGGTCAGCATCACTGTGCTGCCATAGAGGAAAGGCTCAAAAAACACCCAAAAGAGGATGATGACTTCAAATTTTGCAGCAAAAGAAATAACACTTCTCCAGCGTGTGCCTGAGAACCAGCCAGCTATAAGAACCACCCCGATGATTGTCAGGACAACAGACAGTTGATTTTGAAGCGAGATTAATACAGCTAGAGCAATTGCTGAGATGATCATTCCTGTTGGTGAGAACATCCGACTGAATTCCTTCCCTTCATCAAAAGGTAACAGGAATTTGTCTGTGTGTTCGTGGGAGTTTGTCTTTTTGGTACTCCGAAATACCATGAAGCCTAAGCTTAGAGCTAACAGAATGCCCAATGAACCAAGGATGACATCTAGGAACTGACCTTCACCTAGAGATGCAAAAATACCCTCAAAACCATGTTCTGGCTCTGCTACCCCTGCAAAAACAAAGAGTGCCCACTCAAACCCATCAGGATTCTCAGATGCAAAGCCAGCAAGAACAACAACAGTTGTTATGATAATTGAAGCAACAACGACTGGAATCGTTTGTTTCAGGAGCTGCCGTCGATCAGTGACTATTTGCTCATCATCTGACCTATCTGTTTGATCAACTTCATCTTTTTCCCGTAAAAGGGAAACTAGATGAGGGCTTGCCTTCACAAAATACAGAAGGATAATTGCGGTTAGAATTGCCTCTCCAAATCCAATTATAACATGTACTCCGGTTATGGCAAAAAGTGCTTCAATTCCAAATCCTGCCACTGTGAAAAGCTCAAGTCCAAGAATAAGTGCAGCAGAAACGGTCACAATAAATGATGCTAGACCAGCTGACACAAGTATTGCCTTCTCTTTCGAGATGACTCTCTTTATTGTTTTAAACAGAACATAAGCTAACCCATATCCCAAGAGAACAGAGAACACGCCCATATTGAATAGATTTAGACCATAGGTCAGAATGCCTCCATCGCCATATAGTGCTTGTACAAACAGAACAAGAGCCATTATCATCATTGCGGGCCAAGGCTCAAGCATGACAGCAAGTAAAGTGGACCCAACTAGGTGGCCACTTGAAAATGGAGGTACAGGGAAGTTTACGAGTTGAGCTGCAAAAATAACCGCCGCCAGTACTCCCATATAGGGAACCAAGCGCTCATTAAATCGTGCCTTTATTCGTCCGTATGCAGCGACCATCATCAATACACTAACTACCAGTAGCATAATTTGAAGCCATATTGGCACTATGCCATCTGGTACGTGCATCTTCCTTTCGTCAAACTCCTTTTTTCGATAATATAGCAGCGTTAGATTCATTTAAGTGTGTTACTTCTAGGGAAATCGTGTTACTATTATAGGTGAATTGTGTCATGTCTCTCAAGAGATTTGGAGTTTCGGTTCCTGAGGATTTGCTGGAGAAGTTCGATACAGTAGTGGAGAAGAAAGGCCACGTTGGAAGGTCGGAAGCAATTCGAGATGCTATGAGAGAGTACATCTCACAGACTGAATGGGAAACAGGACAAGAGGGTACGATGGCTAGCTTGAACATCGTGTATCAACACAAACCAAAGCTGATGGCGGACCTCATCAGAGTGCAACATGATGGACATGCCAATGTGGTTTCCACAGTGCATGTGCACATTTCCCGCACTCATTGTTTAGAGGTGATTACATTAAAGGGTGACAAAAAGTCAATTGAGGCACTTGCCAACAAAGTGTCAGGACTGAAAGGAATAGAGTACGTCAGACTCTTTACATTCTTCTTGCCCGATGATGAAGGCGTGGAGTATGGACACATACATTGAGGGACAAATATGATAATTGCAGTAGCGGACTTGCACCTAGGAAGTCAGATGTCAAATAAATCAGGATTCTATGATTTCATTAATGACTTCTTGAAGCCTAATCAGAATGATATTTCACGCATTGTGCTTCTAGGAGATATTCTCGACTTGTGGAGAAACACAAACTCAAAGGTGTTGTCACAGAACTTGGATATCCTTGAAGACCTAGGTCGATTAGATATAGCAAAGAATTACTTGATTGGAAATCACGATTACGCAATTTTCAGTTTCTTGGGTCATGATTTTGCATCAATTAGTCCTGATTCTACCAGAATGTTTGACCAAGTTTCCGAAACTTTAGCGATAGTGAGTGATGAAATTAAGTTGAGGTTCATTCATGGCCATCAGGTTGATTATTGGTCTGCATTAAGTTTCTATGAAGTCTTCAGTCAAGCGATGTGCTTCGTCGATAGTGATGATAAAGACCCTTTAGATGTATGGAATATAGTTTATCACTTTGCTGAAACCCTACCTGAAAAAACAAAGAATAAAGTGAGAAATATTTCTCATGATATACAGATAGCTCTTGAGAAGAAGCTCGCTGGGCCTTTTGGTGGAAATATGGAAGGAGAAAAGAAAGGACTGCTTTACGAGTGGGAGTTACTTCAGAATGTTAGCAACTTTGAAGAAATCGCTGATAAAAATTCGACATCTTTGAGGGAAATCAAAGACTTTGTTGACAAATGGGAACGAACCCTTGACATTCTCGATCAGCATCCCTCTATGCCCTCAGATTTGTTAAATGAGGTACATCTTACAAGAAGACAAGCCGCAAATCTCACAGTCGGTCTTCAAGAAGACGAATTTCTGATTAGAGGTCATGGGCACACCCCGTATGTCAGTCAAGAAACAAGGATTGCAGATGCAGGATGCTGGTTAAGAGAGCGAGGCTCATATCTGAAGATTACAGATAATCAGGTTTCTGTTCATCAATGGAAATGAACCCTTAAGGTAATAACCTTTCAAAACAAGAAACACCTAGTGAAGGTCTCGATGGTCAAATTCAATGTCTTAACACCAACTGCCGAAGACTTCATTTTCCTATTAGAACAAGAGAAGAACATCTTATGGAAGAGAATCTGGTATATTGAAAAGAAGACTATAGGAGTATTTTTTATTGAGGTCTTTTCGACATCTGTATCTACAGATTCAGCATTACTGAATGTCGTTGTTGAGCATGACAAAGGAGAAAACATCTGTCAAATCTGGATTGAACCTTTCGGGACAGGATATGCTTCTCCAGATCGAAAAATGAGAGATTTGATTCACAATATAGGTCATATTGCTACAAAAAATAATTGGCAATTTGAGCGAATGCCTACCTCATATAGAGGAGACACATGCCCTCACTGCAAAGCTACCTATGTTTACAATAAAGCCAAAGGTATGGGAACTACAACACGAGTTTGTCAGAACTGTGGAAAGCAATTTGATTCTCATGAGCATATAGAACCCGAAAAGGAATGGGGAGAAGTCAGAAACAAAAGAACTCCATGTCCATATTGCAATGCTGTCTATTTGTACAATAAAAGCCATCTTCGAGATGATGGAACTGTTGTTTGTCAGAACTGTGGAGGCATCTTTCAGTTGCCAATAGATGACTGGACGCAATATTCCTATGACTGGTATCAAGAAGATAATGAAATGCTTCAATAAAATGTGAGAATTTTGTACGTTAATTCACTGCACTATTAAGGCCTAGTTATTCAACAAGCCTTCTGATGAAAAACAGAGAATAAGGGGGATAACCCCCTTTTAGATCTCATTAATCTCTCTACATAAGGTCGGTTACAATCTTGTCCGCCCACTTCTGTGCTGCTACTGCAGATTTGTAATCGCACGAAGGTTTCTCATTGCCAAGACAAGCTTGAACGAAGTGAGCAATCATTTGTTTGTGGCCCCAAATTTCTGGACCAGGTCCCTCTACCTGCCAGTTCTTTTTATCATCACCTTCACCAAATAGGGTCACGTCAAAGACCTCTCGATTCTTACTTGGAATCCAGTCAACAAGGATTGTCTTACCATTGTTTCCAAAAATCTCAAACCGGCTAAGGTCTAGACCCTTTGCTACAGACGATCCAAGCATTGTTGTACCAACTATACCGTTAGCGAACTTCATTATACCTACAGTTTGGTAACCTTTGAAGTCATCAACTCCTTCAATAGGTGAATAGTTTGCAGTCCATTGGACATTTTCAAGCGGGCTGCCAAAGAACCATTGAAGCATATCAAGGCTCCACACGGATAGTGTATAATCTGGATACCCTCCAGCCTTTTCAATATCCCAAGCCCAACCACTCAGTGGCCATTGGTCTGCCAAATCTTTTGCGGCAATAAACTCTCTGAATGTAATTGCGATGGGTTTACCAATCGCACCACTATCAACCAATTCTTTTGCTTTTAGATAACCAGGACAACGCCTGAAGTTTAAGATGGGCATGAGAACCACACCGTTCTTCTCTGCAATTTTACCTAGTTCTTCAGCGTTCTTGAGTTTCGGGGCTATTGGCATCTCCAAATAGACGTGCTTACCACCCTCAAGCGCTTCCTTTCCCATTGGATAGTGAAATGGTGTAGGTGTAGCTACGCATACAGCATCAACATCAGGGTCTTTACACACATCACTCCAGTCGTAGTAGATTTTGAGATCGAAATCATCTTTCTTTGCCATTTTTTCCTTTAACTTCAAGGCGTACTTTTCACTGTCCCTACCCTTCCGAGCTAGTAGACCATATAATTGAGAATTTGGTACCTTGCGGAATGATGGAACGTGAGCTGCGCCACCAACAAAACCTACTCCAGCACATACTGTCTTCAAAACTTTTTCAGTCATTTTGTTCCTCGCCTCAGTAACTTTTCGTGACTACCAGATTATGTGTCTGAAGCATGACTTACAGCAACATGACTCTGGTTTACTTAGCATTCAATACTGAAAATTCCGCCTTAAAAGCCCTAGGGCAAATTTGGAGTTACGCCTTTCGTTTTCGAACTGACATTTGATGTAAAATGCACTTTTTGGAACTTTTAGATGGCCTTCATCACTCTTTCCGCGAGAAGCCAACTGATATTTCCAAGATATTCATGTGGTTGATAGAAGATTGAGTTTGAATCATAGAGTAACCTGACGTCTGCAGGGAATTCTTCATCAGCTTCTTCGAAAATTAGGAGCACCTTTACTTTTGGAAGAAATGATAACTCAAAAGCAGCATCTCCAAAATCGACTCGTTTTCCACCTAATTTCTCAATTGCTGAAAACGTTCCATCCTGATTCTCATTGAAAACTGTGACTAGTTTGCTTACATCCTCTTCATCAAATGAGTATCTACAAGCCCAAGATCCGCGAAGCGCGTTGAACTTGACCCACTCACCACTTATACCCTCATCCTTTGCTTTGCTGTAATAGAATAAGTACGGTATCAGACGACTAGTATGTACTGGCTTGTCAAGTAGCACATCATAAGCCGCACCATTTTCAAAATCAAGCCTCATTCCAAGAATCTCAGCATGAGTACCACCTATTCCTAACCTACCTTTCAGAGATCGGATATCTTCAGAAAAGTTGTTCCAACTCCACATAGCTGAACTTGTATCGAACTGCTCAATATTGAATCTCAAAGCCAAATCCTTCGCAACAACCATCCAGTATTCGTATATTTCATCAGGCATTTATCATCACTCAGTGCTTGTCAGTCGAGAACGTGCAATCTTTGATGCCAGTAGCATTACAGACTGCATGACGTGCATTGTACCCTGCTATATGAAGGAGAGCATCCCCAATTTCTCTATCCTTTGCCATTGACGCAGTACATGGATAAGAATGATGCGCTTTCGCAATCTCATCAAATAAAGAATCGGTATCAGATATTGACTTACCTCTAATCTTCTGACTGACATACCATGTGCAACCGCATGGAGCAGACCTTATTGGTCCTATTTCAGCAATCACATCTCCATTCATGTCAACGTAGTGAATTGGGCTACCAACCCGATACCTTGTAATGAATTCATCAATAAGCTTACCTTCGCCAAGTTCAAGGGTACAGAACGGTTTAGGGAATGCTGATTCAATTCCAATATTATCTAAAGTTTCTTTCACTTGTGCTCTCAAACCGGGAGGCACCCATGTGGGATCCTCTATAGGCACAAGGACTGCTTTTGCGCCCGTAGCTTCTACCAACAGATCAACTGCGGCCAAGATATCATGGTGGACAGCAACAACCAAGAGTAAGTCGCAAGGAGTCAGATTCAGATTTTTTATGAGTTCTTTAGGGTCTTCAATCATCGTTGGAGAGGGAGGATCAGTAGGATGGATTCCAACAATATCGCCAACAAACGAACCATATCGGCTTCTACATTCAGCACAGACTGGTTCGCAACCCTCACAGAATGACTTGAAATTAATGAGATTCCCTATGACTCGTTCAGCAAACACATCTCCGTACACCGCAGCAATTCTCAAGAATATCACCATGAAATATCGCAGCGTATTTTTTGTACTAAAAAAGGATGATGATTGTGGCTTAAAGAAAAAATGCGGAATCAGAAATGTAATATACACTTCAAATCATGCAAGATTTCTCGAAGAGTCCATTCTGGAGAGCAGTGATATGGCACTAGGAGACCTCCTGTTTCCTCATATGGAGTTAAAATTAGTTATTGTTAGATCATTCAAAACGGATGTAGAATACGCTAAAGGTATTTCCTCACCGGAATATATCACAGAAACAGCATTAGTACGTCTCAATCAAACAGACATGTATAGGTTGAGTTTGAAAGAAGGTGATAATGTGAGCCTAAAGTCGCCTGATGGACAAGTCGTTGTTAGAACTACTGCTGATGATAAGACTCCTGAGGGGTGTGCAGTCATGCCGCATGGTCCTTGGGCATTAGCATTAGTGGCAATTCCAAAAAATGAAACGCCTCCTACATTGCATGGCATTGTAATCAATGCATTACGTACAAAAGAGAAGGTCACTTCTCTTGAAGATCTTCTTTTTGAGTGAGTTTTTCAACTACCTTATCGACACGACCTCTTTCGAGTTGAAGGCTGAGGTGAGGATCATCGTCAAGCATTGTCCTTAGTTTCTTTGCTATTGCCATAGCTCTTTTTCG
>JAEORO010000109.1 GCA_016840855.1 Candidatus Thorarchaeota archaeon | reverse complement strand
AAGAGCTTTTGAACTACCAAGAAGAGTATTATGGCACAAATCCCCGCAATCCTGACACTGACGGTGATACATATTCAGACTACTGGGAGGTCATGAACGGATTCGACCCTCTTGACCCACATGTTCCAGTGCTCCAGTGGGTTGTTGCCAATGTCGGACTCATCCTTGTTGCCGCACTGGGTATTGTTGCGCTCATTGTTGGTTACCGATATATTCTGTTCAACGAAAGTAGACGTATGAAGCGTCGGCTTCGGAAACAAGAAGAGGAGAATAAGCGAGCGATTGAAGAGCTTAAAGAAAGTAACAACAATAAGAATAAAGAAAATACTGAGACAACTTCATCTGACGAAGACTGAACGCTGTATTATAGGCACAAAGAATGGTCTTATGCAGAAGTGAAATAATAGATATGCGTCTAAACAGCTGTAAACATGGAAGGTTTCACTAGTGGAGAAGGAAGTCACAATATACAACTTCTGTCCTTGTTTCAAAGACTTCGAAGGAGAACTCATTTGCCTAAACGATGACAGTCTTTGCGACATTGAGCATTCCATCTTCGCAGCTGATATTCTCAATCAAGACGCCTCGATTAATCTAGTAAAACAGTTTGAAGTGGGTGATGGCAGGACCTGTTACACATCAATCTATACCTACAATGGGTGTGTTTATTGCTCATCACAAGGGTTCAAGATTCGCATCCATAAAGAGGATATAACTGATGATATGCTCTTGCAGGCGATAAGACTCTATGCTCTTGGACCATCACAGATAACTGTCGACTGTGCATCCTGCATATACGGAATTTTACTCGCCCTTGTACTATCTCAAGACAAAGCGTCTATCAAACGATACTTGGATAAGTTCTCATTAGAGGTCGCCATCAAGTTCACTGAACTGGAACTAGATGAGATTGATGAAGCTACACCATATTTCGAAACCATCCAAGCATATCTTGTCAAGTTGCTTGAAGACCAGTACTACTGGCAAGACGTGAACCAGAAACTAGTTGAGAACGGAGAACCCGAAGCTCTTGTTGAACTTACTAGTAAGATGGAACTGCTTGATAGATTGCAGTTCCTGTTCTACAGCCAAGTATTGAACTTACGAAGCATTGAGAACTCTAGAATTCTAGTGCGAATGTTATCTCATATTCTTCGAACATCTCGGAATATCCTTGGCCTCAACGAGGAAATACATTCACTGATAGCCTCGGACAAAATAGGAGGTCACAAGGAAGATGAGACCTTGATTTCCAAGATTGAGGATTATATGGAGAAGAGTAGAACACTGGACCACTTCTTTGGGAATATAGCTGATATCATGAAAAGCAGTTCATAGCAATGAATATCCCAGAATGGCATCATTAATGCTGGTAACCACCTGTTTTTATCTAATTTGTGGAAGATTTCACAAAAATAATCGGTGGCGAAATTTGATGGGCGAAGAATTGAAGGTGAAGGTGTTTATTGAGTCAAGATCTGAAACCTTCCAAGCCGCAGATATGGATACAGTAGGGCATCCAGTTTGCACGGGTACCAATACTACAGATTGGGAAAGTGGTTCTTTAGGGAAAGGAGGAAGAATAGTCCCTCAGGAACATATGATATTACTAGACGCTGCTTCGAGAGCCGCTGAGAAATTAGGTCTTGCACTTGAAATAATCGATATCTCTGATTTAGGATTCTTTCAGAAACGAAAAATGAAGCAGTTTGCTCCAAGGGTTGAGATAGGAGAAGTAATTCTTACGGGACTCCCAACATCGAGTGAGATTGTTGAGAAGGTTCGCTCTGTAATTTCAGCAAGGCTGTAAAGATGACATTAATTTGATACTTCAATTCTACGGTATAAGATAGTGGCAAACAGCAACAGCAAGATAGTGACTCCTAGAATCCCCAAATATAGTGATGGCATACCTAGAATGAATAGAGGCTCATAGATCAAGGGTATGAGGGCTACTCCGAAAAAGAACGAGAATGTCACAATCCCTGCTAGAACTCCTCTCTTCTCTGGAGAAATGACTTGACTATATGTTATCATCAATGGAAACAAAATACCTCCAGCCCAACCAACAAGGATTATGGCAAGACCCACGATGGGAATTGAGCCTGCTATGGTGATGTCTCCAACAATAAGAAACAGCGCTATCGCAATAATTTGTGGTATAATTCCTGTGGCAGTTGTCACTCCAAAACCCTTTGTTCGAATTAACATACCAAGTGATAGACCAGCAATCGTACCAAAAGCGCCGCCTACAAGGAGGAGTAATCCAATAAGCCCTTCTTCAATGGAGCCAGTCATTCCTCTAGAAGTCCAAACAAATGTCCCTAGATACACTAATGATATTAGAAACGTCGTAATCAACATCAACAGAACTACTGGTTTCTTGAGTTCCTCACCTAGATTACGAATGAGTGCCTTGACACCTGTCTCACCATGAACGACCAAGGGCGGTCTATTTGTGATTATTATTGCTATCAAACCAATGAATACAATTCCCAGGATAATGAGATAGTATAGTT
>JAEORO010000108.1 GCA_016840855.1 Candidatus Thorarchaeota archaeon | reverse complement strand
GCCCTCAACCTGGCGCCTTTGACCTGGCTTGGCAACCTCCGCAAATTACAGAGATTAAATCTTGAGGGATATTTCCATCCGTTCTCAAACCTGTGATAAGGATTTCTGTATTGAGAGGATGCCTTGCCAAAAGTTAGCTTTGATTGGAATAGGCTGATCCGCAATATGACGACAGCCTAATCTATCCGTAATCTATTGAACTACATCAATTACCTAGTTGTTCCAGCCAGCCACTCAAAAAAGCCTGGCTTTGTAGTCCTAGATGGGGACTTATTTTCTCTTTTATCTTTCATTTTTATCACCTAGTTCATAAAACTTCATCACAATGCGTATAAAGTAATGGAAACCTGCACACAAAGAAAGGGCGGTTTCGACGGAAAAATGGAGCCCCGGGCGGGATTTGAATTCGCGCTTCATGGCGTAGATATCCATGAGGTCCCGCGATCAACTGCTTACGAAGCAGTCGCTATAACCCCTAAGCCACCGAGGCTCAGCTCAACGCTACCCTTTGGAATTCTCTAATAAAACTTTATCATGGAACTGATATGCTAGAACAGTGGAGGTCTTAGGTTGAAGACTGGCGAGATGGGTGAACGCGATTTTCTAGCCAAGGTCAGTAGTCTTGTCAACAAACCACAATCTGCAGTTCTTGGATTCGATGAAGATGCCTCTGATATTCCAATCTCAGACAAAAACAATCTTGTCATTAACGTAGACACATTCGTGAGGAAAACCGACTGGCTTCCAGGGATGACACCTGCTCAAGTCGGAAGAAAGACTGCAGTAATGGCTCTTAGTGATCTAGCCGCAAAAGGAGTCAAACCACAAGCCACAATGCTCTCTCTCTGTGTGCCGCAAGACTATGATGTAGAAGATGCAAGCGAACTGATTCGAGGATTTTCCCAGTTCGGCCTTAAGTCCGGAGTTCCATACCTTGGCGGCGATATTGGAATGTGCGATGATGTTGTCCTTACTGGTGTTGCACTTGGCACAGCTCCGCCGCAGGAAATTGTGTTGCGTAATAGTGCAAAAGAGAATGACATCGTTGCAGTCACAGGATATTTTGGCTTTACATCGGTTGCTTTCGAGATTCTGATTAGAGGTCTTCAAGCTGATTCAGAATTACACAAAGAGGCTCTTACAGCCGCATATAGACCTGAGATTGATCTCGAATTTGTTGCAGCTCTCAAGAAAATTGAAGCAGTAACAGCCTCCATGGATAGCAGTGATGGTCTTGGAATCACACTTCATACCATTGCAAGGTTGAGCGGATGTGGTGTTCTTATTGAGAATCTACCTGTTCTACCTGAAGTGGAGTTTTTCTGTCGTGACAACAAGATGTCCACCATGAAGATGGTGATGCAGGGTGGAGAAGAGTTCCTCCTAGTCTTAACAATACCCCCTGAGAAGTATACTGCTGCACTTGACATCGCCAAAAAGAAGAAGCTCACTCTAAATAGAATTGGATTCATAACAAAGGAGAGGCAAGTCGTCTGGGAATCTAAGGAAGAATCTCTCTCCATTCCATTTACAGGTTATGACAATTTCAAGGAATGGGCTTAATGATTAATGGGTGCGAAAGATGCATGTGGAACGTATTGCTCTAGTCGACGGATATGTTGACGAACCAACTTGCCTTGGCGTTCCACCCTATGTAAGCATTTACCCCCGATATATTGCTGGTGCAATCTGGACAAGGGTCCCCAAAGCCCAGATTCTCTATCATACAATCGATAAAGTCCGTGAAAGTTTTCACCAAGCGCAACAGCAATGGTCGAAGACAGACCTCATTATTCTCATAGCTGGAATGATTGTCCCTGGTAAGTATGTAGGAGGTACTCCAATCTCTGTTAGAGAAGCTAGGGAGTTATTTTCCGCTCCCGGTCTTGAAAGAATTCCTAAGATTCTCGTAGGTCCATGGGCCAGATTCGGTTGTGGACTTGAGGGTGGAAAGATTGCCCTAAGTTCAGATACACTTTCACCACCTTTTGACCATATAGTCTCTGGTGACCCAGAATTGGTCATCGCAAGAGCACTTGAACTAAATGAGGGCTTCGAGTCAGTCAACCTTGATTTGACCCGAGAGAATGCAGGTGAGATTGAAGCATTCATCATGAAGGGAGTTCCAATTGTTCGACAGCATCCTGGATTCTCGATAGGGCATATTATCTGTGAGATTGAGTCATATCGTGGATGCCCCCGGTTTCTGACTGGTGGTTGTACATTCTGTGTCGAACCATCCTATGGACCGCCCCAACAACGAACTGCAAACGCAATTGCATCAGAGATACAAGCGCTCTATGAATTTGGAATCAGAGCTTTTCGAATTGGCCATCAAGCAGACCTCTTCACCTTTGGATCTTTAGAGATGAGCGAAGTTGAATTTCCAACTCCAAATCCGGATGCTATTGAAACCCTCTTTTCAAAGATTAGAACAGGTGCCCCTAATATCGAAGTGCTCCATATTGACAATGTTAACCCTGGCACAATCGCACGTCATCCACAGGAATCAAGAAAAGTAGCCAAAATTATCATGAAGTATCATACTCCTGGAGATGTAGCCGCATTTGGAGTGGAATCTACAGACCCTGAGGTGGTTCGTAGGAACAACCTAAAGGCAAATCAGGATGAGGTAATTGAAGCGGTCCGAATATTGAATGAGGTCGGTAGTGTCCGTGAACCATGGGGTCTTCCTCATCTATTACCTGGAATTAACCTGCTCTATGGACTTCCAGGCGAGTCCAAGAGGACTTTAGACCACAATATGGATTTTCTCAAACAGCTTCTCACTGAAGGCTTGTTGGTGCGACGAATCAATGTCCGACAAGTAATAGGTCTACCGGGAACCCGTATGGGTCCAGAAGTTAGTAAGAAAATAAAGAGGCACCAATTCTTCAGGCATAAAGAAGAGATTCGAAATACAATTGACATTGAGATGATCAAGCGTGTCGTACCACAAGGTACAGTAATCGAATCTGTCTTTGTTGATGGAGTGATTGGAAACGCGTATCTTCTTCGACCGTTAGGAACCTATCCTCTATTGTGTCATATGCCACAGGGTGCTGATGAATCAGTTCCGCATGATGTCTTTGTGGTAGACCATGGCCCAAGATCAGTCACAGTTCTTCCTTATCTCCTCAAACCTTCACAAATCTCTCTCTCCCAATGGAGAGTCATTCCAGGTGTCGGTAGTAAGCGTGCTACTAAGATTAAAGCAATAGACTCATTGAACTCTATCGAGGATATCACAAGAACTCTTGGTATGGAACTCCCTCATTGGCTGACAAGAGCAATAGATTTTGGGGCTTAGAAAACATGGCGGGCCCGGTGAGATTTGAACTCACGATTTCCAACTTAGAAGGCTGGCGCCCTATGAACCACACAATACACAGGTTTTGTATTGTACCGGGCTAGGCAACGGGCCCTGCAATCAGCGTCGATTCTCTAAGGACATAAAGGTTTCCGATTGGCATTGATATGCTCCAAAAAGAGGTTGCCCGAGACTCAATAGAGAACCTCGGGCGTTTTGGGTGTGTGAAACCAGTCCTGAGTAGGTACTGGGTGTGGATTAACATAAAGGAGCCAAATCTTGCATTCCCCTAGTCTTATCTAATACCTAGCTCATTACGAAGGCTGGTGGGTAAATCACGAAGTACTGTACAACCACTGCAAGGAGTATCCCGCTAAGAACTAACCCCTTACCTCTACCTGCATTCACATCCGTGAACCAAAGGATTGCACCAACTAGAACGACTATGACCGCTGAGATATTCCCGATAAAGATTAGGAACTCCCAAATCTCAGCGAAGTATGCAGCAATCATAGCTACAAAGTCAGACAGTGGGCTAAGTATATGGTACAGTGACATCGCCTTACCTACTTCTTTATGCCCTCTAGAGCATATAAACTCCTGAAAACAACAAGCTCACGATTGCTGTGTAACGAAGCTTTATATTCATACAAAGTACTTTGTTATACAAAGCACTTTGTTGTGTTTATAATGAATGAAAACGATATATTAGAAATCGAACGAGGTACTTTTCGTGAATCGATGAAAGATGGTCTGACTGAGTTTCTCCTAGGACTAGTGTTGCTTGTAGTACCTGG
The DNA here is from genome assembly GCA_016840855.1 of Candidatus Thorarchaeota archaeon. Classification (GTDB taxonomy): domain Archaea; phylum Asgardarchaeota; class Thorarchaeia; order Thorarchaeales; family Thorarchaeaceae; genus SMTZ1-45. Next base: position 1,145 of record JAEORO010000108.1, on the reverse strand, counting down.
ATTGATGATAGAATCATTTTTTGTGCCAATTTTCGTGGTCTTCTACATTATTTTTCTCCCACAGGGTGTTGAAGCATTCAGAAGGAAGTACACTTACCCGCGAACTGGATACGTGAAGATGCGTGAAGAAAGTCCTCCAAAACTTACACTTGGAGTAGCTGCAGCAGTTCTTTTGATTTTCATTACCATAGTTGCAATATTCTATTCATTCTCGATTGGAGTGATTGATCGCTACTTCATTTGGAAATGGCTACCGACTGTCTTTGGAGTAATCATGTGTGGGCCTTCTCTATATCTGAAGGACAAAACAGGTCAGAACCGATATTATTTGTGGGGTATACTGACAACAATCACTGGAGTTGCGGTATCACTAGCCCCCTTCATCTCTGCCGAACTTAGTCTGACTCTCTACATGATTGCTTGGGGTGTCTTTTTCATGGTGTTAGGCATCATCCGATTCATCCTATTCATTCGAAACAATCCTGTGATTGATGCACGGGAGGATGATATTGGTGAGTAATGACGATGTCGAGATTGACCGACTCATTCATGAACCAGCCAGACTCAAGATTATGGCACAGCTCTATGTGGTCGATGAGGCTGACTTCATCTTCCTGATGCGCCAAACAGGACTCACTTGGGGAAATCTCTCCTCGCATATGAGTAAACTTGAGGAAGCGGAGTATATTGAAGTTCGTAAGGAGTTTTTGGATAAGAAGCCACACACAATCATGAAACTAACAAAGAAAGGTCGTGAGTCATTCCAGAAATATCTGGACGCTCTGGACCAAGTCCTCAAAGATTTACCAGGCTAACTGTGGGATCTTAGATCCCACTCCTTTTCTTCTTAGATGATGTAATTAATAGTCTTCGGAGATATTCCGATTAGTCTATAGTATACTGTAATCTGTCCGCGATGATGGATGCTATGTTCGAGCATCTCAAGAATGATTTCAGCTATAGTTGCTGGGCGACTGAAAGAATCGATTTTCGTCATGAGATTCCGCATACGAATGAAACTCATGATGCTCCTTACTTTTTTAAACACGTCTTCAGCGAGCTGAATCATCGATTCAGCTGTATCATAGGTTTCAAGATTATAGAGAAGGGGTTCCCATTTCTCCTCCCAAACACCTCGCATATAG
>JAEORO010000107.1 GCA_016840855.1 Candidatus Thorarchaeota archaeon | reverse complement strand
CTTGTAATTCGAGAAGTGGCTCAAATATTGAGAATGGATGATGATGAACTCCAAACAATTATTTTAGAAAATACACTCAGACTCTATACACGAATACATTGCTAGATTTTTACAGTAATGGTTTGGCGCCAAACAAAACTATAGCTTCAATTATATTTTCAGTAGTTATCTCAGAATCATCTCTGTAATAGTATGGGGATGATACGTCCGTTATTTTGTACTATTTTCTGGATTCTACCTATGTTTTATATGAAAGTGATGCACTATTATTTTCATTCCAATGGAAGGTGAGGCCGGTTGCTATACCGGTTCAATCTAGCTGCAGTGAGTTGAGGAAATTTGAGCCAAAGCAAATCAAGGCCGAAACCCAAACCAATTCCGGTTCGGGGACTGGGTCTATCGATTAGATTGTTCAGAATGAACAATATGACACTAAGTCCAAACCAGTTAATGGCTAAAATGAAAGATGTCATTTATACTCCAACAACTGGAAAGGAGAAGAAGCTAGGAGCTGGTTTTAGTAATGTAAAACTTGACGGGAAGACTGTCACTGCTGATTTTATGACAGATTTCCGTGTTCTCGTTCGAACTTACGGAACTGATGGTTTTTCTACAAAACCCTTCTATTCCGTTGATAATGGTTCAGTACTCGTAAAGTTTGAACGAAAGACCGTAGAGATACGAGGCTCCGAGAGAATTGCTGGAAGAATTCGGCGAATCTTAGTTCAGCAAACTGGAGCTATCATTGAGCCACTCAATCTTAATGGCGGTGCAAAGACACTCTATGATATGGCAACTGACGTTGATTCTGTTCTTGTAACTGGAGTTGAGAAAGGCAATCTCAGACAAGCTGAGTTCAAAGGCGGTGGTCTTCAGAGCGAGGAGGAGGTAGGGATCTACACTCGACGGTACAAAGGAGCCATTGCCAGATTCAGAGGTATGTTTGAGTATCCAAGTCCAAAAACTACATTGAAGACATCAGTCAATGGAGCTACTGGATCTATTATGATCTGGACAAGTGACGAACTAAGTGATAAGAACGTTCGCTGGATTGTCAAGATGATGGAAGACTCAGCTCCACCCTAACAACGATACTTGACTCAAACTTAATGTATTAGACGTGGGCTTTAGAGCCCACTCCTCTCTTTTACTTCGAGATGTATTCACATCCAATCTTTTGCTTCTCTCTTGATAGCAATGATTGTTCGTGTATTATCAATGTACCATCGTGTCTTGTTTCTGAAGACTGGCCAAAACTCAAAGAATGTTTGCGGATCCTCAGTTTCTAATAACAAAAAACCGTTCCAATCAGAACCCCATGCATACTTGTAGTCACCGATGATTTTGAGATGCTCCGGCCATTCTCCTCCTGCGAACTCCTGCCAGAATTCTTTTGCTTTTCCTGCTTGCTCAGGAGTCATTATCTGAAATCGGTAGAATACAATGAATGCGTATGTCATCCTTAACACCAAAGCTTCAAAGCTATTGGTTGATTAAAAACATTAGGACTTCATGATGTTTTATCTTCGATGGATTAAAAAGATTAGGCACTGATTTTGAGGTCGAAGGACATGGCTCCGGTTTCAGATGATATCCTCAGAAGAGATTTTCAGCACGGTAAGGTAGCCTATGGTTTTCAATGGAATACAAGCCATCATAAAAAATTGGGTCATACGAATGGGGATTTGGCATCTCTATGGGCACATCTGAATTCTATTCTCACTGGAAATGTACCTGCCAATCCTTTCATGGACCCCTTCTATACGCGAGCATCACGCTTGCGTTTCTCTGAGATGACAAAGCCAGAGAAGATAGGACTTAGAAAAAAACTCAAACGGCTTGGAGTCCTCACTGCATTGATAGATGATGATCTAGTAAGTTTACTTCGAGATTTCCATCGATCAAGAAATGATCTCAGTTATTGCGCAGATCATAGTATCCTGAAAGAGTTCATCCTAAACGATTCTAACACAATTGCTATCGAGGTTCCTGTTTGGTCTGAGCGTTACAAATTGACTGGTCATGTTGACTTAATCCGTTATGTGGATAATATGATTCAAGTCTGCGATTACAAACCAGGACCTCTAGATCAGACAAAGCGTCGTTTTATGGAATCGATTCCACAAGTTTCGGCATATGGTGAAATGTTGGCACACCATCTGGCAAATACGCTTCGATCTGCATTCGAAGCTCCTCTTCTACCACGGATTAAATGTTGCATATTTGATACTCATTCTTGTTGGCATTTTGGATCTGAAATTTTTGTTCAGCTCGAAACAATGGGAAAGATATCTGGTCTCTAACCTTGACCATTCTTTAGAATCGTCATCCTAACCACCTCTTCTACTGAAGGTGCTTGTGATGCAATTCCGCTCCATTTCAAGTGAATTGTTGGTCGTTCTGAAATATGGCCTTCTCTAATTCTTGAGAAATAGTGCTCTGTCATTATACCGAAATTTCCAAGAGCGGGGTCAACAGGGATCCATCCATTTCTCTCCAAAAACATCTCACACCATGCATGAGGTTCTGGTTCAGGTCCATTGCGATAATAGTGGCCTACAATTCTTCGGGCTGGAATTCTAACTGCTCTTAGTAATGCGATGAATAAATCAGCATGCTCATCGCAGTCTCCTTCCTTTTCTCTAACCGCTCTTGCAGCTCCTCTACGTTCGTCAAGATGAGTCTTGAGTTTTACACTATCACGTACTATCTGAAATGCAAGTTTCGCATATGATTCATCATCTCCAGTTCTTTCAGCGGCGTTCTGAGATAATTCTTGAATTAATGGATCTTCAAACTCCCAGTACTTTTGCATGGAACAATAAATTCCTCTATTCTTTGCAATTCTTTCTTCAGTCGCCAGTTGAGGTTCCATTAGCCAGTCACGTGTGATAGTGTCTATTCGTAAAACCACAGTCGGTGAGAAGCTCTCTCCTGGATTCAATTCTGGGACCTTAATAACTGCGACCATATTCTTTTCTGCTTTTTCTGTGACTCTAGCTGGAGGAAAGACATCTATCATCTCTACAAACTGATTCTCAATGTCTGTAAAAAGATGCCAAATCATCATTCCTCGTGTTAGTTTTGCAGAACCGCGGTTGTGTACATTAGCTTGCATCTCAATCTTAAGGCGCATGATGGTTTCACAGGCTCCTTAGATAATAGAAGCATAACTCGAATAGATTTATGTATTATCTGGCTAACTAAGCATCTGTCCATTGTGTGATAGAATACCGTGAGGTCTTCGCATGGCAAAGGTTCCTGAAAAGAAACCCCCTGGGGATAAGAGCGTTGTTGACGAGCTTCTTACAGAGCTTGGTGTCGACGATGAGATGCGACAGGAGCTTGTAGATTCTGGTCGTATGACGAGTGATGTTATGAGAGTGGAATCTGCAGATCAAGTTCGTAGAAGGATTGAGATAAATAAAAGTGTAGAGCGGTTGCAAGATAGTATTGGTCTTCTTGAACGGAATATCATGACTGTTGATGGGTCGATAGACCGTATAGAGCGAGACCTTGTACCCGTGGTTTTGTCATTTTTAGTAGGTTTAAAGGGAAATCTTGTGAGTATGAGGGGTGATATAGTTTCTCGCAGTAAGCGTGCTGCAAAGACAAACCTTCAGGTGACCTATATTGACAACGATGTGAAGCCGATTGTTGATGAGGAGTTTCACAAGGTCGAAGAGTCATTAACCTCAGGAATGTCAACACCTATCCTCGAAAAAGTGCGAGACTTAACAGAGAGTCTTAAAGAATCAATGAAAGTGACCTACGAGGAACTAACGAATCTTAAAGCAAACATAGACGACTTTACACAGAGATCATCAACTGAAGTGGAGTTTTTGTCCTCAGAGCTGGGTATGAAACCAAAAATGGAAGTTCCAAAAGAAATTGCTGATAAAATGAAAGTTCTTGAAAGGCGTATCGATGAAATCACCCAGGAGCTTAGTATCTCTCAGCAGAAGGTTGAAACAAGAGAGGCTGAAGTCGAGAGTTTACGAAAAGATAATGCTTCACTCAAGGTTGTCAACGAGGAGATTGAGGAAGAATTAGCACGTTTAAAGGCGACTCCTCAGGCGGATGTTGAGGTAATCTCTGAACTTAGATCAACGGTAAAATCTTTGGAGGCATCACGTGACCTCCTGCAAGAAAAGGTTTCAGAAGTTGAAACAAGAGCAAATGCAGCCGGACAAAAGGCGAAATTGTACTCAGATGAAATTGCGAAGAAAGATCTCGAGTTGGGTGATGTAAAAACCAAAGTTCGACAGCTTGAGGATGAGAAAGTAAAGACTGCTACGCGACTAGGTGAAATGGAAGAGATTCGAGCACGACTTCGTTCGTTTGAGTCCGGAGATAAGGCAAGAGAACTTGAACGACTCAAGACTGAATTTGAAAGGGCTACTGCTAATCTTGCACGAGCAACAAGCGACCTTGAAGAAACAAAAGCTAAGTTAGCACATACTCAAGAAACACTTGAAGGCTATCTTGATCTAATGGATAGTACTGAGAAGACAAAAGCATTCTTAATGGTCGAAGAGCATGGTGAAATGTCAATTCGGGAGATTGCGAGGTCTCTAGGTGTAGCTCCTGCAATTGTGATGAAATGGGCTGATGAGTTTCAAACTCTAGGCATTGCATGGGTTGTCGATGGTCAAACTTTAGTCCATCGTGATTACAAGAAAGAGTAGCTGTCCTGTTACACTACGGGTTCAACCTTTTTTAGAAATTGAATCACTTCAATAAGTCCATCAATCTTTAGAGCATCATTATAGAGCGCATCAATTTGAGCTGTCTTAAATTCATCATTCGAAAGATATGTGCGAACTGCTGGACGCAAGACCTTCTCAAGATATTGGGTTTTGAGTTTCTCAAGTGTGTGGATGAGATCTGGGTTAAGTTGGCCAGATTCTATTGCATTTCTTAGTTTGGCAAGATATCTTTTACAATCATCACGGGTTGTAAGACTGGAATTCGCCTCTTGCAGAGTCTGTTTTGCGAGGTCAAAAGTAGCACTGGTTGCTTTATCATAGTCTGTCACTGCAAGGTACTTCGTTTGAGAACATTTTTCTAAAAATGGCCTATTTCGTTCTGATGCAAGTTTAAACAGATTACCCAACCGTTCTAACTCCTCAGATATTGGCATTGACCTAACCATATTTTTTTCATACCTTGGCCTTTTAATAATGACTACTTTGGATTGCCTACTTAACCGTAAGAAGCATAAGAGCCTATTTTGATTGCATCTTAAGATGAGAGAAGCAGTACTGTACTCTAATCTAAAAAGTGGAGTTCGCTGTGATCTTTGCGCAAGACGATGCGTAATACATGATGGTGAAACAGGCTTTTGTAGAGTTCGAACAGCAAAGAATAACAAACTTTACTCCACAGTTTATGGCCTAATTGATGGAATGGCTGTAGATCCGATAGAGAAAAAACCACTATTCCATTTTGCTCCGGGTAGTAGTACATTCTCAATAAGTACCTCTTCATGTAATTTTAGGTGTCAATTTTGTCTTAACTATCACTCTGCGCACCGAGAAACTCCTATCGGGCAAAAACTTGAACCCGCTGATATTGTATCCCTCGCCCAAAAATACGACTGCGGTGGAATTACATATACATATACTGAACCCACAGTTTTCATGGAACTTGCACATGATACAGCAGCGATAGCGCACGATAAAGGGATGTTCAATACTTTCGTTACAAATGGATATATGACCCCAGAAGCGATCGATTATATCGCACCATACCTTGATGCAGCGTCTATTAATTTTAAGGGAAGTGCTAACAAGAAGTTCTACAACGACTTGATGTCTGTCCCTAAGGTTGAACCAATTTTCGATGGAATGCTAAGAATGAAAGAAAAAGGGATATTCATTGAAATTACCAATCTTGTTATTCCTAAAGTTGGAGACTCGGTGGACGACTCACGTGTACTTGCAGAATGGATTGTGGAACATCTTGGCGAACGAACACCATTTCACCTAACCGCATTTTCTCCAACTTACAAAATGACACATCTTCCGCGTACTCCTGCTGCTACACTTGAAGCTCATATTGCTGTTGCTAAAGAGGCTGGACTTGTCTTCGTTTATTCAGGGAATATAGCTGGACATGATTATGAAAATACTTACTGCCCGAATTGCGGATTTAAAGCAGTTCAGCGATATTCAGTCTACCTTAGTCAGAATAACCTTGACAATGATGGTCACTGTCCAAAGTGCAAAGCAGACTTGAACATCGCTGGAGTAGACTGGATGATTCTGGGAAAGAGTCAGTTCAAGGGTTTTTGAGGGAATTATATTGCAGATAGTAGATGTTGCTTGGAGAGTCTTGGACAATGGGAATTACGAATCCGGGCTTCAAGTTTGGCGACAAGAAACTGAAACATTGGATTTTGTACCCATTACACCTGGTAAACATCTCAATTGGTCCTTTAGAGGTCCAAAACGATGCATCGGAAGTATTGACTCAACTGGTAAACCAGTGAAATGCCCTGAGGATTCTGTCATGCTGCGTCATGGAGTTCGCTGTGGTCCCTGCTCAGCTTTGGATTTTTATGATCCCTGCATTCGTTGTGACGGTAGAACTTGCCTAGGTACAGAAGCAAGAAAGGCTCAATGTGATATATCTGATTATGTAGTTTACGTTGTTGTTTTCAATGATTCAACATTAAAAGTCGGAGTTTCATCGAAAGGGAGGGTGCGACTTCGTTGGATTGAACAAGGAGCTGATTATGGAGGGATAATTAAATACATCACTGGTGGACGAAAAGCAAGACGCCTTGAGGATCGTTTAAGTAAACGAAGAGAAATTACTAAGGCGGTACGAGGAGAAAGGAAAATAAAGGGTCTCCAAAGTACTATTGATTTAAAGACCGCTCAAAAGATTGTTGATGATTTTATAGTTGGATTGGAAAGTATTGAGTTGGGGACTCAGGTTGAATTGGAAGGTCTCTCCAAGTATTATTCGCTACCATCATTAGATATTTCACCTGTGCCATGGAGAAAAAGGTCTGATCCTATCGATCAGCGTCCACTCGTTGGAGATGTAATCGGAATGAAGGGGTCTCTTCTTGTCACAGGCATCGGGAGTTCATACACAGTTGTTGACTTGAAGCAGGTAATAGGATATAGCTTAGAAGGTGATGCAGATATTACCATGGTAACACAGAGTGGGTTGATGGATTTCTTCTAACAAGGTTATTTAGGGTTTCAGGTAGTCGATAAACTGTGAACGAAACGCACAAGGAAAAAGCGGAAGTCCGCTATCTCTCTCTTGTTCGAAAAGAAGGGGGAGAACCCATCATAGGTATTCCATATCGACCTATGTCAGTTGACCCTGATTTAGTAGCTAGTTTCGTTCTTGCTGTAATCATCTTTGAGAACAGACAGCTCAAGACCTTTGTAAAAGAAGGATACGTCGTTGTCATTGAAGAAGGCGAGCATGTTGTCGGTTTGCTCATTGTTGACAAAGTCGAAGATGATACGCCTTACCGAAATAATCTAATCAAAATTGTTGAAAAATTTGAAGCCAATTACCAGTCACAGCTTATTTCATGGAAAGGTGATATTCGACCATTTAGAGAGTATGCATTGGATATTCTTGAGTTCTACCCATACCGGACTTTTGATCTTAAGATGATACCAAGATTAGTGAGTAAATCCGAGGCGACTCCAGATCATCAGGCTCCTATCCCTTGGAGCGTGGGTGAAACTGATGAGAAACTTCAAGTTGTGCTAGGTTACATCAATGGAAAACGAACAATAGAAGATATCATGCAGCAGTCTGATTTTGAGGATTCAGAAATCATGGCGATAATGTCAATGCTTGACAAGTATAAGTGGATTACACTTACGCGTCGGCTTGAGGATATTAGTGTATTAATAAAAATCATGGATCCTCCAATGTTCCTTCTTGGTGTATATGGTGATCAATTGACTAAACTTGTTGAACAGTGTGATGGTACAAAGACTCTATCTGAAATATGTGAGCGTCTTCCTTATAACATGGAAGCTGTCAAAACCGTAGCCAATCGTCTTATAGATGCTGGTGTTTTAGGCTATATTGACGATCCCTCAATAGCTCAAAGGAGCAGGGAGGTCTGAGATTTGGCATTGGATGTTTCAAAAGTAAGGTATATTTCTCTTATCCGAATGGAAGGTGGAGAGTCTGTATTGAATATCCCTTATGCTGAACTCACAGTCGATCCAGACTTGATTGCGGGATTTGTTACAGCAGTAATCATATTTGCAAAGACACCTATACGAACGATTAGAAAAGCTGCATATGATATACTAATAGAAGTTGGCGAGAGTGTTCTTGTACTACTTGTCGTTGATCCAGTACCTGATGAAGTTCCATACCGGGAGAAGCTCAAGCGAATTCTTGGACTAGTTGAAAGCGAACATGGTGACAAGCTTCGGCATTTTGAGGGAGACATTCGACGATTTAGAGAGTTTGCTCTAGATATCATTCAAGAGTTTCCATTTTCATCTGTGGATTTGGATCTAGTTCCAATGAAACGAGAAAAGGGTATAAGAATCCCCTTTCGAGTTGGTGCTGTAGATCATGACCTAGAGCAACTTGAATCCTTCATAAATGGAAAACGTACAGTAGCTGAGATAATGGACCTCATTGGATTCTCTGATAACAAAGCACTAGCTCTCATTTCAATTTTAGATAGATATCAATGGATTGATTTCAAGAAACGACTTACAGATGATGATATTCTTGTACGTTCTGAGTGTCCCAAGATGAAACTTGGTATGCTGAAATCTCAATATGGGGAGCATCTTGAAGAAATTCTTGAGAAATTCGATGGTGTTAAAAAAATTAAAGAAGTCGTTGAATCTCTTCCCTTAGACCCACGAGCACTCTGGTTTCTTATTAACAGATTAGTTGAGGTTGGATGTCTTTCTGTTAAGAAAGTCCGTTAGAGAACCGAATCACATCCAGGAATTCCAACCACATCACTTCTGCATTGTTTGCAAAACGTGAATTGTTTAATGAAAGATGAGGCTTTTTTTCTGATATTTTGGATCTCTTGAAAAGATGGTGCTCTTAATGATGAAAACTTGTCATCAGGATATAATGGTACTATATTCTGGAGTGTAGCACCAGCCTTGGAAATAACACGTGCTAAAGGCACAATATCTTGCATATTAATTTCTGGAATAAGTATTGAATTCACCTTTACATGAATTCCTTCATTCGAAGCCATTTTGATGCCCTTTATCTGAGCCTCTATTATTTTCGCAGCCATAACATCACCACGGACTAGAGCATTTTGAAATCTGGCCCATTCGTAAATCTTGGATGCTGTTATGATGCACGATGTACTCATTGAAACTGAAACTGTTGATACATTGATTTCTTTCAGCCAGTCGATGTTCTCACTAAGAAGTACACCGTTTGTACTCAAACACATAGAGATGTTTTGATACTCTTTTCTGATTCTCTCTAATGTTACGAATGTTTCTGGATTTGCTAGAGGTTCACCTGGTCCAGAAACTGCAACAATATTGAGATTTGTATTCTTTTTAATTTCAGTTTTTGTTCTTGCTACTGCAATATTGGGTGTCATTACCTGTGAAGAAAATCCTGGTTTTGAGGTATGGCACGAGGAACCTGCTCCATGTGAACAGAATGCGCATTTGACATTACAGATTGGAGCAACAGGAAGATGAATTCTTTGCCAAAGTGAATCACGATTGAGTGAATAACAAGGGTGGTGATTAAATGGATATACGCTTGAAGTTGCCATTTTTCTTCAAATCGCCTGATGGAGTATTTTCCTTGCTTCTCTAGCTGTTTTCTTGGCATCACTGAAAATAATCCCGAGTTTCGCATTCTCAGGCGCAGTTATGGTTAGTAGGTAATCAGCTGAAATTGAAATGACTAGGGTTGTTCCTAGATCTCCTTCAATAATGATAGATCTTAGTTCGCCTTGCCTCAGTTCTTTTACAGTCTGATCTCCAGCAGCATGTATTGCTGCAACGATAGCTGCAATAGATGCTTCCTCAGTTCCGCCATGAAACCTGCTGACAAATGGCAAGCCCTCAATAGAAAATACAGCGGCACCTAGAATTGGAGATTTATTTCCAAGATCCTTAAGGAGATTACTGAGGGTTTCCTGTAATTTCATGACATCCTGCTCTGCCAAATCTTACTCTCCCTTTGCTGGTGCACAACCCTATTCTTGACAGGGTCTATTTGGAATTGACGTAAACTATTGATAAAGCTTGGGAGAATATTAGATAATTCATTTTTTTCCTGAAATTCACTCAATCAATCGTACTGAAGTTATTTTGTCACTGTGAAGAGAAGCAGTTGGAAGTTTCATTACTCTCAAGACATTATCAGCTTCTCCCTCAAGACCCGCGTTTTTCAAAAGTTCAATGAACTCAAAACCTGTTGTGATGACAAGCCCTTTAACTGGCTTTCCAATTTTCATTGATTCTAGGAGTTCCTCAGCTGAAAAGAGTCTGCACTTCATATCTAGGTCACTCTGTTTCTCGAGATGAGTAACGCCTTTCTTTGCTATTCCTCTATTTTCTCTTTGCTCACTGGTATATGCTCGACGTCTATAGATCTGTTTTAGCCTTGAAAGACCATTGTCGATCAATTCTTTAGAATTGATTGTCTTTCCGTAAAGATCCTTAACGCTTTTTGTCGTACTTGTCACTAGCCAAGCAGTTCCATACACGGCTTGATAGCGCATTCCTTTTAGTATCTCGGATTCGCTTAGGAGTGTGAGGGATCTATAGCCCTTATACTCAACTGAAATCAACCAACCTTGATCTTTATGTTCAACAATTAGATCTGGTGTTAGTCCCTCTCCTGTTGATGGAACACTCGTTGTAATCCCATTAAATAGATGCTTGATGAGTGCTAAGAATGCCTCATGGAATATGTTATGTCTGAGATTTCTTGCTTCTTGAGGATGCCTTAATCCTGCTTCCCGATATAAGACGGGCATCTCTGCTTTCTGCCCAGTTTTCGCTCTGACTTCACTTTTTGTTGTCAATTTTCCTTTTGCATGGTTTTGCTTCACAAGAATAATCGCAGCTTCATTACTAATTAAGTCAAACACTATCTTACCTATATCTGATTCTTTCTCATCCGGGTTCTCTGCAACGCGACGTTTTGCTTCAGAATATGCCCAATCTATCACATTCTGAGCTTCTGCACCAAGCAAAGATGTGATTGAGTTCAACTTTCCATTTAATGTGTATTTTCTCACGTGTTTTTTTAGTGCAGTACCAATGGTTAATTTTCCGGACAATAGGTATCTCTCTCATCATACAGGTTATTTCGTTTTTCTAAAGATATCTTTCGTAAGTTCCACTTCTTGTGAATTCTCATCATATGATACAAGATCAGCTGCCACTAAATCGTGTACAGCTTTGAGAACAGCAGCTGGTTGTATACCCGTACTTGATGTGATATTCTTCCTAGTTATTGCAGTTTTCACATCATGTAATGTATATAGAATTCTGGCATGAGGTTTGCCATAGAACACAGTTTCGATGAGAGTAATATAGATTGCAAGAAGGTCACTAACGTCCACTTTCTCCTGTAGCGCTTCTTTTTCAGCAGATGCCTCTCTATAGAGTTCTGAAACCCTTGAAAGTTGCTCGTTTATCTCATCCATCTCTCTTTTGAGTTCATCTCGCTCTTTTCGAAGCGTTTCTTCTGCCTCGCTCTTTGATGCTTCAGCTTCTTCTGCCTTGGCACCCAAATTTTGAATTTCTTCTTTAGCAGTGGTTAAATCAGTCTTTGCTTTGTCCCTATCCTTCTCAGCTTTTTCAATCTTGGTCGTGAGTTCCTTTACCTGTTCTTCAAGAGACCAAGTTTTTTCTTCCGCTTCTCTTCTCGCAGCCCTAAGTTCTTCTGCTTCACCATCAAGGCTTTCTCGTTCGTCCATTAATTTGACAATTGAGTCCTTGAATTCATCCAGTAATTCAAGCATCTTCTCCCTGTCGGTCATTTGTACACTCCTCGTTTCCAGTGAGCACGACTTACTTTATATCACTTATCAAAGATTTTACACTAATATTCTTGAAATCATATCAGTTTCACGTCATACTCACTGGATTTTATTTTAAGATAATGAATATACATCTTCTTCAGTTCTATCAAAGGAAATCCAAATGCCTTGAATGCTTCAAGTTCTCCTTTTTTCCTTTTCTTATACAAGGTATCGTTCTGTTTGCAAAGAATAGGGTCTTGGCTTATTGATGGGATGCTTCTGTTTTGTTGGGCACATGTTATATCTGATTTAGCCATTACCTCTAGTGAGTGTTCAATACCAGTTAACATGCCATTTTTGCTCCAGAAGTCCTCCGTAGAGAGACCAACAAATTTTGCCTGCGGTGTTGCGAGTCCCTTTATATTCGCTAGTTCGATTGAATTACTCTTGATTGTTGAAAATATTCTCAAAGACCATGGACTCATGTCTACCAAAACCAGAATGGGGACTTCATTATCAGCAAGTCTTCGTATCCATGCTCTCATGTTTCGACCTGGTTGTCCAAAAAGTGATCCGACTCCAATTCTGAGGTGTTCTGGTATACCGAGTTCGATAAGATTCCTTGCCATTGCTTCCTTCTCGACAAATAAAGCTGCATCAATGTTGATATCATGAATATCTACATCAAATGGTCTTGATGAAATGAACCATCCATATTCTCCTGTAGAATTGCAGCTCAAACGTTTTCCTGACAAATCAGACAAAGTGACATCCCCATAGAAAGTTCCTTTTGGCGAACTCACAACACCAAAGTCCTCACGCGGAATCGATGCCCCTCTATGTCTAATGATTCTTTCACACAGATTGATCAATCTGTTTGTTTCTGTCTGGCTGTTAATTCTCATTACTTTTTGGACATGCTTCACTTTATGTAAATAATAGAAATCTCTGAGGCTCATTGAAAGTCCTTGCTCTAGGTGCTCCTTGAACTGAGTCAGTCCATAAACCAAACCTGCAATGGTCTTTGCGCTTTCAACCTTACGTCCATCTATGAATGATGCCTTGTCGTCTATAGGTACATATCCCAACGCTTTGTCATAATTCACATTTGTTTTCGATGATCCATAGTAGCCAATTTCAGGAAACTCTCCATCATTTAATGTGTCACCAATTGCTTCTAGAACAGCGTCAATCATGTTCAATACATTACCATTTGCAATCCTATGTGCCGTGTCACTCAATCATATCAACTCCCCTCGAGTCAAAAATTCGGGTGCAGTGAACCTCCTTTCTCATAGATGAAGAAAGGACTTCTGCAATGAAGGTGTAGTATTCTACAAGTCGATTCTCTCTCTTTCTCTCTTTGTGCACTCGATCACGTTTTCTAACCTTTTCTCCAATCTCTCTTAGACATTCTTTAAACCCAAGTTCAATCTCCTTTCGAACAACATCAACGTCGCCTATGTATTCCTTACCTACGGTCTTGTATGGTATTTTTGTTGAGCAGATATGCATTACAAAGATTAGTGGATCTTCATGATTTAATCCGTAATTCTTCAAATTGAGGTCTCGCACAACTCTATATGTTACATCTGAGCGTTCATCATAGAGTAGTGGTATCCGATTTGCAAACCGGAAAATGTTGGTTCCAGAATCAAGTTTCCCTCCATATGCCACTCCAGTTTCTATTATGAATGGATGCCCTTCAGATACATTTGGAGACCTCTGCTTAAAAACCATAAATTCCGGTGATAACCTCTGAACTCCCGCAGCAAGCACATCGATGCTTGCAGGAGAAAGAGACTTGGGCGAGGGTGGTAAGAACCTATCATAACACACAAGCGCATTCATTAAAGTGACAAGGTCTTTCTGCTCCAAGGTCGTTGGATTTCTATCTGGATCAATTTCTGCAGATGAAAGAAAGTCTTCAGCAATTGATACACCTACTCTTTGGAAAGAGTTTTTCATGAATGACTTCATAGTCTTCGCTCTTGCTACGCCAATCATCTTCTTGAGAAGTTCTACATCAATTCCTCGTGGATGAGGTTTCATCTCTCTTGGCGCGACGGGAAGCTTGTCTATTACTCTGTCGTAGCAGAGTACTTCTCCGTCAGGAGTTTCGAACAAGAGCGATGCATAAGGAACAATAATTGCAGTCTGGGAGAAATAGTCACTGATCTTTCTCTTACTGCGAATCCAATCTCCCTGTAGTTTATATGACACCATCGTCCCGCTTTCATGAGGTGATTTCTCAATCTTCTGTTCATTGAGAATTATTGGCTGGTTTGTTTCTATATCCAACCGCATAGTAACCCTATGTCCATACTCATCTCCTACTTTTCCTGTTATCACATCGACTGGTTCCTGTGTCGTGACCTGCCCATAAAGAATCGCTAAACTACCTCCCAACCCAAATGTGCCCCTACTCTGCTTAAGAGTGAACTTCGTTCCTGTAAGCATTTTTCCTATCAACACTGGAATGTCTTCCTTTTGCATTCCTTTCCCATTGTCTTTCACAACAAGTTCAAAGATTTCCGGACCAACATTTAAGACATCAAGGTCATCACTTCGCTCTCCTTCACGCTTTAGGAAAACACTGACCTCTGGCAAAACACGTTCCTCTTCACAAGCGTCAAGACTATTTTCTACTAGCTCACGAATTGAAACATATAATGAACGCGCAGGATTATCAAATCCTGCTACTGTGCGATTCCTATAGAACCATGCGGACACTGAGAGTTCTGTAATATCTGGACTGTATCTATTTGTGGTGAGCAATTAAGCAGCCCCCGGACAATAACCAGTTATATTGTCCTGCTATGAAGCATGGTATTATTCCAGCAACATCTAGAGTCCTAGGAATGGGTATGCTACATATCCGAATATTAACATGAATAGCAGCCCTATTGTAACCCCAAGCCAGACGCGACTATTCCAGTATCTTACAGTTGCTCCATCAAATGGCTGAATTGGAATCATATTGAAAAGTCCAAGAAATGCGTTTAATTGAACACCATATCTCAGAAGGACACCAATCGGGAACAGGCTAAATCCCAGCGCAAAAAACATAATGGATATGATGGCTAGTCCTGCCGCAATCAAAAAGTTAGTCATCGGTCCAGCGAGATTGGATTTCCCACTATGCTCAATATTTGTTGTTCCGCTAGTGTATACAACGCCAGTTCCAAAAATAGGCAAAGAAAAGATAATTGCCATAGCTGACAGATAATAACCCATGGAAGTCATTCTAAACTCAGACCACATACCATAATTCTGTGCGACAAATTTGTGCGCCATCTCATGTGCCATAAAAGATGCAAGAAACATTGCGATGGTACCAACAACTAACCACCACAAGCCAATACCAATAAGGTTGCCAACTATGGCAATCGCATTGAAGATACCCAGAGAATTCCCAAAAATGGAGATTCCCACAAGGATAACTAATACTGACGCAATAGCAAGATCGCGAATCTCAGTTGATGAGAATCGACCTTGTTTACTTCGTCTTCTTTTCAATCTCTTCGCGGACTGAGACGCATCATCTCGCCGGGGAATTCTTATAGAATCCGAGACTTTCTTTTGTGCCTCCTCACGAACTTTATGCATTGCAGGACATCCATGACTCTCCGGTAATCTATGTTCTGAACAATAGACAGTATTGCAATATGGACATGTAAAGCCCAAATCATCTACACCGCAGAGAGAACATGTTGTCATTTATTTCACACTCTAGTCTGTGTGGCTTCATGTTTAGTCAATATATCCATATTCCTATGGCTTCCAACTATATATTCTTCGTTTATTCGACGCAAGGCTTAAGTGATTCAATAACTGACCCCGCCACGAGCCGGGAAACAAGGAGCTGTACCATTTGGATTATGATGTAGCTATCGTAGGTAGCGGCCCTGCTGGTATTTTCTGTGCTCTTGAGCTAATTGAGCACAAACCAGACTTGAAACTCGTTGTGATTGAACGAGGAAAGAGCATCGAGAATCGGACTTGTCCGAATTCGACAGCCGCAGTAGGATGCAGGAAATGCAATCCTTGTAATATTCTCGCTGGATGGGGAGGAGCTGGAGCTTTTTCTGATGGTAAGCTAACGCATTCAACTCAAGTTGGAGGTTGGCTTGCAGATCTAATTGGTGAGCAGCGCTTAATGGAGTTGATTGAGTATATTGATGCAAAATACCTATCCTATGGAGCTCCCACAAAAATCTATGGCAGTAATGATGAAGACATCGAAACCTACCGGAAAAAAGCTGCTCTAATTGGAATGCAGCTAATACCTCAGCGTGTCCGTCATATGGGTCGAGAGGGTTGTATCAAAGTAATGAGCCATATGTATAATGACATCCTCAAGCATGCTGATATCAAATTCAAGACCGAAGCAAGAGACATTCATGTAAATGGTGGATTGGTAAAAGGTTTGGAAACCAATGGGGGTGACATAATCAACGCAAGATACGTGGTTGCTGCCCCTGGACGTGTCGGGAATGAGTGGCTCTCTCATCAAGCAGAGCGACTCAATCTTCATACTGAGAATAATTATGTAGATATGGGAGTTCGTGTCGAGATTCCTGCTCCTGTAATGCAAGAGATTGCTGATTCACTTTACGAGCCAAAACTAATCTATTACTCTCGACGTTTTGATGATAAAGTTCGATTATTCTGTTTCAATCCCGGTGGTGTCGTGACAAGTGAATATTATGATGAGATACTCACAGTAAATGGACAATCTTTCGCCAACAAGAAGACTGCAAATACTAATTTTGCACTTCTAGTTTCTACAAAGTTTACGGCTCCATTCAAAGAACCCATTGCATACGGACAGTCCATCGCTCGACTAGCCAACATGCTTGGTGATGGTGTAATTGTTCAAAGATTAGCTGATTTACAACGTGGAAAGAGGAGCACGAAAGAACGAATTGCTAGAAGTCCTGTAAAGCCAACTCTTCCAAGTGCTTGCCCAGGGGACCTCAGCTTCGCGTTGCCATATAGACACCTTAGTTCCATTTTGGAAATGTTAAATGCACTTGATGAGCTTTGTCCTGGTGTTGCTAGTGCAGGAACTCTTCTTTATGGTGTTGAAGTGAAATTCTATTCATCCCGATTGAAACTTAACACGCATCTTGAAACTCAAGTGAAGAATCTCTATGCTGCAGGTGATGGTGCTGGAATAACGCGCGGGCTCCTGCAAGCGTCAGTTTCGGGTCTACTTGTGGCTCGAGATATCCTTGGAAAGGAAGGAATCACCTTCGAGAAGGATTGATAAAACACTGACTACTTCCAAACCCTTAAATACTAATATACCAAGTGGTATCCTAGGTACTGGCTGACAACCCGTACAGAAAGGGAGCCCCATTGGTGACTAGGAGGGCGGCAATAGCCGCCCGGGGCTTCGTAATGGGAGGTTATTATGTAGATGATAGATGATGACGTTGAGTCAGAGTTCAGAAGAATGATTGAGCAATTCATGAAAGCCTTCGGTATTCCAGAAGGTAGTATGAGGGTCCAGTCATGGACTGGCTCAAATATTTTTGAATCCGCTGAAACAGAAATCGAACCAATGAGTGATGAACCAATAGTGGAAAAAATCGATCTTGGAGAAAGCGCATTAATTCTAGTTGATGGTCTACATGATACAGACACTCCCACAGTTAAGGTATCTGAATCAAAAATTATTGTTCAGCTTAGTCCTGATAGAAAGGAAATTGATATTGAAGTTGGATTCCAGATTGACTTGGAAAAATCAAATGTCACTTATCGAAATGGTGTATTAGAGATTTCAGCTATTAAGAATGAGAATATCAAAAGCAAGGAAAATAGTGGATTTTTGAAGATAGAATAGAATGAGTGTGAGATAAATGAGTGAAGATACTGTCAAGCTTAAAGTAGCAGCAGCCATGCCAAAAGATCAAGGTCGTGGAATTATAAGATTAAATTCGGACGTAAGAAATCACCTAGGGATACATTCAGGTGATTATGTTCTCCTGAAAGGAGCGAAAGAAACTGTAGCCGTTGCATGGCCTAGTCTAAAAGAAGACGAAGTCCTTGACATGGTTCGAATGGACGGCCTAATTCGTACTAATGCTGGTGTACGGCTTGGTGAAATGGTAGAAGTAAGTAAAACCAGTATTCCTGAAGCGACAAGACTAGTACTTGCCCCAAACCAACCCGTAAGATTCCAGCCAGGATTTGAGAATTATGTGAAACAACAAATTATCAATAAGCCAGTTACTAGAGGTGACATCATTCTAATCTCTTCGATTGGACAAGGATTACAATTTATTGCTACAAACCTATCACCAAGTAAACATGGTCGAGTGACACCTACAACTCAGCTAGAGGTACTGACTAAGCCTGCCAAGCCTGAGGATATCACGGTTCCTGAAGTAACCTACGAAGACATTGGTGGTTTAGGAAAAGAGCTAGTAAAGATTCGAGAGATGATTGAGCTACCAATGAAGTCTCCGGAGTTGTTCAGAAGACTTGGTATTGCTCCACCAAAAGGAGTACTTCTTCATGGACCTCCTGGAACTGGAAAGACTTTGATTGCTAAAGCTGTAGCTAATGAATCTGGAGCCAGTTTCAAGGTAATTAATGGTCCTGAGATAATGTCGAAATTCTATGGTGAGTCAGAACAGAAACTTCGAGAAGCTTTTGAAGAAGCTGAAAAGAACGCACCTAGCATAATCTTCATTGATGAACTTGACAGTATTGCACCTAAGCGAGCAGATGTCACAGGAGAAGTTGAAAGACGCGTTGTTGCCCAGCTCCTTGCATTAATGGATGGTCTCTCGGCAAGGGGTCAGGTGATTGTTATCGGTGCTACCAATCGTGTTGATGATGTCGATGAAGCTCTCCGGAGACCTGGCCGGTTTGATAGAGAGATTGAGATAGGTGTGCCTGATGTTGCCGGACGTCTTGAGATTCTACAAATCCATACAAGATCAATGCCAATTGAGGAAGGCGTAGACTTACAACGTTTAGCCGCAAAAACTCATGGTTTTGTCGGTGCAGATCTCGCAGCACTCGCACGCGAAGCTGCTATGCAGGCGCTCAGACGTGCACTCCCACATGTTGATCCTGAAACCGGTGATATTCCTGCAGATGTTCTAAGTGCATTATTTGTGACACAGGCTGATTTTGATATAGCCCTTAATGATGTATCTCCATCGGCTCTGCGAGAGGTTCTTGTTGAACGCCCGAATGTTCAATGGGATGATGTTGGTGGATTGGCAAAAGTTAAGATGCAACTTCAAGAAGCTGTTGAAGCGCCAATAAAACGTCCTGAAGTCTTTCGGGAAATGGGTATTAGACCTCCCAAGGGAGTGTTGCTTTTTGGGCCTCCTGGAACAGGTAAGACATTGCTAGCTAAAGCAGTTGCAACGGAAAGCGAAGCTAACTTCATTTCTGTGAGAGGTCCTGAGATATTCAACAAGTATGTTGGTGAGTCAGAGAAAGCAGTACGTGAGATCTTCAAGAAAGCTCGACAGACCGCTCCTTGCGTCCTGTTCTTTGATGAAATAGACGCAATTTTGAGTACAAGAGGAAGAAGTGATGACTCTGGCGTGAGCCAAAGGATTGTGAACCAATTCTTGGCAGAGTTGGATGGAATGCAAACTCTGCAAAATGTGCTAGTGATTGGTGCAACAAATAGGGCTGATATTCTTGACCCTGCAGTTCTCAGACCAGGGCGATTCGATGCTGTTGTATTTGTACCGCCTCCTGATCTAGATGCAAGACTTGAGATTTTCCAAGTTCATACCAAGAATATGCCACTTGGCTCCAACGTGGATCTAACAAAACTAGCTGATTTGACTGAAGGGTTCTCAGGAGCTGACATTGAAAACTTGGTTCGTGAAGCTGCTATGGCTGCTGTTCGCAAAGACTGGCAGCCAAAACCTGTGGAAATGAAGCATTTTGAGGAGGCTCTAAACGAAGTGCGACCTAGTCTTTCACCTGATGATGTCAAACGATTTCTTGCCTTGGCTGAACAGGTCAAGAAACGTCAGCCTCGAAGCTCATCTGAAACCCTACCTGGATACGTGTAATTGCAATGGAAGTAGATGCGTTTTGCATCTGCTTCCTGAAACCTATTCTATAGTAGCCACTACAACTACAGCCACAATACCCTTTTGAATGCAGTTTGTATGATGAGTTGCAAACCTTCAGGTATTGAGGTAAAGAAATGACTGATTTCTACCCAGTGTCCCCACTCGTAGGTATTACGAATACAAGTTATGGTGCTCAAGTTGGCGTAATGACCGATATGTGGGCGGTTCGTGTCGTGCGAGGAAAGAAAATTATTGCTGAAAAAACAATTCCTGAGTTGGACCTTGATAATATTGTTGGTGTGGCTTATGGTCACATACGTGTTGAAGGACTTAGCAGACATGCTGTGGCTATGATGGCAGGCAGATTGATGCAATTTGCTCGGAAATATCAAACCGCAGGAATTTCCCCAAACTATGAAATTCCTGACCTGACATATGAGGATGGCACTACTATAGGTGAGATCGCCGCAACCGCTCGAGGAGAAGTCATCGTGACTACTGAAGATACAGCTCCTTCTACAGATTTACCTGATATGAAACTCGGAGAGATACCTTCCATTCCTCGAACAACCGGTGATGCTGCATGGGAGAGCATTATAGAATCTCATGCTACAATGATTTGCGAAGTAGCTGCTTATACCTCCGAATTACCAAAAGGACACTTGGAGATCATTTTCAACAGAATTGCTGATGCTCTCATACATAACTGGGCTACGTCTAATCCTGAAGACCCTGCAACTGCAGTTAGGAAGTTTGGAGCACTGATTCAATCTTGTTCTAATGAGAGTCAACTACCGAAAACTGGATCTGGTACTGCTACTATTGAAACCGGTGTTTGCAGGATACTGAATACCTGCAAAAACTTGGATCCTTCTGCAAACCGTATACCTGCTGGATATCCTTGTATGTTCCATGAGATTGTAGCGAGGAAATTGAGTGAACTTTCAGGAGCTATAATCAGTGTTAATACTTCATCTACTGGCTGCATTGTGAGTATAACAATTCAATGATTTTCTATTTACCCAATAATCTTAAATCGCTACAAACGCCTCATCTACAACTAGACGAGACTAAGTGGTATGGTCTCGATTAGGAGCTTAGAAAATTGAGCTATTTGACATGGCGAGATTATACGCGTTCAGGACCTGTGTGTTTTGGCGCGCTATTGGTGATTGGTGGTGCCATTATTTCTCTGCTGGTCTATACAAATCCAGCAGCTTATGATTTTGTTCCTGGCTACACCATGTTGATTGGTGCGATTGTGGCAGTCGTGGGATTATTGTTCATTATCATGGGCTTCGTCTTCACGAAGAGGAAGCGCGATTCGGTACTCAGACCAGTTGACACCAAACTGGATGACACGCCTCCACCCCCGCCACCTCCGGATTAATCCCGAGAATCAGATTTTTCAATTGAGCCACAGGATCCTTAGGGTCCTTTGGCTCCTCTTCTCTTTATTTTTCAGGGTTGGTTTCATCCCGCAAATCCTAATATGCAACCACGTGGGCTTTTCTCAAGAATCGACTACTGGATGGTGTAGTTGTCCAGATGAAGCACATGCTTGAATACAAAAATAGTCAATTTCACGAGTGTAGTGGAACACCAACCACTCCCATAACTCTGACAGTTGACGATTCCACGAAAAAGCTCATACTTGTTGTTCCAAGTGGAGCTAGTATGATTGAGCGACGGGCTGCCGAAAGAAATGCTCGAGGTATTGAAAAGGTTGGTTTTCAAACTGCCTCAAAAGGTCGGATAGGCCGAGGATATGAGCTAGTGATTGAAGGTCATGGCGGAGGCTTGCCTGATCGTCTTAGACATTCCCCACGTGAGGTCTACTAAGGTTTCGTCAGCACTGCAAAACATTTGGGAGTGTTCTATGCTCCTCTAAAGGAAGAAGCATAGACTCGCAGGTGTCTACAGTTCAATTAGGAGTGAGATTCAAAATGTCTGAAGAGCGAGCTAAGAGATGGATGGAGGAATCGCAGAAAGATGCTATAAGGCAGTCCGCTGGTAGTCAACACCTTCAGAGAGCTGCCGAAGCTGAAAAATCTGGCAATGCTTCCACTGCAGAACAAGAATACGCCCTCGCTGCGGATGCTTTCATTAAATCTGCAAATGAATATCGAGGAGGTAAGAGCTACAAGAAAGCTGCAATCAATATGTGTGCAGCAGGTGATGTGCTTTCTGAATTAGGTGACGCCGCTAAAGCTGTGGACGCATACGAGGGAGCCGCGGAAGATCTCCTCAGTGCGTCTGCTGAACATCTTATGTGGGGTGAGGATGCAGAAACAAGTAAAGGTACTGCTCTTGCTATGACTGCATGTATGATGTACATAATGATTGGCAAGGAAGCAGAGGGTTTTTACAAAGCCCGAGGCTTCGTAGCGGAACACGCTTCAAAAATCAGACTTCCTGCTATCGTCAGACTGAGTCAAATTCCTCAAATGCTCGAAACTGCAATTCAATCTGTTAACCTTGAATCCTTTGCTTCTGCTGAGAATGCCGCAGTAACTGAATTAAAAACAGCTCTCGCAAGCGCAAATAGTCAGGACTTCACAAAATACGTTGACAAGGGTCTCGATATGGTTCGAGAGCTCCTTCGAGGGAAACTCAAAGTTCCGAAGCTATCATCACAGTTAGTTCTTCCCAATGATGTAACATTCACAGAAGAGTTTCCTGTCAGGGTCAAGATAAAGAATTCTGGAAATGGTGAAGCTCTCGGCTTGTCTGTTGATTGGCATCTTGATGAAGGTTTGGATCTAATATCTGGCGAACGATCGAAAAAAGTAAACAACTTGCCACCAGGAGAAACGCTCGACATCTCTGTGGTTCTAAAATCTGCACAACCTCTTGTGGGCGAAAAGGAGTTTTCAGTACTTGTTCGTGTTTCTTATAGTGACAAACTGAAAACTGGATACAGCCTCCAAGCAGGTCCCGGTACTTTAGTCTTGAAGGATTACAAAATCAGCCAACAATTAACCCGTGATGCAGATCTTACAGATGGTCGAGTGGGCTTGCTAAAGGAATCCATTGAAGCATCTAGCTTGGAAGCTGAACCTCTAATACGAATTGTTGATAGTCTTATTGCATCACTAAAACAGAGTCGCTCAGATATTGATGAATCTCACTTGGACTTGGCAAAAGCTAGAATACGTGTCGTGAATGATATGGTTGACTCTATTGATTCCTTGGTCGGTGATGATGAGTTTCTTAGGAAGCTCTCAGAGGAGCGAGAAGCTGACAAGAAGGCATTTGCTATCAAGAAATTAACACCTGCCATTGATGAAGTGATCGCATTTCTCGCTAGTCAGGAGAAGAAACTTGAGCCTGAAGTACAAAATGCCTTAGCTGACTGGGATGTTGAAGCGGCAAAGAAAAGGAGTCTAAAGGCAACACTAACTCGCATCAAAGAAATTGCTGGTATTTTAGCTTCTGCAGGAGCCGACACATCAGTTTTAGAACATGAAACGGATAGTGCATTGAATGATCCGCTTCTCACAGTTGGTGAACGACCCTCTTCTCCAGAGAAAATAGAAATGGCGTTGGTCATGGCACGGTCCATAAGGAATGAAATCACTAGAATGCTTGAGTCATATAAGAACGAGTTATCATAGACTTTGTCATGAGTAGTATTTACCTCATGGCAAACCTCTTTCTTTTTAATTTCAAAACTTTGAAATCCTGAATTTCAAAAATCTGAAATTTAATAAGTTTTCAAACCTATATAATGCCTGAGGATTCGATTGTGGCTCCAGATAGTTTACGTAAAGAATTCCTAGAAATTGTTGGCAAAGCCTATGCCCATTATGGTTATCCTGAGTATTGTGGGTGGATTGAAGGCCTTCTTATATTAGAACCAAAAGATTGGACGCAAAAGGACCTTTCTGAGCGACTAGGTGAGCTTTTTTCTACATCAACCTCAATTCCATCAGTCAATAGAGCACTCAAGGTTCTGGAAAGCTATGGTGTAGTTGAGAAAGAAGGCTCCAGAAAGATAGGATTTACATATCGACTTAGACCATCATCCAATCTTATTCTCTCTATGTTTCAGCAGCTTCTTACTGTAAATCAAGATTTCATAAGAAAACTTCAAGCTCTTGAACAAAAGAATCAGAAAAAAGACTCGAGTCTACGAAACGCAATAACTATTGAATCAACAATGGCAAAGATTTGGAACCAATCCATGGAGCAAATAATCGCGTCATTACAACACGAAATGGGAGATTGAGTGGTAGTGAGTAATGAATCGATGATTATCATTGGAGCGGGATTGGCTGGTCTATCAACTGGCTGCTATGCTCAGATGAATGGGTTTCAAAGCAAAATATTCGAATATAGCTCCAAATCTGGTGGTGTCGCAGCAGTATGGAGAAGAGGAGACTATCTCATTGATGGAGGTATTCATTTTCTTATTTGTCACAAGCCCGGATCCAATATTTATAATGTCTATGATGAGATTGGAGCTGTTGGATCTTATGACATTGCAGATATGACTCGGTATCTTCGATTTGTTGATGAAACTGGAACTAGAGTTATTGACTTCACTCAGGATCTTGAAAAACTTGAGAAAGACCTAGAGGCGTTCTCTCCATCGGATGCTGAGGAAATTCATAGATTCATTCGAGAAGTAGAATGGATGAAGGACTCTCCTCTGCTTACAGATTTGGGAATGAGTACAAATCCTCCCGAATTGAGAGGTCGTTTTGACTCGTTGAAAGAAATGTGGCAAATGCGAGGTTTCATGAAATATTTCACTGGCAAATTTTCCGGTTCTGCAATTAAGTACACTGAAAATTTGAAGAGTCCCTTTCTTAAGACTGTCTTTCAAAACCTCTTCTCGCCTGAAGCACCAATTTGGTTTGTAATAATGATTCTTGCATCGGCTGCTTCTGGTCAATTAGGTCTGTTCAAAGGTGGGTGTCAAGAGTTTGTTCAATCAATTGAAGAAACCTACAAATCTCTTGGTGGCCGGATACAGTGCAAATCCAAAGTTGAAAGAATAGTAGTTGAAAATAATACTGCTGTTGGCGTTGTTCTATCTGATGGATCTGAACATAGAGCAGATGTGATTGTGTCTGCTGCTGATGGAAGAAGTACGATTTACGACTTTCTGGAAGGAAAATATATCGATGAGAAAGTTGAGAATCGGTACAAGACTTGGAAACCTTATGATCCAATGGTGGTTGTGAGCCTTGGTGTAGATAGATCGTTTGAGAATGAAGCTCCATTGAATATGTTCATGATGAAAGAGCCTTTGGAGTATGCTGGCAGGTCAATTCATATTCTGCCACTTAGAGT
>JAEORO010000106.1 GCA_016840855.1 Candidatus Thorarchaeota archaeon | reverse complement strand
CTAACTGGCATCGATGCAGTCACACAAGGTTACTTGTTTGATATGGGGACTATGGTTGTGATTGCATATATTTTCCTCTTTGTGTTTGTCTTCTTCGGAAGTAAGATTGCAGTTGGAGCTGAAACAGGACAGGTGAAGGAGATGACCTCACGATTCATGCTCGTTTCGCTTGTTTTGGGTGTAATAATGGCTGGCGTCTATCTAGCAATGAGCATAATCAAAAACACATGGTCATATGGTTGGGCAGCAGGAGCTCTGTTTCTTTTAGCAGTAGCTCTAGTAGTCGTAATTGTATTCTTCCTAGGAAGAAGATATGAACCAGTAGGAGAATAAAGATCCAAGTTGGGTGGAGAAATCTCCATCCAATTTTTCTATTTTTTCAATCGTGGAAAGGCTCTTAAAACTAGAAAATTGATAGCAGGATGATTGGTGTTTGATATGGGAGACAAGCTCTGGCTAGGATACAAACTTGATGACCAAGGAAAACGAACTGATGAGAAATTTGAGGTGAGTGTTGATCTCCTTCGGCGACACGGTGGTGTGTTCGGTTCGACTGGATCGGGTAAAACAGTCCTCTCCAAGTGTATCTTGGAAGAAGCAGCGATGCAAGGAGTTCCAATCATAGCATTCGATCCTCAAGGGGATATTGCATCACTCATGCTGCCTGGCGACCCAAAGGAACTTTCAGAGAAGGGTGTACCTCCAGAAAGACTCAAGGAGTATATGGACAAAGTCTTGGTACGAGTTTATACGCCTGCAAGCAGCAAGGGTCTCGCCATCTCAATTAATCCATTGAAGCTTCCAGACAGAAATGCGGATCAAGATGACATCATTCGATTGCTTGACAACTGCGCAAGAACTCTGGTAAAAGTGCTAATGAAAGTTGCAGGCTTGTCTAGATCTTGGGAAGGAAAATCATTTGCTGTTATATACGAACTTCTCAGAACAATCTGGGAAAATGAGAAGACCGACATTGATGAATTATCTGAACTTGCTGATATGTTAGTTGCAGACATAGAGACAGCAGGCGTTGATCTTGAGCCATTTATGAAGTTCTCAGAACGACAAACACTGGCTACACGCATTAGAAGCCTTACTGTCGGTTCATCGCAACTTCTATTCAAGGAAGAAGGTGAGATAGATTTCGACTATCTTACACAACCGGTTAATGGCAAGACTCCCATAAATGTGATTTTTCTCAAGACTCTAAGAAGTGAAGAAGAGAAGCATTTCTTCATAGCGATTGTCTTGAACCAGCTTTACTCATGGATGCTTAGACAAGGCTTCACCGAGAGACCAAGGATGATGATATTCCAAGATGAAGCAGCTCCGTTTATACCAGCAGGCATGAGAGCGCCAGGACCAAAGGAAACGTTCTTACTTCTTTTCCGTCAAGCTCGCAAGTACGGCGTTGAATGTCTCATAGCAACACAAAGTCCGAAAGACATTGACTACAAGGCATTTGAGCAGTTCAACACCATATCAGCTGGCCGTATTAGTAGTGAACAGTCACTCAAAGTACTCGAACGTATATTGGAGCCGATTGCAGGCGAAAAGGAGTCTGAAGAGATAATCACCCAGCTTCCCGGACAACAGACTGCTAGCTTCATCTTCTCCTCTGCAGACCTTAAACCAAAAGTGAATCACATTGGTGTACGCTGGCTTCTTACAAAACACATTACGCTTACTGAGAAAGATGTTCAGATGCATATGCAGAAACTGCGAGCGGAACAGGAGAAGATTCTGAAGAAGCTAGAAGAGGAACGTTTGGCAAGGGAAAAACAGGAGGAAGCTGAACGGGAGAAGGCAAGACTAGAGAAACTGAAGAAGATTGAAGATGCAAAGAAAGAAGCTGAAAGAAAACGTCTAGAAGAGGAGAAAAGGAAAGCAGATGAAGCAGCCCGCTTGGAGAGAGAGAAACTTCTAGCGGAGAAAAAGGAGAAATTCAAGTCTGCAAAACCTATGGACAAGGTCTTTGAAACAAAAGGGCAAGCAGGACTGCTCTCGTATGAAGACATAATCAACGGTTTTGTCGCGAGGATAGAGGCAATTGCTCGAAGGACTTTTGGACTACCATTTTTGAAAGAGCTTGTCACAAGAGGAGAGCTTCATTATGAAAAATCAATGTCGTTCTACTTGACTGAAACAAGAGAGGCAATCAAACAGGGATTGGCAAAGGTAGTCAAGAAAGAAGTGACAAGAAAAGGAAAAGCTCGAAGGGAAGAGTATCTTTTGTACGAATTTGAATACATGCTTAAAATGGTCATAAACAGCATGGGCATAAAAGAACCGGAATATGTTGATGAAGTTAGGTTGAAGAAAGAATTCGAGCAAATGGTGAATAAAGCAAACAAGAATAGTCTTCTTGAACGGATTGTCTTAGGGCAGCCATTCTTAGAGTTCTAGGGTTCAGACTCGAATATTTGCGGTTCGGACACTCTGCAGTCAAGCCATTGGTCAATCATATCGAGTGTGATCTTTAATGCGTCATTCATAATTTCTCTTGATACAACCTCTGCACCATAGAGGAGTACTAAGACTCTATTGGTTTCCTTTGTAATCATTGTTTGTTCTGAGTCATGAGTAGCATAACCAAAGCACACAATCTTTACATCATCAGCAACGACAATCTCTCGGCCGCGGCACTCCAATGTTTTCCCACCAATCCTTCGGAATATTTCGCCCTTCAATGCTGTACGAACAACTAAATCACCAACCAGCTTTGAAGCATCAACTAAACCAATCGGTATCTTGTGATATGCTGATGCAAGATTGATTATATCGACAATGTCAGAAATACGCCACAAATTCAAACCTTTGAGAATTCTACGCAAGACAGCTTCACTAGATACTCTTAGCTTTGTTGGATCCATACCAAATGTCCAATAGAGGTCGCGATAAGACCGAAAAATAGGGTCATCCTTGGCATCCTCAAGAGTCATTTGTGTTCGAAGTTCAATGAAGGTTTCTCTCTCGTACTCTTCGAAGGACAAAGTGGATTGATTCACCTTCAAGTCATCAATTATTACCATTGCGACACTGAGTCCGGGTCGATCTACCTCAAAGTAAACTCTGGGTCCTTCAAGGCTCATGTAATTTTTTTTAGACATGCTGCCCTTTGAGTATTGCGAGTTTCTAAATCTTTGAAATCAACTCGTCAAGTAATTGTACAGTTATAATCGGGGTTGTATCTAAGTCGCCAGATTCGAATGATACAATATCATTGGGATCGCGCTGAACCAATATTGTGGTCATTCCAGCTGCATTCCCACCTGCAATATCAGACTGGGGATTATCACCAATTATCACAGCATCAGATGCCTGATGACCAAGAACCTTAACTGTTTCAGTGAAGATTTCAGGTAAAGGCTTTCCGACAACTACTGATTTAGATCCTGTCGCGTGTTCAATTGCATAAACAATGGATAGTTCGCCGATGAAAATATCATCCAATCCTAGGTAGACGCCGGGATAATCTTTACTGCCACTTATACAGAGTAGTGAAGCTCCTTCTTTTACCATCTTTGTTGCAAAGTTGAGCTCTTGATATGTCATCCCTCTATCCGCACCAACTGCAACATAATCAATAGGCGGATTATTGGTAACATTCAAACCTCGTGCTACAAAGTCCTCTTGTGCACCACCCTCACTAATCACAAAACATCTAGCATTAGGATTTCGATTGTAAATATATGCAGCTGTAGCTGAGCCCGCTGTGAATACACGTTCTGTTTGAATCATAAATCCGGCTTTTGAAATAGCTTGGTTTACTTGTCGAGATGAGAGACGGCCGACATTTGTGAGAATCGCAAGCTCATAATTCTTCTCTGTCAGGGCATTCCAAAGCTTCAAAGCATCAGCAAACGGTGTGGGATGCTCAACATCATGAATTAATGTGTTATCAACATCAAAGATCCAGAGCTTCTTGTCACGAAGATTCATCCTATTAGTCCCAATTTCTGTAAAGTGATATCGGTAAGAAAAAACTACCTACTCGTTTTCTAGAAGCGGTATCACACATATGAAACGAAATGACTTGGACCCTTTTGTGTTGTCGTAGCCATGAGGCAAATCAGAGGGGACAAAAACAACATCGTCTTTCTTTGCTACAAGTCCAGCAACATCACCAAGAACCTTTGCTTCACCTTCTAGAACAAAGATTTCATGTTCTTCTGGATGCGAGTGAATAGGAATTATTCCACCAGGCTTGATCTCAAAATGACGCATTGCATATCTTTTGGCTCCAGTTCGCTTCCCAATCAACCACCGCATCATAACATTTTTACTACCATTTAATTCAACAGGAGCTTCATCACGTTCTTTATAATTAACAATATACATTGTATTGAAATCCTCCTAGGGTAGCTCAAAGGTTGGATGGGAACACTTCGAAGGCTGATATTAGTATTCGGTTATGTACCTATTGAAAGACAGGTTTTCTAAAACAACACAGAAAGCTTAATCTTCAAAAAATAGATTGTCCAGCTGATACGTGCCAGGAACGGCGCCCTCTCGTCAGGGGAAATTATGATGAGCGAAGAAGACACCTACCTCAGAGCTAAACTGACAGATATTAATGGAGCAATCGAGAGACTGACTCAAATGTTAAACAGAATGATTGAAGTCATCTCAGGCATTACAGAGGTCCAAGAGAACACATCAGAGCTCACTCTTGCAGTCAATGCTAACACCGAGAAACTTAATGAGATTATCAGTATTGTCAAGTCGTTGGAGTCTGGGGCTCCAACAGCCATTACTTCTGGAGGGGCAAGCCTTGCTGATAGGGGAGTTGTATCCAATCTTCAATCAGTACTTGACACTCTTGAAACTCAGGTAAGGGAAGGAGTGATCGCTAGTGACCTCGCCCAGAAAATCAATGAGGCTGCTGGAATGCTCGAAGGAAAAGGAGCCACTAGTGCGATTATTGTTAAGATGCAACGATGGACAAGAATTCTCCGAACCTATGGAAGAGTCGATACGATAAGTCCCGCAGATCTCTCAAAGCTTAGAACTGATATTAAAGAGTGGGGTCGAGATTTATCAAAGATGAGATAAGCATCATAAAGCTGTCAATTCTTACTTGGATTGAATTAATGGAAAAAGTATCAAAATATATCAAAATGCGCATTTCGCGCGTCATTTGTCATCCAGAATGATGTTAAGTCAAAACTTAATAATAAACTAAAAAAATCACATAGTGGTCCTCAGCCGGGAATTAATGAGGTGCACAAATTATGATGAATTCTGAAGAATGGGAGAGTCGAATCCAAGACATAATCAGAGGATTTCCCTCACCCCATCGTGAAGAGATTCTTGAGCTGTGGTATGAATGGCTCAAATCAAACCCAGAGTCGCCACTCTATCAAAGCTGGGATGAATTCTCTTCCAAGATTGATGACCAGGATGCATTATACACTGATACACGAGTCTACCTAAGAAAAGTCAAGAACGAATTAAGGGAAACTGAAGTTCCATTGAAGCTCTGGCAGAAAGTCGCAAAGGCTCTTGCAGCTGTGGCAAGTGTATTCTTAGTGATATTTTTAGCGCTATCGAGAGCGATGAGAGTAGCTGAATAAACCAACCTTCTATCACTCGTTGTGATAGAGCATCCAACTTATATTACCCACATGTGAATGCTCTCTTGGGAAAAATGGAGAGCCTCTATGAAACTATACCTAAATCCATGAGAGATTTACTTCTTATGGCGGCTGAGGAGACACGCAAGGCTAACAAAATTATTGCTTTCTCTCATATTGATGCAGATGGTATTTCAGCACTTGCTATCATTTCAATCATGCTAGAGAGAGAAGAGAAAGAATTTGAGTGGAAGAATATACACCAGATTAACTCCGAATCCATCATTCAGATTAAAGAAGAGATCATTAAATACAAACCAGACTTGGTCATTTTTTCAGATTTTGGAACTGGACAAATAGAACTCTTGAAAACACACGTATCTGATATTGAGAGTGTGGAATCTATTATAATCCTAGATCATCATCTACCTTCAAATAATAATACAAATACAATCAACCAATTCGAACCTTCCAACATAATAGAAGTCAATCCTTGGCATCATGGGTTGAGTGGAAGCTATGATCTCTCTGGAGCTGGGACCGCGTTTCTACTTGCTCTTTCTGTTTCATCAAGTAATGTTGATCTTTCGGAACTTGCTATTGTTGGTGCTACTGGTGACCTCCAAGACTACTATGGAAGAGGCTTCACAGGCATAAACAAAGAGATTTTACAGCTTGGGGAAGCAACTGGCTATTTAGAGGTTGTTCGTGACCTGACATTCTTTGGAATTCATACAAGACCTTTACCCTATCTCCTCCAATACGCGACGGATCCCTATCTTCCTGGTCTTACTGGAGCTGAGGAAGCGTGCTATACATTCTTTCAGGACCGCAATATCCAGATAAAATCAGGGGATGAGTGGAGGACATGGGTGGATTTGGAACCTGCTGAGAAGCAGCGAGCGGTCCAAGGAATTATTCAAGTTTTATTGGAGCATTATGAAAATCCAAGTGTTGCTCAAGGGATAATCGGTGACACAATTGTACTCACTCAAAGACCACCAAAAACAGAGATGCGTAGTGCAATGGAATTTTCAACACTTCTCAATGCTTGCGGGAGAAATAGGCGCCCAGAGGTTGGTGTGAGAGTTTGTATGAGAAACCCCGAAGCTTTTACAGAGGGAACTACACTTCTTCAGCAACATAGAGCAAACCTGGCAAGTGCTCTCCGTAGACTTGAGGATGATGGATTCAAAGAAATGCAAGGTATGTACGTGGTTGATGACCCACAGACTCCAGACACAATAATTGGGATTGTTATTGGGATGGCGCAAGGATCAATGATAATCCCTATCGATAAACCAGTTGTGGGAGTTAGCACGAACACAACAGAGGATAGTCCACTAGCTAAATTATCTGGAAGAGCTCACAAACAACTCGTCGAAATAGGTGTAAATCTCAAAGAAGCGTTTGTTGAGGTTGCGAATACTCTCAATCAGCAAAATGGAACTCTAATTGCAGAAGCAGGAGGACATCCTATGGCTGCGGGGGCATTTATACAAAAGTCACATTTGAGTGAGTTCTTAGCTCTAGCTTCTGAGATACTATCACAGCAACTTGAAAAATGAGAATTAAAAAAAAGACTATTGGGGGCTTCAAGCCCCCTTATTCGCTGGTGATAACTAATAATCCTCGGATGTCAAAGAGGCGCCAATAATACCAGGTATAAAGAGTAGAGCAAAAGCTACACCAATATCTATGGCCATAGTCCTTGCGATTGCAAACATTGCGGAAAAGTCTGTGATACCTCCTAGGCTATTCAAAACAAAGTAGCCAACGAAGAACAGAACCATCGCAATGATGGAAACGAAGAGCATTCTGACTCCACTCTTGGATACTAGTCCAGCAATGAAGCCAGCAACACCTAGGGCAACCAAGGGTGAATAGATACCTCCCATCGCAGATGAGTACGGTACTAGTAAAACTCCGAAAAGGACAGCCCCTCGTGTGAGTAGAGCATCCTGGATGTCAGGCGAATTAATAATTTGGTCTTGAATCACGTCCCAAGTTAAACCAAGAATTTGGAATGCACCGATAAGTATTGCAACAACTAGTGCAATAAGAAGTGCAAGGATAGTTCTGAACATTGTATATTACACGTCCTTAGGTCTGAAAAGACTCATTATTTCATGAATAATCAATGGCTTTTATATTTCGTGGCTGTATAGAATGTCAATATATCGCTTGATATTACGTATGTCTTATTGCTCTTGCATTATTCGAAAGATTTTGTCGCGCACTGAAAGGATAAGATCAACAATTCTTTGGTTGGCTATATCATCAGGGAGTTTATCTGGGTGAAACCAGCCAACTTCTCCATCATCTGTTTCGGGTCTAGTTTCATATGTTATAGCACGTGCAAGATAATGATTCAGAAGAAAGTGAAACTCAACTTTTCCAAGCGAGTCCAGAGTGATTAAATCAGCTGTACTCACAAATTCCACTATTTTACATTTTACTCCAGTTTCCTCTTCAACTTCGCGAATAACAGATGCTTCTTGTGTTTCGCCAAGCTCGACACCACCCCCTGGGATACTCCAAAGTCCCTTGCGAGGGTCTTTATCGCGTCGAGCAAGAAGAACGCCTTCTGGGCCTACTACGATAGCTCCTACTCCAGGAATGGGGAGAGAAGGATATCTTCTTTCATTCATTACGACATCCCATCATGTTACTGCAAGACCAGTAGGCATGTTAATTTTTGCGCCGCACGATTTGCAAATAATACTTTGATAGATATCAAATCCATTGACTTCGTCATATGGAAATCTAGACTCAGTTTCACATGTATTGCAACGAATCTTCACATATCCACGCAACTCGAAAACCACCCTCCATGCATTTCGTGCATATTCTAATTTTCCATGTTTATCATACTCATTTGCTAAAGCGACCCATGGAGAGGCCGCGCCAGGGTCTGCTTTAGTCCATCGTATTAAACATTCAATATATTTATCACTCATTCCAAGCAGGGGGTAAACTCCACAGAGACCTCTCCAAGATTCAGGGTTTTTCCCCAGCTCAGCTTCAGCACGCATAAGATAGTGTTCACACATCTTAGAATCACGTGCCATATGAGCAAGCACAGCAAGTCGTGAGAGTGCTTCAATATTCGCTGGGTCTTCTTCAACTACACGTTTGAAACACTCTATTGCACCATCATGTTCACCAGAGAGGAATCGAAGCTCACCAAGGAGTATCTGAGCTCTATAATCATCAGCGTCAACAATATTCGCATATCCCACGAAAGGTGCCGCCTCGAAATAACGGTGTTGAATGAGCAAGAGGTAAGCATAGTTTGATATTGCAGCCATAAGTGATGGACTGAGTCGGTGAACTTCTGCCCATTCCTCTGTCGCAGCAGTAAAATCACCCAATCGATAGAGAGTCAATGCATATAGTCCTCTCAATTCTATTTCATCAGGGAATAGTTCAACAGCATGATTAAGATATTCAAGTGCTTCTTTGTACTCATTTTTTCTATATAGAATTCTTCCTAAATCCAACCAGACTTCTGGTTCTGAAGAGTCTAGTCTATGAGCTTCTCGAATCCTGTCTTCAGCATGATCAATCTTACCAAGTGCCCAAAGAGCTCTGCCTAAGAATAATTCAACAACACAATGTGCCTCTATAAGTTCTTCAGCTTGTTCAAGGACCTTAACAGCTTCCTTTGGCATTTCAGCTTGGACATATGCCATTCCAAGACAAACAAGAGCATCAACGTTCTCATCATCGTCCTCAACTACTGGCTCAAGAGCATCTATTGCATCGTGAGGGCGTCCTTCCTCAAGAGCCTTCATTGCAGATTTGATGGTGTCTTTGGACAAGCTGATTCTAACCTTCTTGTTCTGTGTCGGTCGTCAGCGAAGATTCGGCTATATTACTCGACGGTTGTTAGCGCACATCTGTATTATAAGTAAGATGCGATATGGCAAAAATAATGACTGGAAGAGAGTATGCAACCCCATTCACGATGCTTCATGTGGCAAGTCTCCTTGGACAGAAGACACGTTTAAAGAAGTTCAAACTAGCTATTCAAAGAGTCGTGAATGAGGGAGATTATGTTGTAGATATTGGAACTGGATCTGGAGTTCTAGCGATATTTGCTGCAAAAGCAGGAGCTGGTCGTGTAACTGCGATAGACGTAAACCCAGAGTCCTTACAATATGCCAAAGAGGCAGCAAAAGTGAATGGAGTAGAACAGGCAATTGAGTTCTTTGAAGGGAATTTTTCAGATTTTGTTCCGGATGAAAGAGCAGACATTGTAATTTGTGAGATGCTGTCATCAATGATGCTTATTGAACAGCAAATACCAGCGAGCCACTATGCTGTTGAGTCGATATTGAAAGCTGGCGGGTTGATTCTACCTCAAGAAATCACAGTATATGCTGTACCAGTTGAATGTCCTTTAATTTGGAACAGATTCCAATTTGATGGTCTTGAATTTCCAAAAGTTGTTCAAACTGTTGCTTCAGATTCAGTTAGAGACCTAGCTGATATGCAGGTTTTGGAAACCTTTGATTTGATGAGTTTGAAAGGAGATACAACAGTTGACAGGACTGTAGAATTTACAATGGTTGACAAAGGCTTAATTCATGGACTGGTTGGTGTGTTCGAATCCAAATTGCACGAAGATATATTCCTCAAAATAGAGGACGGATGGAAACAGCTATTCATTCCTTTGTCGAAACCGATTGATGTGTCTGTAAATGATGACTTCGTAGTAAGAGTATGTTACCAACCAGGAAAGTACGACTCCCTCACAGTTGAAGTACGCTGAATTCAACCAGAGGCTTTTCGGTCCATGGGTTGGGATCGATCTAATTCAAAGACTACAGGATTTTTAGGATCAGGACATGCGTGGAGCTCTTTGCACTGGTCTTCAGCCCATGGGAAATAGGCATTGTGCATCATTGCATAAACAACGGGTAACATCGTGAAGAGAGCATTAATACAGATATCACCTTTCACACCAAAGTGGTCAAATTCTATTATGTCACCCACTTTGTGACCAATAGCGCAGTACCCTTTTTGACTTATCACTCGGGCGAGTACCTTGCGAGGTTCTTTCCCAACACATTTCTTCTCATCTGTCATGATGGTTCAAAGCGCAAGAATTGATTTGCCCCCTATTACTGTTACTGGTCACATTGGATGAACATCTTTTTATCATAGTCTGAAAGTCGTCGTTACCTCGGTGGTTAAGAATTATGGAATTAAAAGGTGCACTTTGTTATGTCCTTGATTTTGATGACATATACAACTATGCATATCAAACTGCAGCAAGAGTGAAGGAATCTGGATGGAGGCCAGACGCTATCGTTGGAATAGCACGAGGCGGATGGGTTCACGCTAGAATTCAATGCGATCTTCTTGGTGTGAAGGATTTGTACTCTGTGAAGATTGACCACTGGGGGGTTACAGCAACAAAGGATGGTAAAGCCAAGCTTACTTGTCCACTCACTGGAGATGTTGTCGGAAAACGTGTGCTTGTTATTGATGATATCACAGATACAGGTGAAAGCCTGACTATGGCTGTCAATCATGTCAGAGACTGTGGACCTTCTGATGTAAGAAGCGCAACTCTAATGCATATCGCTGGATCCAAATTTGTGCCAGACTATTTTGGTGTAGAGGTTGCATGGGCGTGGGAGATTTGGCCATGGAACTTCTATGAAGATTTGACTGCACTCATCACTAAAATCTTCGATAACGAGAATGTTGAAGAAATGACCACTCTGGAATTGAAGAAGCATCTTCGTGAGTACAACAATATCGTGCTCTCAGATGACCAACTTTCAAAGATTAAAGCACATATGGGATTCCTAGGCAAGATCGAATATCCCCTCGATAA
Organism: Candidatus Thorarchaeota archaeon; assembly: GCA_016840855.1. GTDB lineage: Archaea > Asgardarchaeota > Thorarchaeia > Thorarchaeales > Thorarchaeaceae > SMTZ1-45. The sequence continues at coordinate 10,316 of JAEORO010000106.1, read as the reverse complement.
AGCCTGGAGAATGAAAAAATAAGGTGGATACCAAATGGCGTTCGAAGCAAAACTTTCCGTAGTACCGATAGATAGAAGCAAGTCAGAGGAACTCAATAAAATTCTACCAATCGAAATTGGTATGTTTGGTGGTTCCGGAAATTATGATTCAGATGTTATTGAGAATCCAATAGAGGTCAAGGTGTTCACACCATATGGTGCACCATCTGATAACTTCATTCTGGGAACTGTTAAAGGTAGATCATTTGCTTTTCTAGCGCGACATGCAAGAGGCCACACGATTGCTCCACACATGATAAACTATAGGGCAAACATTTGGGGAATGAAAGCTCTAGGCGTAAAACGAATTATCAGTCCAGCGGCTTGTGGAAGTCTTCAACCAAAGAAAATCAAGCTGGGTGAATTTGTAATAGCTGACCAACTCTTTGATAGAACCTTTGGAGTTCGAAAAGACACATTTTTCGAAACAGGAACAATTGCACACTTGCCATTTGGTGAACCATTCTGTCCAGAGTTAAGAAAAGTGGCAGTTGATACAGCCGAAGAGATTGGATACAAAGTTCATGGAAACGGGACTTATGTGTGCATTAATGGGCCTAGATTCTCAACAGCAGCTGAATCAATGTTCTATCATAATCAAGGTTGGGATGTTATCGGAATGACAGCCTACCCCGAAGCTGCACTAGCTCGCGAAGCTGGTATATGTTTCGTAAATATATCGATGCCGACTGATTACGATGTCCATGGAGAAGAACACGTGACACACGCGATGGTACTCAAGACTATGTCTGAAAATGTTGAGAGGGTTAGGAAGCTGACGTTTAAGATGATATCAAACATTCCTAAAGACGCTAGTTGTGACTGCCAAACTGCAATGAAAAATGGTCTCTTCTAATTAACAACCAACTCATTCCTGTTTTCGAATATAACCGAAGAAAACAAAGCACACCATTTTCTATAGGAATTTGGCGACCTTGAAATGAGATTAGCTATTGCTCAGATGGAGCCAATGCTCCTTGATTTAGATGAGAATCTCTCAAGATTGAAGGAACTTCTCCACCAAGCTGAAGACAATCGAGTGGACGTTTTAGTTCTACCTGAGCTATGCAATTCAGGTTATGTCTTTGAGAGTCTGGAGGAAGCGAGGTCTGCAGCTGAAGAGATTCCTTTGGGTAGGTTCTCAGATCTACTAATCTCATGGTCAAACCATGAACGTCTTGTTGTTGCTGGAATTTGTGAATCTACACCTCAAAGACTCTATAACTCAGCTGCTGTCTTTTCGCAAGGAGAGCACATAGCCACGTATAGAAAGATTCACCTTTTCCTAAATGAGAAAGACTGGTTCAAACCAGGCACTGAAGAACCTCCAGTTGTTGAGTTCAAAGGAGCAAGGTTTGGCGTGATGGTATGTTTTGATTGGGCGTTCCCGGAAATAGCTAGAGTGCTGACTCTCAAAGGAGCTCAAGTAATCTTGCATCCAGCAAATCTTGTTCTTCCGTATTGCCAAGATGCGATGATTACACGGTCAGTTGAAAACTCGGTGTTTACAGCCACAGCAAATCGAACCGGTACTGAAAGGGGTGTGGAATTCTCAGGGAACTCTCAAATTACAAATACTAACGGAAAGATACTTGCGACATTAGATAGGGGTAGAACTGGAATTGCTTTTGTTGATATTCAACCACAAGACGCAGATAATAAGATGATCACAGTTCGCAATCACATAATCGATGACAGGCGACCAGAACTTTATACCCGACTTGTCAAGAGTGGTTGAGTTTGCTTGGGGCTTTCCCTTCCCATTCCTTAGCAGGGTATTTGATTGAGTTCTTTTTCATTTTTTCCACTATTGCCATCGTTGGGTCAATACCTGCTTTGTCACAGATCCGTAGCAAATAGACCATTACATCTGCAACTTCACCAGCTAAAGCTTCTTGAAACTCCTTTGTCCTTAGAGATTCGAGGACATCCTCATCAGATTTCCATTGAAATAGCTCAAGAAGCTCGCCCATTTCAATTGAAGCTGAAACAGCAAGAGCAGAGAGTTTATTGTATTGCTCCCAGTCTCTCTCTCGTACAAAGTTTCGGATGAGTGAGATGAGCTCATCTAGCGTTGGTACGCCATCGCTCAATTCAAACACCCTATTTTCTCTTGGGGGGAGCAAAGTTCCTCTGAATTACCCATAGAGAATAAATCGAAAACACTGCTAGAACTAAAGCCAGGCTGATTATAGGCGTGTCAAGACCAGGAATAAGGCCATGGTCTAGAGAGATCATCCAAATGGACGAATCGAGAGTGGCTAGTGCAATCAATAAAATAACAACTATCACATTCGTCACAGCAGCCCATCTTAGCCTATGTCTTCCAGCACGGTTCCACGCGACAAATGAATATGCGATAGCAGCTCCACCCAATATCACCATGAAATAATTGGCAATGAGGAAATAGTTCCAAAGAGCCCAAAAGTCAGGTGGAGTTACTAATACCATAACAAGTCCGATGACCACTAGGACGAATGTCGTTGGTGGCCACGGATCTTCTACGAACTTCAAAAACCGTTCTCCACCAGGAGGCCCATATTCTGCATCTATAGTATCAAGACCAATGTCTTCGTCTTCATCATATTCTTCATCAGGAAAATCGTTTTCCTCTTCTTCCTCATATTCGTCATCTTCGAAGAATGTGTCATCATCTGAGTTCATTCGTGTTTCCTCTGGATTAAGGCTGAACTGGAGAAATAGCGGCTCTGTTAAAATCCTTGTGTCTGATGCGAATTAGAGAATTTTGATGATATTTGACAGAAATATCATTAAAACAAGAAATCGTTGAAATCTAAGTATGTCTCAAAATGTGCAGACCTTTGACCAGTGGATGTCTAGAGCAAGGACTCTACGACTGCAGGGTCAAAATAAGAAAGCCATTGAGGCATACCGTAATGCACTACAACTCTCACCCGATGATCTTGATGCACTAAACGAGATGGGTCTGACTCATATCCACATCGGAGAGCAGACAGAGGCGATCATTGCCTTTGACCTGGCTATCAGCATATCAGAGCAGGACTTCAGAGCTTACTCGAACAAGGCTGAGGCTTATCTTACTCTTGGTTCCTTTGAAGAGGCTAACGATATTGCAGAAGAAGGTCTTGTTTATGCTCCAGAGAGTGCAGAACTGTGGGCAAAGAAGGCACGAGCCCTTGAGAGTCTGTTGAAAATTGATGAGGCAATAAAGGCGTATAATGAAGCTGTCAGGTACGATTCAAACAATCCTGAAACATGGAAAGCACTAGCTCTATGTTTGGATGCGCAACAGGAATGGGCAGCGGTTGCAAGAGCGTATCGTATCGCTGGTGGCCTTCACCAGAAACGCGGCGAGAATCAGGAAGCAGAGAGCTGCTTCAAATTTGCTGAGATGACTGAAAAAGCAGAATGAACATTAATCATATTTCTGAAAGAAATAGGAAAGGCCTCAAACATGAGGCCTTTAAAGTCCAAATTTTATTTTCTTTTCTTGAGAAAGACTGCAGCAATTAAAGCAACCACTGCCATTGCAATATATGGTAATAGCTCAGCAATCAGTGCTGCAATATCACTGTCAGTTGGTGTCGGAGTTGATGTTGGTGTTGTGATGACTGAGCCAATAGAGTCGCGAACGGGAATCACCATTTCGAGTCCCTTTGACTCAACACCTAATGAATCAACGTACGCCACCACAGTAATGTTTGTTCCATCTGGTTGCGGGGCAATCTCATAGAAGAAATTCTCAGGATAACGTTCAGCGGAATCATAGACATTTCCTGTGATAGTGTAGTTTGTCCAGGCACCATTATTGATTTTTACACCCAACTTGACTTCATCAATATCATTATAGTATTCGTGAGCATATACAGTCACATTAATCTCGGATGAACTTGTAGGAATGTGAGGGAACCAACCCAAGTTTACATAATCAGGAGTATCGTAATCAGCGAGACCCCAGTCATAGTCGAACACGGCTTGATACCATCCTGCAATCCCTTCATGTTCTATCACAACACCAGCTTCACGATTTTCGGAGATGCTTTCTTCACTCCAATTAATACTACAAATTAATATCATGCGACCATCTGCAATGAATGCCTTGTTGTGAATAGCAGAGAAGAATCGCAGATCCATCCAAATAATTGGAATATTCTCTTTAGCAAAAGCAAGAGCGACAGCTTCATTGTCGTTTCTGTTGGCCTCCATTATTATTCGGACTGTTACACCACGGTGTTTCGCTGCAACTATTGCATCAAGTAGTTCATCAACAACAACAGAGCTATTGCTTACATAGGGAATTTCGATGTCGAGAGTTGCTTGTGCACTATTGATGACCCACAGCATAGCCTCTAGACTTGTATCGGGACTAAATACTGGCGTGACTTTCATTTGTCCAGAGAAATGACCAGAGTAGTTAAAGACACGTGGGTAGTACACTTTATCAAGTGCCCCCCAAGTTAAAGGAGTGCCAGTTCCATCTATAACTTCATTGTAATCAGAACCAATACTCCAATCATAATCAAAGACATCACGATAATATTGTGTTACGACTTCATCAGTCATTGCAATATTGAATTCTCGGTTGCCCTCGTAGTTCTTATGAGTAAACCCTCCATAAGGATCATATTCCCATTCATTTAATGGAAAACTTGGACGTGCCCAATTACCAGCTTGAACAATGGTTGTGTCATTGTCAATTATAATGAACTTCTGATGAGAGAAAGTAAATGTATTTGATGTCCATCGAACAGGAATTCCTAGTTGTGTGAGATTCCACATGGTATATGTGTTCTCATCTTGATATCCTCCCAAAGAATTTTCAGCTATCAAAACGTGGATATCGAGCGATGGATTGCTATTGTAAATCTCATGGATTAAGTTAAGAAACCCTGGACTTGTGAACTGATACATCTCTACATAGATACTCTCAGTAGCACTTCTTAGAAAATGCATGATGGTTTCATTAGCGTAATCAGGTCCAACAAAAGTTGTCACATTCATATTTCGATTGAATGTCTGCAGTGTGAACTGCGCTGGATCATATTGTTTTGTTGGTTCCGTAGAGAAAGCAACAGTCATTGTTGGTAGTATTAGCATTGTAATTAGGATTAGAACTGCATAGCGATGCAACAATTCTCACTCTCCAATTTGTATTTGACAACACTATAACTTATGAGTTGTTTGATATAAGATAAAGTTCGAGGAGAATTATATGGCTAAAGTCAGAGCGTTTTATACTATTGCATATAGTCAGCAAGAAGACATTCTTGATGCGCTAGAAAAGAACTTCGGATTAAAAGGGACTATCAATGAAGATTACATTTCAATGCGAGGAAGACAAGAAACCGGAATTGAAGCAGTTAGATTAAGTTTGGAAGAAGGAGTTATCAATGTCTTAGTTGCGTTAGAAGATGATTCTCTTTTGGAGAAATTCAACTCAATTTTAGGAGAACCTAGAAAAATCAAGGGCCGAAGACGAGGAATTGAATAGTAATTGGATTGATGAAGAAAGAATGTCACTGACAGGAGCGCCCCATTGGACACCCCTGTCGGACTACCCCTCACTCACATTGTAAGCTTGGGTCAGTATCGCTTGAGTTCTATTCCTCAATAGCGCCTTCGGGGCAACTATCTACACAGGCATAGCACTCAGTGCACTCGTCTGCTCGTGCTACCTGATACACAGCTTTGTCGTTGACCACATATAGTGTGGGATCAACAGGGCAAACGTCCGCGCAGGTGCCACACGCAGTACAGTTATCGTTGACTTTCCAGATCATTGTGACCACTCTGTCCTTGGACTTTATGTAAGTCCGTCGTCGATTTGTCGGATAGCAGTCCCATTTAAACTTCGGGGTTTGTAGGTTCGCCATAGAATATGAGGAGAAACTCTTCAAAACTCAAATTCTGAAGAAACTGAAATTACTGCTCCATTATGATGAATGATGTGTAGTCAATTATATTGGGCACTGTACTTACCCTGTCAATAGAGAAGGTACGGTAATCATCTAGTGTTTTGACTTCAATCATTGCTACTACATTGTATAAGCCGTCAGAAACAGAACATGCCAGTGTCACCTCATCAATAGTTCTCAGATTCTTCTGAACCTCTTTCTCCTTGCCAGGTTTCGTCACAACAGCGAGGAATACTTTGATGGGCATCTCTAGTGTTCTCCATTTGATCGTAGTTTCAAAGTTTAATTCTCAAAAATATGATGTCAAGCCTGTATATCATTCTGTCGGACACCGAACTTTTTGTCAACTAGATTCATCCTTATCAAGCCATTCTCGAAGGATTCGTGCTGTTTTTTCAGACATGCCATCAACTTGAGCAAGTTGATCTATTGTAGCCTCTTTCACTTTCTCAAAACTTCCAAGTGTCTGTAGTAATGCAGCCCTCCTCTTTGGACCAATTCCAGGTGCTTCCTCTAAGATTGACCCGGTGAATCTCTTCTCTCTAAGTTTGTGATGATACTTCTGAGCAAACCTGTGTGCCTCATCTCGAATTCTTTGCACTAGATGAAGTCCTTCTGACCCTAATTCAAGATGAATTCCCTCTGAATTATTTGGGGTGTACAAAATCTCCTCCTTTTTCGCCAATGCTGCCACAGGGAGATATTCTAACCCTAGTTCCTTTAGAGCCTCGACAGCCATCTTGAGTTGACCTTTTCCTCCATCCACAAGAATCAAATCAGGAAGGACATCCCGCCGTTCAAGAACTCCAAAATATCTACGATACACAACCTCACGCATCATTGAATAATCATCTGGAGTTTCCTTTACTCGAATTTTGAACATTCGGTAACGTTTGTTATATGGTTCACCATTTTTGAAAACCACACACGAACCAGTTGGATCAGTGCCTTGAATATTTGCGATATCAAATCCCTCAATTCGCATAGGAGCTTGAGTGAGTTCTAGAGCCTCTTTCAGTTCCTTGACGCCTTCGTGAACAATTTCGTCTTCACTATCTCCAAGAATCAACATCTTTCTGAGTGCTCTGTGTGCATTCTTATTAGCCATCTCCACAAGGTCTTTTCCTCGGTCATCTTCGGGAATAGTAATCTTCACTGGATGTCCGTTTGCCTCACTCAGCCACGCCCCGAGTTGTTTACCCTCTGGAAGCTCATCTGGAAGTATAATCTCATCAGGTAAACGTGGAATCGCAAAATAGAATTGTTCTACAAAAGCAGTTAGTACTTCTACATCTTTTGTGTCAAGATCAACTTCGAAGTAGAAGTTGTCATGTCCTATTAGACGTCCATTTCTAACTATCAACATTTCAATGAGAGCTGCTTGTTCTGTTCGAGAGATGCCAAGTATGTCTCTATTTGCACCTTCAAATTCAACGATCTTTTGTCTACTCATCAGAATCTCAAGGTCTTGTAGCCTGTCTCGAAGCTCAGCAGCTTTTTCAAAGTTCATCATTTCAGATGCATTTCGCATTTCGCTTTGGAGGATTTTAATTAGGTCTTCTGGACGACCCTCAAGATAGTAGCACATTTGTTCAACAAGTGAGTGATACTCATCCAAAGCAATGTGTTCCTTACACGGTCCGGAACATCGGTCAAGGTGGTAGTCCATGCATTCTCGTTTTACCTTTGCAGGTTCTTTGCACATTGCCACAGGGATAGATTTTCTAATTGTATCTAAGAACCGTTCAAGTCGTTTCGTACTGCCATATGGTCCATAGTAGTTGGCGCCATCTTTCTGAGCTTCTCGAGTAATCTCAAAGGTCGGGATGGTCTTAGAGAGGTCAACTCTTACCCAAGCATGCCGTCGATCATCTTTCAAGGCAATATTATACTTAGGTTGATGCTTCTTTATGAGAGTCTGTTCAAGGACCAGTGCTTCTCTTTCGGTATTTGTAAGAATGGTTTCCAAATCCCGTGCTTCTTGCATCATGTCCCAAATTCGTCGATAGAGACCAGTTTTCCTCATATAAGAGCCAACACGTTTTCTCAAGAACTTGGCTTTTCCAATATAGAGGATCTTACCTTTCTCGTTCTTCCAGAGATAGACTCCGGGAGAATCTGGAAGATCTTCGACCAAGGACTTGAGATCAGACATTAGGCATCAACCTTGTATAAGTTCAACTCTCCTGATAAGGCTACCATAAATCAGTGATTCGGAATGTGCTCTTAAGATGTGACTTATGTTCAAGTCCGGTTTTTCATGCTTGGTAGGATATTTCCCATGACGGATCGCCAGCGAACGATTGCATCGCATTCTGTACCTTTTGAGCATCCGTAATAGGTATACTCAGAACATGCGACACAGGGAGAGGTCTCAGCTGGATACTGAGTATCAGCGGACCTCTCTAGCTTTCGTAGTTCAGCGACTCTTTTCTGGATAGAGTCATCATTTTGTCGCAAGTTCTGGTCGCAGATGCTGTAGGCTTCATCAATCCGCCCCAGATCTACAAGAGTCAAGGCAAGCTCCTCCCAGAATGGGAGAGGCTTAGGATTGATAGCAACTGCTTTTCTAAGTGCTTCTTCAGCCTCTCTGAGTTGACCTACTGAACGTAGGTATCGTCCTAAAGCAAACCAAGCGAGTACATCCCGTGGAAAAGTAGCCAGTCTCGTTCTGAGGTCTGCTTCGTATATCGCACTAGATGTCTTTGTTGTCGCGGCTATCGTAGGCGTAGAGTCGGAAGACTCTTCACGTTGTATCATTTGTCCTGTGTCCTCCCGGCGGACAGTGCGAATTGGTTGTCAAGGAGAAAGACAACCATTAACGATTCTTCGGGGAGCTGTTATATACCGTGTGTGTATTGTATTCGCATATTATTTTCGTGGTAAAATGCGACTCATTTGCCTTTTTTCGCTTTTTTAATGGTTATAATATTTATAATTTGGTATATTAGACATGATAATATCTTTATTGTTGAAATTGAGATTATGAAATCTATTTTTTCTTAGAATTGTTGACTAAATATGTGTATAATCCGAAAAATCGTTTGACAAATCATTAATGGATGGCGCGTTTTTAATGAATTCCATATTTTTGAAGATAAGTGATCCCAAACCTAACTCACATAAGGGAAGACCAAGTAGGTCCCTGCATGATCGAAGTACCTTTTGATTGTCAGAGAGCTTGGGATTACATTGATGAGATATACAGAGAAACAGACAAACCGAGAATGGAAGACTATAGCAAAGCCACTGGTCTCGACAGCTTTGAACCAGTAATCGAGGATGATATATCCCGACTCTTCAAGTTTCTTCTGAATCTTAGTAAGCCAAAGAGAATTTTAGAGATTGGGATGAGCATTGGATTTTCTACAACAATTCTGGCACTTGCTGCGAGGAGATTTGGTGGAACTGTGACCACGATTGAAATAAACGAGTCAATTGTTGAAACTGCTCGAGAGGCTTTCAAGAGAGAGGGTGTATCTGATAATATAGAGATACTTGTTGGCGATGCTAGGAAGATTATTTCGGAGTTGGATTCTGAATATTTCGATGTTGTTTTCCAAGACTCATCCAAACGACTTTACCCAGTCATGCTTGAGGATTGCATCAGGGTTTTGAAAAAGGGAGGTCTCTTTCTTATTGATGATACACTGTTTCCTGTCATTAGATCTTCAAATGAGTGGAATGCGTCTGACAGAGCAATTGACAAGTTTAACAATGATCTACTAAAGATGAATGTCATCAGTACGATTTTACCCATTGGCGAAGGATGCACCATAGCTGTAAAATTATGACTTCTATATAATTTCTGGTTATGAGAACTCGCTATTCAAACATAGTTTGCTTGAAAATAGAGTTCTATTGAGTAATTCAAAGAAGTTTTAGGAGAATGTATTCATACTATGAAGGGACGAGGGTGATAACGTTGAGAAAGCAGTGGGTAATCCCATTGACAACCATTGTGCTTCTGTTATCACTGATGTTAACTCCAAATCTCTCTGTTGCTTTATCTGAACAAACAGACAACTTGAATACCGGGCCATATGTTGACCAAATTGTCTATAGTGTGATAGGGTCTCCAGATTCCATGGTACTAGCTCTTCTTGGCGAGGAAATTGATCTGTATCTTTTACCACGTCACTAAATGGCGATGTAATCAACCCGGTCACCTTAGCGTCAACATTGCTGGTGGGATTCTCATCTATAGTAATTATTGTGATGGTCGCAGAGATTATTCGCAATAAGGGCAGAATGAAGACTTATTACAATGGACCATATCGAACATTAGGACCAAAGAGTGCCGCTCGTAAATGATTGCCCGTATATGATCTCCAAGCTTCACTAATCTCCTCGGGTGTACCTTGAGCTACAACCTCGCCG
>JAEORO010000105.1 GCA_016840855.1 Candidatus Thorarchaeota archaeon | reverse complement strand
GAAAAATACACTCTCTCGTCGGTATGAACCGATGAGGTCTTGCCATGACTAACAACTATTCGTGTGTGCTCTCTCCCCGCAAAGGTGAGATGAATTGCATTGTATTTGAAGTCCTCATCGGAAGTGATTATCAACTCGCCCTCCACTGAATCTCCCGATTTGTAGACTATTTGGTTAATCGCAATCTCCATACTTAGCAAACAAGGTGTCCTCCCTTCTGTGCAGAAGTTTGTTCGAACCCTTTTGATATTTTGCTCTCACTATTTAGAATCTGAAATACGAGACAAAGGTGTCAGGAGGGAAAATAGCCTCAAGTCGTGATGCTATTTCTCTATCACATTCAATTTCCTTGAAAGCCCTCAGTTGAGTAGCAGGACTAACTCCTGAGATGATTTCAGATAGTTGGAATTCGCTGAGAACAATGTCTGGGGACTTATTGACTCTCTCAGCTGTGAGCCTTCCGTTCATAGGAGTAAGTGTGTATACACCTGAATTCCAAGGGCATTGACTGTCATTTAGCTCAATTGTGACTTCTTCTTGTGTCTGTTCAGGAATTCTAATGCTCCTGCAATAGCCCTCAAGATCAATGACTCGCATCATCATCGAGCCAATTTGAAATGTTTCTGCATTGTGGTCGAGGAAGAAATGACGAAGCGGGACCTCTAGATCAGTCCACCATGAGATGGTCTGAACATTAGGGATATAGTTGTACACCAGTTCAAGAATCGAAGGTAACACATCATCTGTGGTATATCTTGTCAATCCTACTTGCATATCAAAGCCATGACCAGTGCTACCTTTTTGAAATGTGAAACACACAGTACCAACAGGGTCATTATTTCTTTCGAAGATGTGGACGTTCCCCCGATTCACAACTTCTCTCCAATTTCTTTCAAACATAAAGAAACGAGAGCCAAACCGAGCCATAGACTTCTCAACTTGTCTTGCCTTCTCGATATCGTTGAGGTTCATTGCTTCGTACGATGTAACATCTGTTGGTCCTTTTACATACTTCAACTGCTGCCGGGAAAAGACATGCTTGGCACGTTTTTCCGCAAGCGCATACCCAAATTGCTCGTAAAAGGGGCGATAGAAAGGATCGAGTATTGAAAGTACTGCACCTTCATTATGCATCTTTTCAAAGGAAATATCAAAAAGATCCCTGACAAGCCCGCGTCTTCTATACTGGGGTTCAGTTGCCACAGCCCAGACTCCTCCAAACATAACTGGATTACCGCGAATCACATTACTATCAGTGACAAAAAAGCAAAGGTTCGAGACAACTTTACCACTATCCACAGCGACGTACGCCCAATCTCGCTTTTGAGGCTGGTGCCAGTTTTTTAACCAATCAAGTTTCTGAGTATCTTCGAAGCTTTCTGAGGCTTCAAAGGCTCTCCAAAGGACTCGTGTGACAGATTCTCTATCATCTTCACAGGCTTCTCTGATTTCAACCATATCGTGACTGGGAAATTACCACTAAAAGGTCTTTTCGGCAGATGCATCTTCGAAATCGAAAATGGATGATCTCATTGGATGTCTTTAAAAAACAATGTAGCCGCGATAGCTCATGCAAAAGAGACTCCCTTCGATGATTGATGCTGTTCAAGTCCGTCGTTCTTGTAGACAATTTCTTCCAGAAGTACTAATCCCTGAGCATGCCAGAGAACTGCAAGAATTCCTTTCAAAGATGGAAAGTCCTTTTGACCATCATGTTACATTATCGTATCATATTGTTCCTCGGGATCAGGAAATTGTTTACTTCAAAGGACCGAAGCAATTCGTTTCCCTATCAACTTCTCTTTCACCGATTGAACAAGCTAAATTGGGTTTTCTCGGTGAACAATTAATCCTCTATAGCGAAAGCATTGGTGTCAGGACCTGCTGGATGGGTCACTATCGAACCGGAGATGTAAAGAAGATTGTATATGGAGACTCAGAACCCCTAGGCGATCAAATATTATATTGCGTCATTCTCCTCGGATATCTTCCTGAAAAGACCGGTCTTCTGGACCGCTTCTCCCAAAAACGCATGTCAAAAAAGAACAGAAGCCTAGACTCTTTCCTCCACGAGAAGTCATTGACCGAATTCCCTGATTTCGTTAGGTCCTCACTTGAACTTGCTTCTAGAGCGCCATCTGCAATGAATTCACAGAAATGGTATTATTTGGTCAACAAAGGTGATGCTGGCTATT
>JAEORO010000016.1 GCA_016840855.1 Candidatus Thorarchaeota archaeon | reverse complement strand
ACGTTCCTTATACAAACAAGAAAGGTCAGCAAGAGATTGCAGACCTTGATGTTTCGGTTGTTATCAATATCAAGGATCCTGAAATTCAAACCAAACTCGATAAAATCGAAGCGATTGTTAGGACTAACGCAAAGCCAGCATAACTGGTGAATATAGTTTTATCCAAGCATGCAGTCCCTCTAAGAGGAGCTGCATGTCTTGGTTTTCATTTCTCTGTATCTCATGTATCTAGTATTAGATTAGGCTAGAAACACAAGGAATAGTGCAACCACCATCAGGTTCCTCTTTGTTGATCATTGCATGAAACTATTCGTATACCTCATCAAGAGTGAGCGCTTTCCATTTCAGAATCTTCCCAATCATCTGTTTTTACTATTATTTTAATTCATCAGCTTACCAATCGTAGGTATTAGGATTTCCCGCCGGAGAACCACTCTTGCTTCGACATATCAGACCAATAATGATCACAACGACCGCAATACTACCAATTGAAATAGTGAATGCCAAGTAGTCCCCATTGGATGGGATTAAACCTTCGTCGATTGATATGAAAACTGTATCAGTAGCATAGTTCCCTGAGGTGTCCCAGACTACAATTGTGATATTATACGATCTCTCAATTAGATTCACGAGGGTATACGTCTGATTCTGTCCACTGGTCCATGTTCCACTTGAAACCTGCGTGCCATTCAGGTATATTACATAGTTAAATGGAAAGAGGTCAGTTGGCTGCCAAGCAATCTGGATATTTGTTGCGCCAATATCATCAATGATATCGGAAGGATGATTGAGGATTGGTGCAGTTGTGTCAACAACTGTGATGATTACAGAATCTGAAACCGAAATATCAACTTCTCCGAAAACCACAATTGTATAGTTATACTCTCCAAGTGCAAGATTATCAACGTTTACTTCTAGTAGTGTGCCACCCGGCCATACACCTGAAGAAAGCAACTCACCATCTCTGTAGAGCTCGTAGGAATCTGGAATGAAATTCGCAATATTCCACACAATCACATTTTCTAATGAGCCAGCCTCATACCCAAAATCTTCAACATCATTAATCGATGGTTGGGAGGGCTCATTAGCAATCCTATAATTGAGATATATTTCATCAACGAGTAATTGGAACATTGGGTCCGATCCATACCGTGCGCTTGCAATCGCGACGTATTTGATCACTCTGTCGAAATCTGCTTCTGAAAGCCCAGAAATCAACTCCTGCCCCACTCCTTCAACATAGCTCATTAATCCTGTTTCAGCAAAGCTAACATTCATTGTACCACTAAATGATGTCCAAGTTATAGGATATCCAGAACCATAGCCTGTACGCGATCCATTCTCAAACACATAACTCATCCCAAAAGCTCCTTGGGAATAATCGGCCCATCCATCTCCGAAGCTAAAGAATAAGACTGGGTTCCTATCAACATCTCCAAGCATAAGCACTTGATATCCTACATATGATGAGAGGGAGTTATCTGCGTCAAGGATTGCAGAGAAGTTTTCGATATCTCGAATCCTTAGAGTTTCTTGTAGTTCATATTCAAAGACCGGACCGTGATAGTTAACTCCTGTAGGGACATTGGTAACTGATAGAGTCGATCCATCCGAAGCGAATGTACCATTTTGAATGTCCCAGGTCATCCAATTGATGTTCCAACTGTCATTGTAAGTAAAGCCTGTAGCGTTTGAACAATCGTGATACCAGCTTACTGTTTTTCTATAATCATATGTTAGTTGTACATCTAAGAGGCGATATGTATCTCCGTTATAGTTCGCACCTGGATGTCTACTCCACTGGATACCGATGTATTTGATGGCTCTATACGGGTCGAAATTACCAGAAGTCTTTAGGGTTGCACTATTGGGGGTGCCATCATCCAGCTCACCAACTAAAGATCCTGTACTCTCATCATATCGGAATCTGAGGAATCCACTCCATGAACCAAAAAGAATCTCATCATGAACAGTTCCGTCCCCCGCTTCTCCTGGAGAAAAGTACACACTCTCAGGGTGACTCTCACTTGCAGCCCATGCATCATGTAGACGCAGCATGACTGCTTTCTGTTTGTTCTCGTCGAAAAGATAGACTGACAAGAAACCAAATGTATCGCTGAGGTAAGTAAATTGAACTTCAGCCTGGAACATCTCGATTGCATTAATTGAAACAGAATCTCCCAGCTCTTTGATGAATAGGGGTCCTTTTCGTTCCGTTACTGGGTCCGCGATTCCTGTTACAACTAAGTATCCTCCAGTACTTGATAGTGTACCTGAATCCATGCTGGTATGCTTTGGATCGAATCCTGAGGATTCGTTCATGAACGTCCATCCATCTGCTGAGCTACAATCATCATGCCAGGTGGTTGTCGTTTGGGGTTCTAAGTTAGATGTGATTTGGATATCATCAGCATAGAATGTACCTGGTGCTCCATTTGAATAATGATTATAGATGTTTAATCGCGTGATATTCACTGCACTAGGGTCAGAGGGTGCTCCATAACAAGCTGTATAATCAACAAGTAAATCTCGTTCTAGAATGTGCCAAGTACTCGTACTCCATTGATAAAATTCGAAATACCCTCTTGAAATATTTACTGAGGTATCTGTACCGGGAAAGTCATAACCCGACCAGACATAGATAAGTCTTCGACCTGCCGCAGCAACGCTATCGTAAAAGAAAACAACAACTGATGCCTGTCCATATTCACCACAAGTGTTCCCCGTGACAAGAGGATAGATGGCTGCTGATAATGATGCATTTTCAGCAAGTGAAGTTTCAATTGTCGGAACTTGATGAACAGCGCGCCAAGAATCTGGTGTACTAAGTACCGACTCCATCCTCAACGCATAACTACCAGAATGGACTATCGTTGATTGTATAGTGTTTGTCGCTGTATCAAGTTCATTAGTCCATACTGAAAATCCTCCTGATTCGAAACCTGAATCCTCTAAGAGAGTGGTCTGTGCCAGTATGTGATTCCTTTCAACATCTACTATGTTGTTTGATCTCGTTGAATTATCTAGAATAATGAAACTAGACATAACGAGAAGTATGGAAACCAAGAAAACTCTTGAGATAGACTTCATTATCGTAACCCCCTCACTTAAACTGGTTAGTGAAAACGATGTAGCTGGTTGATATTAATTTTCCTCACCAAATCTCCAAGTATGTATTTTCCGTTGAGGGGAGCTGCATGTCTTGGTTTTCATTTCTCTGTATCTCATGTATCTAGTATTAGATTAGACTAGAATCACAAGGAATAGTGCAACCACCATCAGGTTCCTCTTTGCTGATCATTGCAAGAAACTATTCGTATGCCTCATCAAGAGTGAGCGTTTTCCATTTCAGAATCTTCCCAATCATCTTCAGAGATTACATCCTTCCAAAACTCGGTTAGACTATTTCTCGTTTCTTCAAATGATCCTGGCTGCAACTTAGTGGCGATGAGTGAGAGACTCCTGATAAAATCAAAAATTTTGTACTCATCTGAAGTCGCAAGCCATTTTTCATCTTCAAGTATTTCCTCCTCAATGTAGAGAGACTCCGATTGGTCGAGCTTTGCAAGAATCTTGATTACATCTCTTCTCAGGAGTTTTAACATCTGATCAAGAGTTAGAGATTCAGAATTTTCCTTCATTAACATCGTATTCGTCTTCTTTTATTCTGGACTTTGTATTCTTGTTCTCATGCGTTCCTTCCCATGATGGAATGGAACTTTCAGACACATCACCTAATGAACAAATAGTCACTTAATACAACCAACGAAAGGAGGATAGATGTTCAAAATCAATGTTGGAAGTGAGAGAGAACAGCTTTGGCTGTATTAATGACGTACTCATGCTTTCATAATCAATGGGTTATTTGCGTTAGGTGGTGTCTGCGTTCCATATAGGCACAATCACCTTATAATTATAAAGTTATCTAAAAGATTAAACTATTATTATATAAATATTCAATTTTACAAAAACAGATGATAATCTAGTTTGGTCCAATTGGATTTGAGAATTTTCTTAGCTGAAGCTGTCAAGCATCCGCCAGAATTGATTGACCTCAGTATCGCCACTTTTTGAAGAGACCCCTTTACGATTCAATGATGTTGGACCTTTTCTCTCAAGACCTCAAAAGATTGATGTAGAAGGTATGTAGATTAATAGCAATTTAGCTGGTCTGAGGAAGAAATGATTGAAGCCACTTGGAACTATAACTGCCTGTTTTCCACATGTGGTCGAGGAAACTAGGGGTATTCTCCAAAAAGTCATGGATGAAGCCAAAGACTACAATGAGTTTGCAGACCTGCTCTGCGAACGAGTAATCAAGGAAAAGAGTCCTCCATTGTTGAACTATTTTGCTTATTATCATGCCTACAACCAAGAGAAATTCAATCTGGTTCGAGAATTAGAGAAAAAGGTCATAGTCCCTGACCTTGCGAAACCTCTTCTGCTCTTAACTCAACCATGGGGAAATATTGACTGGGATGATCATCAGAAGTCCATCGCAGCAGCTCTAAGGGATTCACCCAATGATTGGATTGCATGTCACATTTATATGAACTGGAGATTGGACATTGGAGCCTCGATGGCTTATCCTGAACGATTGACAGATTTGGAACCTCTACGAATTCTTGAATCCAAGATTGAAGGTGATGAGGATTTCAGCTTCTTTCTTTCATTTCTTCATCACATCAAGGCGGAGGAATTTCAACGAGAAGGTAAAATAGATGAAGCAAAGGCTTGGTATGACCGTGCAATCACCATAGCCAAGAAACATGACGATCTTACGCATGTAGCAGTTTTACTTTACAACAAAGCGAATATGATCAAGAATGTGAATTTCAATGAAGCTCTGAGCATTCTAAGGAGTCAGAGAAGCGTCAGTGAAGAGCTCGGATGTCTGTATACGCTCCGATTGAATGACCTGGCATTGGGTCTCATTGCTCAAGCACGAGGTGAATATGAAACAGCAGTCAAACATCTTGAGGAGCATGTTCACTCACTCGATTCCCTTGGTCTGGATTCCTGGTTGGATTTTCACAAAATAGTGGTTGTAGCTCTCTACAATCAGATGAATATTGGAGATAGGGCTTTGAAAGCAATCAATGATGTATTGGAAGGATATCAATCTGAAACGCCTTGGTTTCCCTATATTCACCAAACATGGGCATTGCTTAACCTCAATCGGGTTGATGAAGCTGTTCAGACCCTAGATCTCGCGAGGGACAGGCCTCCAAAGAGTGGGACTGATTGGCTTTTAGGATACATTCATTTCCTGGATGGATTGTTGTTTAAGAAACGATATGAGTTTCCATCAGCGAAGTTTGAACTGGAGCAGGCACACTCACTCTTTGGTTCTTTCCCTAGTACTAATCAGACGCTCATCCATCTAACAGATGTTGAGATTGAGATGTTCTCATATGAGAAAGAGAAGTTGAATGCTGATTTCTCAGGTCCATGGATGCAAAAGTTGATGGAGCAGGTGCAGGAGAAGGACCTTCCTGGTATCGAAGCTCAGGCTATGCTTCTTAAAGCCAAGTTCCGATTCAAACAAGGACGCACATCTGATGCAAAAAAACTGATCAAGAAAGTACTGAAGACCTCAAAGTCCTCAGGTATGAACTACCTCAAGAGTATGGCTGAATTACTACTCCCAGAGTTGCTCGTTTCTTAGTTCCGAAATACTGATGTGGAAGGTCAGCTTAAGTATACTGATTTCGCGTGTCTGAGGGATGAAGTGTGAAACCTCTTGGTACGATAACAATGTGTTTCCCGCACGTCGATAAAGACACGAAGTCAGTTCTCGAAAAGACAATGAAAGAAGCAGAGAACTTCAGCGATTTCACCGTGAAATTAGTAAATAGAGTATGTGCGGAACCATCATCTCCGTTGTTGGAATACTTCGCTTACCGTTTTCCCGATTACATTGTTGACTTGAACTTGACCGACAAGCTGGAGGCTGCTGGGAAAGTTTCAGTTCTGGCTGCGCCTCTTCGTCTTTGTAAACGGCACGCTAGAGGGGACTTGGTTTCTTGGACCGAAATGAATCAAGCAGTCGCCAAAGCTGTTGAAGCTGCACCCAATGACTGGATTGTGTGTCACTTCTATCTTGAGTGGAGAATTACTGTCGGAGGTTTATATCCTGAACTTGATCTCGATGTGAAGACAATTGAAACAATCACAGAGAGTGTGTATAACAATAAGGATTTGGAGTTCTTCAGAGCATATCTTCTTAGGATCAATGCAGGAAGATTTGTTGATGAAGGCAAAATCAAAGAAGCATTGGACCTCAGGAACCAAGCCCTCATCCTTGCAAGAAAATATGATGACCAAGTGATGGTTTCGTATCTCCTAAACTTAGTTGCTCATTTGTTAAAACACAGTGATGTGAACCAAGCTATTGAACTCCATCTATCTGCCAGAGAAATGAGTGAGCGACTCGGTTATAGATACAACTTAGGTGTCATTCAACATCATTTGGCTCATATTATGGGGCTCAGGGGTGAAACGAACGCAGCTATTGACCACCATATCGAATATCAAGATATTTGCGCATCCCTAGGTATTCCCACACAGGGTATGAATGCAATCATCGCATTCTACTACAACCAAATAGGTGATGGGGAAAAAGCACTAGAACTAACAACAAAAACTAATGAGAATAGAACATCACTTCTCCCCAATTTGCCATTCACCGAAATTCAGTTGGCTTTTGCATTGATCAATCTTGGCAGATTGGAGGAAGCCAAAGATGCCCTTGCAACTGCTCATGATCTAGCAATCAAGTCCGGGGTTTCAAATAATCTCATGTTCCATCGTGCAGTCGAAGGAATTCTTGACAAGGCAGATCAGAGGTATGATGCCGCGATTGAATGCTTTAAGGAGGTAATGAGGTTCCTTGAAGAGGATCCAGTCCCTCTCTGGTTGAACATTTGCCTTCTTGAGCTTACAGAAATTGAGATTGAAAGACTTACAGATGAATCACTGGAAGAGAAATCAGAAACATCTGGTCCTTGGATGAAAAGATTGTTCGAGCATGCTGAGAAGAATAATATGCCTGGTATTGTGGCTCGTGCTTTGTTACTCAAGGCCAAACTCCGTCACAAACAAAGGCGTCGTGACGAAGCACGAGAGATACTCAAGGAAGTAAAGAAGAAGGCTGAATCTCCAAGCATGAGGTATCTCAATGATTTGGCAATCTCGATGTTCCCTGACATCATTGTCGCCTGATACTCGCTCGTCCGAAGCTGTTAAGTACCCGCCAAAATTTTCCCGCCTCAGTATCACTAGCTTTTCGTCGGCGTTCAAAAGAGCTTTTTCAATTTTACAATTTTAAGATGTGTTCTCACAACTTCAAAAGATTGATGAGGAACGTCAGCTATTGCATAACGATTATGTTGGTTTGAGGTCTGAGAGAGTGAAGCCACTTGGAACCGTAACTGCATGTTTCCCACATGTCGATGAGGAAACAAGGAACATTCTCCAATCGGTCATGGATAAAGCAAAGGACTACAACGATTTTGCGGAGCGACTCTGCGAGAAAGCAATAAGCGAATCACTCCCCGATTTGGCAATTTATTTTGCATACTATCATTGCTATAATCAGGGTAAGTATAACTTTCTAAAACAGCTAATTGATGCAAACGTCAAGACAAAGCTCACCCAGCTTTTCACTCTTGTAGCAGCACAGAGAAGGGGAGAAGACATTGAATGGAGTGAGTATCAGAAAGCCATGTTTTCCGCATTGAAGCATGTTGAAAATGATTGGATGGCCTGTCACATTTACATTGCTTGGCGTGTAATGATTGAGGTTTTTCAACTGCCTGACGCAGCAGTAGATAATGAAACTCTGAACATCTTGACTTCCAAGATTGAGAATGATGAGGAGTATGGTTTCTTTCTTTCACAAGTTCGCAGAATCACAGCTTTGCGTTTGTCTACCGAAGGCAATCTCAAAGATGCGATCAAATATATTGACCTGGCCATCACTCAAGCAAAGAAATATGATGATCAAGAAGCGCTTTGCGTACTCCTCTTACAGAAAGCTAACAAAATAAAGCATTTCAACTT
>JAEORO010000104.1 GCA_016840855.1 Candidatus Thorarchaeota archaeon | reverse complement strand
TATGAGAAGGAAGAAAGCGCCGAGTTCAATAATACCCCCAAACACCTCAAGAAGTCCATTAATATTATTCGTTTGATTTCGCCTTCTATATATTCCTTAGATAATTATTATATAAATTGAATGTTAGAGGATATTTCACTAAGGTCTTTCAATGTATGGAGTTAGTCTCATAAATCTCAGAGATGATTTTTATTTGCTTTTAAGGAAAGGCTAGTTGGCAAGATTCTGCGTATTGGGCTTTTGAGATGGAAATTGGAATCTTGGATGGCAACAATGTAGTATAGTGGAGAATTAAGTTTGATTGATTGAATGGATCCCAAACGTTATCCTGATGGTTGCCAGAGCATGCAATAATGAGTTAATAGATTTCTCAAATCCCTCTTTCTTCGTTCCTCCTTCCCGATAACAACCATATAGACAAAGAAACCTGTGAATGCAATTGCTATAGCAATGATAAATATAGAAACAACAAGGTAGAATGCAAATCCGTTGGATAATAATGATGCTGCAAAACTCAATATTAGAAACCAAAGAAGTGGGGCTGAACAAACTGCAAAAACAATATGTGCTTGATACTCAGCCGCAGCAAAGCATCTCGCTGAGCAGTATCTCTTTCCTCTGCTACTCCACCAGCGAATTGAGCTATTCCACTGATTCTCTGGCTTTTCGCACCAGCCACAGTAGGTTTTCTTGGGTTCCATATGGGTGATACTCCTAAACCAAAATAACCTAATTGATTTCTATTAATACCAGAAAGCAATCTATTGAAAATCCGTTTGGGCAAACCTTTAGATTAAAAGTAAATGGCAAGATTGTGTCTATTCGGCGTTCGAGATGTCAATGAATTAATAATCATCCAGTGTTGTTTGTTTCGTTTTAGATACATTCAACATTCGGTCAAGTTTTTCCTGCTGTTTTGGAGTTATTGTCTTGAGTAGCGATAGCATTTGAAGTGCATTCAATGGTGCATTTCCTGCAAAGTGATTGTTGAAGTAGCCATAGGTTGTTTCAACACGGTCTGTGATTTTTTCTAAACGAGGGACCCAAGCTTCTAGTTCTTCGAGGGAGAACCTATAGTTAAACCAAGGATTTTGACCATGCCCATGCCATCGGATGTAGGAGAAGTCGGTTGTAACTCGAAGGTCAATAGGTAACTTTGGCTCATCAACAATGACATTAGCTACTCGATAGTGTTCTAACAAATTCCAAACTTCTTCAGTTAACCATGATTGGTCTCTGAACTCAATCGCATATCTATACGATGGATCTAAGGATGAGAGAAAAGTCTCTAAATCACCCATTTTCGATATTTCCCAAGGTGGGAGTTGAATAAGAAGTACAGGAATTCGATTCTTAATAGGTTCAAGTAGCCTGATGAATTCACTGAGAGATTCACCTCCTTCTCCTGAGAGGTTCAAACGACTATCATGTGTGACCTTTTTCGGTATTTTAGCTGTGAAAAATACACTTTCATCCAATGTGGATATGTGTTTTATGAAGTTGGGTTTCGGGAGTGCATAGAAGGTTGAGTTGATTTCAGCAGTTTTGAAATACGAGAGGTAATAATTCAACATAGATCCACCAGTGGTATAAAATGTATCAGTCCAATCTTTAGCATAGGACCACCCACTTGTACCAATATGCAGACCTTTCTTCATAGCGCTCATATTCTCTTCGTCAAGAACGACTATCTATCTTACGGATATCAAAATCCTGATAATGGTGTTCATATGTGAGCATCACTGAGAGGTGTGGCTAATGAACACGGAGAATGTGAAAGCCGAATTCAGTAATCTTGAGATTCACCTAGGCTCCCTTAAAGATAGCAAGTTTAAACTAAAATGCAATGTGATGTATTATGACCAGCTGCTTGTTATGGATGGAGGAAAGAGAGTTGCGACAATGCACGCTCGTAACATCGGAAATGTTCATCTTGAAAAACAAGCAATCAGGATTGCTGGGTTAAACTTCGAGATAAAAGAGGGCGATGAGGTAAGCGTCGTCAGTGGGTCAATCAGACTTGAACTCGGTGACGAAGCTGAAACATGGTATAAAGAGCTTTGGGGATAAACCAAGACCTTTAAACGGAAGTAAAACCCCACCGAAAAGGCAAGTCCTTGGGGGTTTACAGATGTCTGAGAAGATTGAATTCATAGAGTTGAGGTTCCCGGATTTATTTGGTAGACTCAAGGCAATGATTGTACCTTGTAATCCAGCAGAAACCATTGAAGAAGTAGCGAAAGACCCAGCTCTTAAGAAAGGGACTAGTTGCGACGGGAGTTCAGTTACAGGTTTAGCAAAAGTAGAAGCATCAGATCTTCATTTAGAACCAGATCCAACATCATTAATTGAACTACCATTTGTTGCACGTAGAACAGCAGCAGCCATGTGCTTCATAAGAGAGAAGGGTGCAGAAGGAAAAGCCGCGGAATATTTCTCGCTTGATAGCCGTGGACGTTTGAAGAAAATTAGTGATGAATTGCTACCTGGAGAGATGCAACTCAAGGTAAAGGTGGAACCTGAGTTTCATTTCATAACGCCAGATGGGGAGCACTTTGATGCAGCTG
>JAEORO010000103.1 GCA_016840855.1 Candidatus Thorarchaeota archaeon | reverse complement strand
TACCAACTTTCGTATCTCTCTGTTCGCGTCTTCTTCCTTTCGAGCAATAAGTATCGAAAGGACGTCCTCAATTGGTAATGCTCTTACCTTGGTTGGCCTTCCAAGAACACGTTCTACTAAGCCAGCTCTTTCTAGTTTCGGTAGTGTTCTATATACTTCCTCGCGCCGTATCTTTGCTACTTTTGCGATATTACTTGCAGTTGTTAGGCCATGCTTGTACACGGAAAGATAGACCTTTGCCTCATATGGTGTTAATCCAAATTCAGCTAATACCCTTGCACTATCTTCTAGTTGCGGCAAGGATTGCCCCTCATCTCAATGCATTATTGTTTTTCAATTATCAATCTTAGTATTTGAGAATATTGATTCAATAAACGTGCTAGGTGTAACATATACATTATCATCTAATGTGGCTAATTCTCTCTTTTTTTCTAGCTACTACTTCTGCCCTGTCCATAGATGTCTGGCTTCAATGTCAAATGCATCATAGTCAGGATTCGTTTTCCTCGCTCGAACAGCAGATCAATTGTTAAAGCAAATCTAAATCGAATAGACGGTTTGCAGGAATCTTAAATTGGTCTATGAGTGAACAACCGAACCTTGGTCACATCACGTCGAACAGCCTTATCTCTTCGCGCCTGCATAACATCCTTAGATTTTAATGCATTTTCCATAGTGACCTCTAGAGTGTCTTCTGAAACCGAGAGATGAATCCTATCGCCAATTGCTGAGATCACATTTCCAGGAACAATAATGTCCACATCAGTTTTTAGTCCAGCCGCCTCAAGTTTCTCCTCAATGAAGCTGCCACCCACAATCACTGAAACTGTTCCATCAATATCAAAATCAACATCTATAGCTCGCCCTACCTTCTTTCCACTATTATCTACAATGTCCATCTTCATGAAATCAGACAGCCTGATATCTCCCGCCGGGATTGCATCTGATTCTAAGGTGGTTTTTAGCGAGTTCTTGGTCGTATTTATGTGAACATTGTCATCAATCTTTTCTATTAGTGATTCATTGAATACAGGATCCAAATCCGGTCGAAACTTTATTGATTCCAAGAACTCTTCCCATCGAGAACCCGAAAGAATGAATTTTGATAACTTAAGTTCTCCGTCAAATGAAAAGGTCAAATCCCCGACCTTACCAATCTTCTCACCAGATGAATCAAGAACATCTGCTTTCATCACCTCTCTAGAACAAATCGAACGTGCGATTTCCATCGAATAACCTCCACAAAAATATTAACCATAGTTAATTTAACTATTCTATTGGTTTACCTTGTATCACGCAGAGAACATAACATCTCAAGTTCTTGAACTTAACTAATTATCCCCGAAAGATAATACAAAAGGGGAGCTGCAATGGTCAAATTTTGTGATTCATGCGGATCTACTGACGGTGTTCAGTTCGTCTACAACTCATTTTCAGAAGGTGGGGATTGGAGATGCAACACCTGTTTGAACAAACAGTTCCCAGAGGGGTCTCGAATTGTCAAGTTCACTGATATCTCGCATCCACTTAGACCAGCTTACTATCTGTGTATAGAAACCCAAGATGACTTAGATCTCATTATGACCGTGGGTGAGAGAGCACATACTATGGGCGCAAAGGGAATTGAAGCATGTTTCTATACCGCGTTTAAACGTGGACGTCGGATAGGTCCACATTCCTTCACTTTAGGCCATGATGGTAGTGTTGCAAAGCTTCGTTCACATGTGGATACACTTCGAATGTATCTTGAAACTTCAGAGAGAATAGTTTTGGACTGACCTCCACAAAGGGAAAGGCTAACAGGTGCATCTCCATATGTAGAATTAGGAGCTCTACATACTATGGCTAAAGAGGAATTGCCGCATCTGGATAATTATCATTACGAGATGGGTCCAATAAGACCACCAAGCGAAGCAACTAGTCTTCTTATTCGTGTCACTCGAAATTGTGAATGGAACCGATGTTTATTTTGCCCTGTCTATAAGGACGCAGAATTCTCGATTCGTCCATTAGATCATGTGCTCCACGATATTGATCTTGTCAGGAAATATGTCGACTTTCTTGACAATCCTTCTGAAAACATCGTTATCGAAGAACCACTTGCATATAACTCTGCAATGCATTGGGTTGGGCATAATATGAAGTCTGTCTTCCTACAGGATGCAGATTCACTTACAATTGGAGCAAAAACTCTCTCAATAATATTGAAACATTTGCATGAGAAATTTCCGAAAATCGAAAGAGTGACCTCATATTCCCGGTCTTCAACTGTTAACAAGATGAGTATTGCAGATTTGGTTTCTCTTCGAGAGGCTGGTCTCTCACGAATTCACATAGGTTTAGAATCCGGTTCTGATAGTGTACTCAAAATGGTACGAAAGGGGGCATCCAAATCTATTCACATTAATGCCGGATTAAAGGTCAAAGAGGCTGGAATTGAATTATCAGAATATATTATGCCAGGATTGGGAGGAAGAAGTCTCTCAGAGGAGCACGCAATTGAATCAGCAGATGCATTGAACAAAATCGATCCTGACTTCATTCGGTTGCGTCCACTAGCATTCCCAGTTCGAGCTCCTTTATACGAACTAATGATGACGGGTCAATTTGACAGATGTAATGACATTGAGATAACAAAAGAGCTTTTTACTTTGATTGAAAATCTTCAAGGAATCTCAAGCTACCTTGTGAGCGATCACATTCTGAACCTATTTTCAGACCTCAAAGGTCAGTTACCTGCAGAAAAGGATCGGATGATGTCTATTCCCCAACGCTTTCTTGAACTAAATGAAGCGGAACAACTCCTCTATCGTTTTGGCAGACGTCTAGGTGCCTTCACAAGCCTAGATGATTTGAACGACACTCCTAGAAGACAACGGGTCAGTGAAATCTTGTCAGCAAATAATGTCAATCCCCAGAACATCGACAGTTTTGTTGACCAAATGATGAAACAATTCATTTGACTCATTTAGTCAGTAGATTTTTATCATAGCAGACCTCGCAAATACGCTATAATCTCGCGAGGAGAAAGGTATGCAATTCGAATTCTTATTCACAATAGGTATTACGAACATT
>JAEORO010000102.1 GCA_016840855.1 Candidatus Thorarchaeota archaeon | reverse complement strand
TCTTGTAGAGACCTCAAACAATGTAGCTGTGGTAAAGACTGATGGTCAGGAGATATCAGTCCTACTCTCAACAAGAAGTAGTGTTGATTCAGAGCTTGAAGCGTTTAGACAGAGCGTGTTCGATCTTGCCGAGTTAAGTGGATGGCAGGTCACTAGGAAACCCGGATACCCTGGTTGGAATCCTGAACCCAAAAGTCCGTTTCTTTCCTTTGTTCGCAAGCATTTTGAAGAAATAACTGGTCGAGAGGTGAAAGTTGAAGCAATTCATGCAGGCTTGGAATGTGGGATAATTGGGGCGAAGATACCAGGAATCCAAATGGTATCAATTGGTCCAACTCTAGAGAATCCTCACACACCTGATGAGCGCCTCAAGATAATTGATGTTGAGGTTCTCTATAATGTTCTGAGAGAGATTGTTGAGGATCTACCCAATATGAAACGAATGGTGCTTAGGTAAGGTCTCCAAGACCAAGTTTCTCAAGCTTGTTCCGAGGAGGCTTTCCTGTCTTTCTGTCCCATCCTCGATATTCATACCATTTCTTCAACTGTGCCTCAATGTCTGGAACGTGCCCCTCAGTGGGTCCCTCAAGCGGTTTTAAAATAAGTTCAGGCAATGTTTCATTCTTTGGGTCATAACCAAGTTTGAGATTCAATAGTCGCATCATAGTGAAGATTCTCTCCCCCGTCTGAACCAATTCCTCAATCTCCATATCCCACCCAATTGCTAATTGTAGAATCTTCAGTAACTGGTCTCCATCCAATGGATAGAAATTGCAGGTGACTGCTGAGTTCGTCAACGCACGAAAATCTTGGAGTCTAGCAACTAAATCCGCCTCGTTAGCAAACCGATCCTCACTCTCAATGTTGAAAGCTTCGTTTGGTTGCCCCATCTGAACGTTGTACATGTCTGCGCTCATGTGACATGCTCCACGAGGTGATGTTGCATAACCAATGGCATGTCCCGAGAACCCTCTTGGATCATGCTGCGGCAACTCCAGACCATTCACCTGAACAGCAAGATTAGGAACTCCAAACTTCTCACCGAATTGTAGAGCCCCTTCTGCCATCAGGTCTCCAATCCCTTCACGTCTAGCTATCTTTTCAGCGAGAGCAATTCCTGGTTCAACCTCACCCCATTCAGGCGAAATTCCATCAAGGTCATCGGCAGTAATCTTTCCTTCCTTGAAGAGATAATATGCAAATGCAATGGTGTTCCCTCCAGATATTGTGTCAATCCCAAGCATATTCAGAACTTTGTTTGCAAATGCCACTGACTCAACATTGTTGTTAAGCAGTAGTGAACCCATTGTCCCAGTCACTTCGAGCTCAGGGCCAGCATACTTATCCATCTTGTACTTGCCCTCAGGAATCTCAACTACTCTTCCACATCCAATAGGGCATCTATAACATGCTGACTTGCCAACTAGAATCGTTTCACGAACAGAAGTTCCACTTAGATTGTATGTATCAAAATCAGAAACTGTGTAATAGCCTGCAGGGAGTGAACCCCACATCATACTAGCCATATCAGTAAATCCTGCAGTTCCGAGATCAGAATACATTCTAAAGGTGGGGTCTTCCTTTTTGTCCTCGTTTAGCTCAGAAACATACTTGCTTAATTCATCCTCATGAGCGACGGGTACCTTTCGGTCAGTCCCATGAATGACAATTGCCTTGAGTTTCTTGGACCCCATGACTGCGCCTTGTCCTGTTCGTCCCGCTGCCCTGTGATGATCTACGATGATATTAGCATACTTAACTAGGTTCTCACCCGCTACGCCAATCCTCGCTATCCCTGCATTCCTATAGCCTGTTTCTTTCTTTAAAGCCTCCCAGACATATATCGTGTCTTTTCCCCATAGATGCTTGGCATCCCTGATTTCCACATCTGAGTTATCAACAAGAAGGTAAGATGGTTTTTCCGCTGTACCAGTGAAGATGATTCCATCATAACCTGCAAACTTTAAGTCTGCACCTAAATGACCTCCCACAGTACTATATCCCAAAATCCCTGTCTTTGGAGATTTTGAACAGAATGTAGACTTGCTACCAGTTGGTGCCATCGTGCCGCATAATGGTCCTGTGAGATAGAGGAGTGGATTATCTGGACCAAGTGGGTCCGTGTCTGTGTCAATCACGTCATACAGTAGACGTGCTCCCAATCCTGCACCACCAATGAACTGTCGTAACAGTTTTTCATCAAGTGATATCACAGATGTTGATCCTGTACTCAAGTCGACTCGCAGTATTTTCCCTCGATAACCATGCACATCGATGTCCTCCCTCTAGAAATCAATAACTGTTCCATCATACATGTATTTGTACATCTTCCGAATTTCGTCACTGTCAGTATTACGCGGATTCATTGTTAAGCTAGTGTCCATCATCGCAAAATCAACCATGTTCTCAAGCCCTGCATTGAAATCTTTCTTCTTAATACCTGCCTCCTTGAAGCTTGTTGGACTACCAATCTTTCTCATAAACTCCCTGATTGCTTGCGCAAACTGCATCCCTGTATCTATAGGTTTCTTACTGGAAACTCCAACCATTCTTGCAAGTTGAGCATATAGCTTAGCTGTGTCCTCGTTATCGATACAGTTGAACTCAATTGTGTAGGGTAATGCCATGCCAACTGACATGCCATGATGAGTTCTTAACACAGAACCCATACTATGCCCTAGTGAATGTGCA
Organism: Candidatus Thorarchaeota archaeon; assembly: GCA_016840855.1. Taxonomy (GTDB): domain Archaea; phylum Asgardarchaeota; class Thorarchaeia; order Thorarchaeales; family Thorarchaeaceae; genus SMTZ1-45. Next base: position 10,460 of record JAEORO010000102.1, on the reverse strand, counting down.
AGTGCAGCTTGTGAGTTCCCAAATGACATGCCTGCTAGGCAAGCAGCAATCAGCATCTTTTCTCTTGCTTCAAGGTCTGACAAGTCTTCAACAGATTTTGGAAGCCACTCGAAGATCATCTTTACTGCTTGAAGCGAACAACCATCAGAGAAATCATTTTTCCAGACTGAAACAAATCCCTCCACCGCATGTGTCAATGCATCCATCCCGGTATATGCTGTGAGGTTCTTCGGTAGTCCAACCACAAACTCTGGATCTAGTATCGCGATATCAGGAGTTAATTCAGGATTTATTGTTGCGAATTTTCTTCCTGTTTCATCATCTCGAATTACAATAGCTTTAGTTGCTTCCGACCCTGTCCCGGTGGTGGTTGGTATACACACCAGCTTTGCTTTCGTTCGAAGACCTAATTCATCGAACGGTGTCAGGGCGTGAAGTTCCACATCTGGCTTCTCGTACAGGACCCATGCAGCTTTTGCAGTATCCATGACGCTTCCGCCACCGACAGCTATTATCCAATCTGCGCTGAATCTTTTGATTGCTTCAGCGGCTGCCTTGACTGTAGAAACCTTAGGATCGGGCTCGACACCATCCCAAATCGCAGCTTCCCACTGTTTCTCTGTAAATACTCGACAGACTTTCTCTGCAAGTCCAAGACTATTGATTACTTTATCAGTAACAATGAATGCTTTACTCCCATTTATCCGCTCAAGCTCACTCAGCGCATCTTCACCAAAAATAATGTTTGGAACATAGAACCACCAGACCATTCCCATCTCTCCATCGCGTTCAATATCCTCCCATACGGAGGACTCCCGTCCCTTTATTTCCTCGCACTGCCTTTTTTCACTTGTTAATCACAAACTTAGGTACACTTCTGAGTACTTCTGCCGCCTCGTGAATAATACTGTCTATGAGTTCTGCTGTGGTTGGTAAATCTTGGATACGGCCCACTACTTCTCCTCCAAACATTAAGGCTGTTTCCTCCTTAGCATCAAGGAGATTATCGAATCCCGTTTGTTCAAGTTCCAGAATCTTCTCATTTGAATCAAGAGGCTCACCTAGATAGAACTTTGGTAGATCCTCTAAGGTCTGTATCACAATTTCCTCAGCCCTCTTGTTACGTAGAAATCTCATTGGTCCAAAGAGACCTCGCCCCACCAGGGTCTGGCGTTCTTCCCTGCTCAGAATCGCTTGTTTCCACATGGGCTCAAAGTCACTTTCCTTAGTAGCAATAAAACGAGTGCCCATTTGAACTCCAACAGCTCCCATGCACAATGCAGCAGCAAGGGTTGCTCCATCACAGAATCCGCCTGCTCCGACAACTGGTGTCTTCACTGCTCTTGCTACTGCGGGAACAAGAACCATAGAATGAACAGGATCCCACGAAACATGCGCTCCACCCTCATGGCCTGACGCAACAACAACATCAGCTCCTGCGGCTTCAGCTTTTTTCGCATGATATACTGATGGAGTCACGTGCACCCAAATGAAACCCTCATCTTTGAGGACTGACCAAGGTTTTGGGTTCCCTGCTGATGTAACAACAACACGCAGCGAACGCTCAGTATCTGAATCGGATTTACATGACTCTATCGTCTGCTCAATAAACATCTTAGATGCAAGGGTGAACTCTGCAGCCACAGGAACGTTGACGCCAAAGACGCCTCCTGAGTAACGGGTTTTCTTTGTTACATTCTCAATTGACTTCTGAAGGATTACTGCTGGTGGGTCTGTTCCAAACAATCTTCTTGCATCGATTGGTGCGGCTTCAGGCAGGAGTGTGGCTGCCATACCAATACAACTGATAATCCCCAGAGCTCCTGCATTCGCTACCGCAATTGCGAGGTGCTCAGTCTTGTAGGGTCCCATCCCTCCCTGCAGTATGGGATGTTTAATGCCAACAATATCACAGAGTTCAGTGTGAAGATGAGTCATGTTTCCTCAGTTTAACTAAGCGAGTTATAAATTACCGCCCTTAATGCCTAAGAAGTGATAAGACTGGTTGTTCGATATGTCGTTGGTTTCCTTTCGCTATCTGGTTAATTTCAGTTTCAAGCTTTCTAACTAAAGGCCTCTGAATTTTAAGTTGCATCGATGAAATCAATGTCTTAGTTATATTGTAGCATTTTTTGCCTTTTTCTAACATGTTGTTCAACACACGTAATCGAGCTAGATTCCAGTATGCCAAAATGTTGTCCCGATTATATCGAACAGCATCTCTGTACCGAGTGATTGCTTCCTCTAATTGAGCATGCGCAAATGCCTTAGCTCCTAAAGCGAGCTGTTCTTGTGAAATTGAGTTCAGTACGGCCTTGGAGAAAATATCCGTTTGTACTTCACTCTCTATTTTTTTGGATACGTTTCTTAGTTCAACAATAGTGTCTTCCTCTTTCGAGAGAATTTTCTTGATTGATTGACTACACATTGATTTGACAGCATCAAATGTTTCATCTTGTTGTCCAGGCATAACCGGCATCTCTCGAAATAGATGTATCATTACCTTTGGGAATTCTAAGAGATCCAATTCTTCTAAAATTGATAGATAATTCTGAACCATCTTCTCAGTAACTAGATTTTCATCAATAGAGGTTTCTAGGTATAATTTACCTAACTTTGGACTGCTTGTTGATGTCAATTCAAAAATCGCTTTGATATCACATAATGTCAATGAATTCGCGAATAGGTCCTGTAGTATACTCTCCTTGTCAATCACATCTACTTGGTCATTGAGATCCACCAAGTTCATTTCAACGAGTTTTTTTCGAAAGTGTGTAAAGAACTGATGCCACTTTGATGACGACTTTCTGCAAGTCACTCGAAGTGAGGGATACATTGAATCTGTGTTCACCCGTTTGATGACAGTGTCAACGAAACCAGATTCTTGTAGCATTCTTTCCAGGAGTTCCTCTGGGAAGCCATACTTGTGCGACATGCCCGGCATATCAAGTCCATATATCCAATTCATCACATACTTCCGTTGGTCTTCATTTCCTTTTAGGAAACTTTTGAATGAACTCTTCAAATCTGGAGTTTCGAGAAAAAACAGCCCATTTGGCCTCAAAACGCGAAAAACCTCAGCTAGAGCGTAGATTGATTTTCCAGCACCAAGATGTTCAAGGACATGCACACAGTCAACTTGGGTGAATGAGTTATCTTCAAACTCAAGATTGAGTGCTGACATTACTTGGTCTGCAACAGACCTGTCAAATGCATCAATATTGATGTAGCCTTTCTTGTATTCAAGACCGCATCCAATATTGAGCTTCAACTATTAACTCACCACTAGAAACTTGGTGTCTTTGCGAGATTGAAGTCCCGTGGAGAAATGGTCCCATAGAGTGACCCCGGAACATAAGTCGGTATGGGAAAGGTTTCTGGATCGACAACAAGCCACGTAAGAAGGACACTGATTATTGCGATGACGAAAACTGCGACTATTGAAATGAATAGAGTCAATCTTTGTTTACCACCAACACCAGGAGCGCCTAAGGGTGAATCGAGAGCTGCCAAAACCTCGGTTCTCTCAAGTCCAATATTCTTGCCTAGCAGTTCGATTTTGCTTAGCTGCAATTCAGTAGGCTTAATTTTCCTTACTATCTGTCGCATCCCCTCATAGAGTCTAATAGGTAGATGACTTTCCAATCGTTTGATACCAAACCAAATCATTTGCATACTAATCCCTTGCAATTCTACACCACCTGGATTGAACTAATATGAGACGAAATCTTTGGGTTTTATACTTCCGTAGCGTAGCCCGGCACCATAAATTGTAGGCGGGTTTGTATAAATTCCTGTAATAATAAGAATTACAAAGCTCAAGATGATAATCACTACAATCATTACGAAAACTGTTAGAGGCGTCAACCAACGTTTTGCTGGTTGCTCATTGTCGGCTAGAAGAGTAGCGGCGGCATGAATTTCTCTTGCATCCAAACCTATTCCTCTCCCAAGAATCTCAATTTCAGCCAGCTGCTCTTTTAGCGGAATCAGCCTAGGCAGAAGTCTATCGAATTTTAGTTTCAGGCTTTTTGGGAGAGCATGACGAATGCGTAGGTACCTGAATCCTATGTCTCCTAAACCAATCCATCTCAACTACTTCACCCAATACTAATATGAATAGAAACGCAATAAGCTCTTTGATTTTTACATTGTATCATTTTATCATTTGTTCAATATGACGAACACAATACGGGTCTTGATGAAGACCTTTGCCCATCGTTGAAGATACTGCTGAACATCCTCCCTTACATTGTTTCTTAAACTCACACTGTGCGCAGTGAGCTCTCATGTCTGACATCTTCACATAACGTGCATACTTGAACGAGTTTTCATCATACCAAATTTCTCTAAGAGACCGATCCCTCATGTTCCCCTCGATAAACTGCTCAGGAAGTGCGAGACACCCTTTGATGTTACCGTTGCTTTGTATTCCAAGAGTACCGATTCCAGCCTGACAACCTTGCCATTGATTGACCTGAAGGTCAGGGAGAATGGTGGAGTAATATCCCATATCGTGAGCTCCGGCTACCATTAATTCCTTGGAATGTAGTTTCCTAGTCGCTGCAATGAACAAGGCAACAGAGTAGAATTCATCCTGAGATAGTACATGTTTATGTTCAAGTCTACCATGAGGAGTAGCCATCTGGATTTGCCATGCAACTCCTTTTCCCATCAAGAAATCACGTATCTTGGTCAATTCTTTCAGATTCAACTTGTGTACTGTTGTGATTACAGTTGTTGGCAAACCAAGCCCTGCATACATGTCAATAGCATACGTTGCGCGCTCGAAGGAACCATGCACGCCTCTAATCATATCATGAATGGATGATGTTCCTCCATCAAGACTCACAGTGATGCACTCTGGCGATAGTGCCACAATCTGTTGAGTGACGCCATCATTTTTTCCAAGCCATCCATTTGTGATAATCGAGAGTTCCATTTCCAAGTCATGAACTCTTTGGGAAATGGTGATCCAATCTGGACGCAATAATGGTTCCCCACCCATAAGCGCGACTCCTCTGCACTCAATTTTCTTGAGATCTTCACACAGCTGAAGTGCTTCTTCAGTTGACAGTTCATCTTTGCGCGCTTTACCTGCCGCAGAACCACAGTGGATACAATTCAGATTGCAAGCTAGGGTTATCTCCCATACTGCACACCCAGGTCCGGGTCTTTTCTTTTGTCCACTCCTCTTCCACCACATTTCCGTGTGGCTCCTGTTGCCATCTGAGATTGATTAGTTCTCTCAGCTATTCATCCAGAAATTTTGTGGGCACCAGTTTAGTTGTAGCCACAAGTTCAAGAGCCGCTTTTGTGTAACGCATGACTTTACCCATGTCACCATCAAGCTTGAACTTTCGAGCCATAATTCCCTTGATTGGATCAATCTTCCCATCGAATAGAAGTCTCCAATTCTTATAAGGTCCTGAATATGTAAACTCTGCAGTGTCCCCAGGCTCCGCCATTTTAGCAGACCTACACTTGCCGTGCCAAAGATCCATGTAGAATCTGATTGGTTCATTCACGACCTCGCCATCTGCAGTGATTTCAAAGACAAAGTCTCCCTCCCAAGTCTTTGCTGCATCTTCATACCGGTCGTTCTTGTTCAAGAGTTCCATGTACATCTCTATCCATTCTTCTGAGGGGAAAACAAGTTCGTCACCCATCACTAATCATCTCCAAGATTCTATTTGTATAATCAGCCAGTGAAAAGGCTTCTGGATTTCTGTTTTGACTGATCTGCTACCCTTAGATATTAATTTGCAGTATTTGAAGGTCCATGCTTGCAGCAAGCCTCTGTTGAAAGGTGAGATCTCCAACTGTACTCACATCATGCGAATCACTCCCAAGTGTGAAAGAGCATCCATATGATTTTGCTAGCTCGAGAAACCCAATATGCTCAACTGAGTACCGTCCATTCAGCTCGATTGCTACACCTGCCTTTGCTAGCGCTTCTGCGGCGAGTCTTCCATCTTCTTCTCGATATGAGGACAGATATCCATCCCAATGCCCGAGGATATGAAACTCATTTCTTCTTAATGACTGGACTAGTGCTGATGCCCAATTTGTGGAGTCTGTGTACCAATGAAATGATCCTATGATTAGGTCGAACTGCTCAAAGCCTCCAGAAATAGGTGCTAATTCGCCATTTGACTGGATATCAACTTCAGCAGCATCGAGGATTTTCAAATCTACGTAGTCATTTCTACAAATTTCAATCTCATGACGTCTTTGTTCGATGAGATTTAGCCCTCCTTTTCTAGACCCAAGTGATGGCCAAAAATGATCCGCAACTGCAATTGTCTTTAGTCCAAGAGAAGCAGCTCTCTGTACAATCTCGTCTACACTTGATATCCCATCAGAATAGTTGGTGTGGATATGTAAATCTTCGAGATTGCTAGACATTTCACAGGTTGAATTCACTTCAGCAATTTAACTCAAACTGTACAGCTGTTTCAGGGGGTGCTAATATACAGGAACGTCCCACAAGTATCTAGGAGCGGTGGGTAACTTGTCAGATAGATTATTGCTCGTTGTTCGTTGTGCAAAAGCACCGATAAAAAACTACCACTTCATTTTTACAGTCACTCCAGATTACGGAAGTACACGTAACCAACTAAAATCAAACCTGAAATGGGTTGAAGAGATTGACAATCCAGTTCGTATTGATATAAGCTCGAATTGGCTAACAAAGGTAGATTTGAGTCCGTTGGCAAATTGTAATGACCTCGAGTATGTGAGCATTGCGGTGAATAGATTAGAAACTGTGGATTTAACACCACTCCAACACTGTAACCGATTAAGGCATCTTGATATCTCACACAATATCTTGAAGGAAATCGATCTCACACCCCTCGCAGGGTGTAAAGATTTGAGGTATCTCTATCTACAAGAGAACATGTTTCAAAAGGTGAATATCGCACCACTTTACGAACTAGACCAGTTAACAACTGCTGTGATTCAACTAACCCGACACAGTCCACGGCCAAAGATTATCATCGATTCTTTCATGAGCAATGTGCCTCCGTACCTCAATGACCTGCTCTCTGCCTCCTTCACAGAACGACGTGCTGGCACTGTTCCAGAGTGGCTATATGATAAGAATACTGAGATAGAATACTCGCCAAAGTCGTATCGAGAACTTGTGAAAGAGTTTGGTTGGGCTGTTGTAAAAGAACATCTAACTGCACTATCTAAGAAATTAAAGATTGGTGTCGAGTTCGCTGCTCAGCGAGTTCTTCTGGAAGCGTTTGGAATTCCAGAACTTGCATGTTACGATGGTCGAGTCCGTGACATTGTGAAGTTACTGCCAACTAGAGGCAGCTTCAATAAAGGCATTCAGCAATTATACCCTAAGGTAGTGGATTTATTGAAATCTCAACTCAAACGAGGGGGAAATACACTCTTCTTCGATATGGATGCCCTCTCTACAACTCCTGGAAGTATTCTGATTCCGTCTGTCCTAAATCGCAGAAATCAAGAGTTGCAGGAAGTGACTCTTTTGGATGATTTTGGTAAAATCGATTTAATCCCTCTTTGGTTAACAAGCTATGGCAACAAGATACTCGCGGCTATGGGTTTCAAACGATATGTATCAAGCTCTCGCATATCTGAGATTGATAAAGCATTCAAAGCTATCAATCATAATCTCTCGATTGAAACAGTGCCTGATAACGCACAAGAACAAGAGGCTAATCGATTCGCCACCGGCGATGTGATTCTGAGTCATGTTCGCCAGACAGTCAGTGTTTAATAGCTCTACTCTGCGCTTAGTTCGGAAATCATAAATCTCCCAAGCTAAAACTTTCTGCTTGGGTTTTTATACCCACACGATTGTTGAGCTTGGATGTGCAGCCTTTGGATGAACTGGACAAGAAGATAGTGACTGATTTACAACATAACTGTAGAATTAGTTACCAAGAACTCTCTCGCAAATATGGCATATCCGCCAATGCTATTCGACGTCGTATTCTGAATATGGAAGAATCAGGGGTAATCTCGGGCTATTCGATTATCATGTCTCCAGCTATGACTGGCACAAGCTTGCTCTTTGGTCTTTTATCAACTGATGGTTCTAGAGATGAAGTTGAGATGGTCGACGCGATTGGGTCGAACAAATATATCATGGCTGCTTCATCATATACCGACGGAGTCTACGCTCTGGTAGCTGAATATAACAGCCCTCAAGAATTACAGGAAATTGGTACATTTCTTAGAACTCTTGATAGCGTTGAGACTGCTGAATTGCACACCATCATCGGAACGTGGGGGACAAAGATGAACCTCACCAAGACCCATCTTCGTGTGTTAGGACCACTACTTGAAGATCCAAGACTTCCTATAGTTGATATTGCTCAGAAAACCGGACTGACTGCTCGAAGAGTCAGGAGGTTGATTGGTGAGCTAGAGGAAAACAATGCGATTCGTTTTGTATCATTAGTTGAACTAGGGGCTGCTACAAGTCTGCCATTTATTATTAGAATTCTGTGGGATGAGAAAGCAGTCACCCAAGCGGAGATTGCTGAATGGCTTGAAACACACTATCCGCTCAAACATAGGGAAACTTACCGTTCTGCATCAGAGCCTGTGATTTATGCCCTCCTCGTAGCTGATGATATCACTGAACTTGTTGACACCATTCGTTCAATCAGGCAGAATAAACATGTTACAAGCGTAAAGGCCTTGATTAGTGGGCATCACAAGTATTTCTCCAGCTATCGACGAGAGAAACTCGTCCAAATGGTGAAAGAAAGCAAATAGCACTCAATGTTTGACAAGTATTGTTACGATTGTCATTCCGCAGTGTGACCATAACCTCGAGAAAGTAATATAAGAAGCCATGAATCAGAACGATGCCTTGAGGTGGTGAGATATGAGGTTTTACAATTACTTGACATACAGTACATTGGCACTTCTTTTCTTGATGATGTTGACCAATCCTACCATGCCAGATAATTCGACATCATTCATAATTGCCAACGAAGGTCCAGTTCTCTCTCAATTGACATCTGTGTCACCAATTTCCATCACTTCTGATTCGGAATTTGCATCGCATCCACTTGGGTTCCCTGGTAATGGAAGTGAGAGCGATCCATATCGAATTGAAAACTATGACATAGAAGGAACCTTGGGTGGTGACGGCATCTGGATTGGTGCCTCTGTGACTGTGTATTATGAAATTCGAAACTGTCGGGTTTATAATACATTCACTGGCACAGGCATCAATCTTCTAGGTGGTCATGGTGTTATTGATACGTGCGAGATTATGAACCATACGTGGGGTGTTTCTTTAGAAGGTAGTGATTATCTGATTACTTCTACTGAAATCTACAATACCCCGTTTGGAATCTACGCTTTCCAAGTTGATGATGTCAGTTTTGTAGACTCGAACTTTGACAATGCTGGTGAGGTACTCTTTGAGGAAGTATCAGGTCTAAACGTCCTTGGGAATACATTCTCAGGTACACAAATGGCAGTATGGATGTCTGCTGGATTCTCAGTCAGTGGAAACACATTCAACATCGAGGAATATAATGAATGGCTAACTCTACGTGAATCCCAACTGGGAACTGTCCAGGATAACATATTCAATATCAACAATATAACTGGAATTATAATTCAGGAATGTCAAGGTATCATCATCACGGATTGCGATTTCATTGCTTCAGGTCCTTCAGGAGTTGGATGGTTTGGAGTTGACTTCAGGGGTTTTTCAGGAACACTTGACATCACAATTCAGGACTGTTTGTTTGAGTCTGTGAATTGTGACGGGCAATCTGTTGAGGAAGGCCTCGCGATTACTAACTGCGCTTTCAACAGTGGTAGTATTAGTCTTATTGACTCTCCCGCGTCAGAAGTCAGCTCAAATACTATAACCGATGGCCACATCCAAGTTGCTTACAACTGTAATGGCTCATTGGTTTACAACAACACACTCACTGATTGTCCTGAATATGGGCTGTATATCCGTGAGAACAACACAGACCTGTTGGTTTCCACCAACACGATGAAAGGCTCGAAGTCGCAAGACAATCATGGCATCAACCTACAGTCGAACGGTGTAACCCTCTACAACAATGTCATCGAGAATTTCGATTCTGGGATATACATCGATGGCAATGACGGTTCAATCCATAACAATACTGTTTTTGGAAACAATATTGGAATCGAGATTGCTTCAGATTCGTCTTCAAACAATCTGTACTACAATATTCTTTATGACAACACCCAGAACGCTAACGACGATGGGTCAGACAACATCTGGGATGACGGGATTTCTCTTGGCAACTACTGGAGCAACCTCAATGCTCCAGGAGAATATATAATTCCAGGATTTGCTGGCAGTGTGGATCGATACGCCCAGCCATACCGTGTACCCATAATCCCCCCCTCACCTCTAATGCTTCTCATTATTGTTGGTGCTGGTGTTGTAAGTGTCGCTGTAGCTATTGTCTATC
>JAEORO010000001.1 GCA_016840855.1 Candidatus Thorarchaeota archaeon | reverse complement strand
ATAGAGTTCACAGAGCTCGTCTGCAAGGTGAATCACATTTAGGTGAGGATTCTTGTCGTCAGGGAAGGCTCTAGCATAATGATAGAGACCTAAGATGGTGAATGCTTGAGCCCGAGGTGAACCTAAATTCAACGCCCAACTAAGACTCTTGTCAAAGATTTCCTTTGCAGCTATTCGTATATCTTCAGGAATTGAAGTTTCTTGAGCATAGCCGCAAGCCCAGAGTACACGTCCGAGCGAATCATCTGAACCTATATCATCAAGAAAGTTACGGTCGTATCCAATGTAGTTGTGAAGTCGTCCATCTTTCTTCTGGACATATAGGAGAAAACTGAGGTATGTTCTAGGAAGCCCTAGGTTTCTTTCTCCATCCACTAGTTCATGGTATCTGAGAGTAGCTAGAAGTGCCCGGGCATTGTCATCTGTAGCGTATCCTTCTCGCCGATCAACTATCGAAGACTTTGCATGCTGAAGAATGCCCGTGTCGTCGGTCATATTATGTAGCCAGAGACAATTAATTGAAGGTAGCTCGATGGAAATCACTATCCTGTCTACTGCGTCAACTCTTTGAACAGGTCAGCATATTTCGAGGCTACGCGAGGCCACGTCATGCTTTGGCCGTGTTCGTATGCAAGTTTCTCAATATGAGCTTTCTTTTGAGGGTTGTCCAAGAGTTGCCTTAAACCATCGGAAATGGATTTAGGACTGCTAAACTTGCAAAGGATACCTCTGTCTTCAGCTAAAAGCTCTTCTGCGTAGTAGAAAGGAGTGGATATGATAGGCTTTCCAGCCCCCAACGCATAAGTGACCGTTCCGCTTGAGAGTTGTTCTTTTTTAATGTAGGGACAAATGTATACATCTGTGGCTTGTAGGTACTGTATCAATTCATCCTTGCTGAGGAAACGATTGTGAAATCGGACATTATCTCTCAGATTTAGTCTATTTACCAGCCTTATGAGACGCTTCCTGTATTTCTCGCCCTCGCTCAACCTGACTTGTGGATGAGTAACCCCAATTATCAAGTAGAGTAAATCAGGATGCTCTTTTACTATCTCTGGTAATGCTTTGATTGCATGCTGAATTCCCTTGTCTTGACTTAAGAGACCGAAAGTTGACAGAACAGTCCGACCTTCCAAACCCAAATCTTTCTTTGCAGGTTCAGTTGGCACAAATGGGAAACTAGGGCTTCCATGTGGGATGACCTTGATTTCTTCCTTGTTAACACGATAGCTTTTCTGAAGGATGCGAGACGCCATATTTGTCATGACTGTGATGGCAGAACTAGATTTTGCAATTCCCTTCACTACTTTTTTGTGTGTAGCAGCGCTTTCCGGAGTTTGGAATATCTCAGCATCAGGGAAAAGCGTGGTATGCATTGTGGTGACAATAGGTTTGTCCAGCTTTTTTAGGAATGTTAGGAGATATTCGCCCCACATTCCACCAAAAAGCCCAAACTCATGTTGTACATTTACTAAATCAAAATCTGAGCGATTAATGAAGTCGGCTGCCTTTTCATAACTTGATATATCGTCCTCATCAATTTGCAATACTACTTCTGTTCCATAGTTATAAGATGAACCAGGATCATTAATGCCTATAATAGCTGAGGGCTCCAGCACTTTGAGTTTGTCTATACTCTTGGTCAAATCTTCCGTGAAGGTAGCTATTCCGCACTGTCTAGGGGAATAACTACTTACATATGCCACTCTCAACATAAACTAATCACATCATTAGTTAAAACAAGGATGCTTTCCCGTTGAAATAGACGTTTCATGGGTGGAGATAAGGTTTATGAAACAACAATGGAAATGCATAGTCTTCTATGCCTATTGCACGACTCAATTTGAGGGTCATATCAACGGTAAGGTCCTTGTTTATAATGCCGCGAACTCCGTTTGAACCAAACAATTTCGTCAAAACGAATCACTATAGCTATTGGGAGCTTGTTTTATCTTAAGAGGGATCTTAAAGGGGTTTTCAGTGTTATGAGGGATAGAGAACAATAACCTACATATCACATCAGCAGAACTAGCAAATGGAAAAGCAGATTTCTCTCCGGGCTTGACCATCTATCTTACAGGATTACAGGAGAAATGTTGTTTCTAGAAATATATTCTCATAAGACAATGGTTAGATTTCAAGCCTTGAATCATAATTCATCGTTAGTTTTGCTTCTTCATTCTGTGATTCATGGATGGTTCCTGTTTATTTCACCGTTCTTCTATTATTATCCAATATGGTGCCGGTTGCAAGTCAAGAGAGGCAGTTTTTAGAAAGTAAATTGAGAGAGTGCTTGCTTACTTACTCTCTCTTTCTAGTTAATACAGGATATGAAAAAATGAGTGTGATGGAGTGAAGGAATCCACTCCACCGTGGATGCAGTTTATGCCTTTTCAAATTCAGCAATTCTGGAGATCTTCTCCGTGAATTCATCCACCAGTTTCTTCGCTTCCGATACAAGTGCTTCAGAGTATTCCTTTCTTAGTTTTCTACGGAGTGCATAACTGGCTCTCCGCATCTTGTGCCAGCTCTCAGCTAGTTCTCTCGCCTCTTCAGGTATGGCACCATCCCATTCCTCGAACTGGGGTCCGAAGAATCTAGCACCTTTTTCTTGTGCTCTTCGTTCCTCATGCTCAGCTAGAAGTTTCCTACCTTCCTCAGTTAGTTCATATTGTCGGACTCCTGCCTCGGTATCAGCCAGTTCCTTCGTATAACCTGAGTCTAATAGCCATGAGAGTAGCGGATAAACAGATCCAGGACTTGGTCTCCATCTATGACCAGTGCTTTCCTCAATCTCACTCATAATCTCAGCACCCGACATAGGTCTCTCATTGAGCAGTCGAAGGACTCTCCCTCGAAGGTAACCTTTTGGGACTGATGAGGTTCGTCTAAACCAGTGTCTGTGTCTATGTGGTTTACGCATGTTTTTTCTTTCACCTCCATTCATGTCTTGGAGCAAGTATTATCACTATTGATATCGCTTGCGATATCGGTATTGATATTGAAACCATATAAATCTTGTGAAGGTCTCGCAGATAGAAATCTGAGTTAATTTCACTTCATGTATCCTCATGGCTCGTGAGGTATTCGACCAAGCCATCTACTGTAAAGGCAAGAGAAACAGATGTAATCCAATTTGATATCTGAGGGAGCTTCAAGCTCCCTCATCTTCTTCCCATCTCAAACAATCTGTATTGACTTCAGATGTGTAGCTAGGGGGGTACGATTCACCACAAAACCCACCATTGTCCAAGCCATTGCTACATACATGAAGAGAAACTTAGCAAAGGCAAAGCTTGAGTGAGCAATCGCGAGCCAGCTAGCGAACCCAACTGGGTCAACAGCCATCGAGAGCAAGAATACGTTCTCGATCCCATCTAGAACAGCAGCTATGACACCCACCCATGCAAGCGATAGACCAATCCTCTCTGGGAGACCTCTCTTATAGTTCCATGAAATGAGTCTGGCGGCGCTGAAGAAGAAGATGCCATAGAACAGCATGAAGAGATAATCTGCGAGGTTTGCTGTAATGAAGAGCCCCATATCTGTAGGATTCATGAGTGAAAAATAATTCCTAATGGTTTCTGCATTGAAACCGAGCTGAGTGTCTTCCATTGTACCTGCAAAGCCAGACATCTGAAGTAAGGTAATCACAAGCACCGCAGCAACCATCATTAGTGAGAAACTCACAAGTGCTATGCGGCGTATTTTTCCCTGATCGTATTCATTTTTACTTTTTTCACTATTCGAATTTACCAAGTGTTAGTCAACCTCCTGAAAGATATGTGAGAGTGCATCTATGTGGAAGGGCAAACCATGACCAGGATAAACTGTCTGGATGTCGAAACTCCAAATTTTCTCTAGACTCTTGTTGTAATCATTTCGATTGGAAAGCAAGTTGGATTCCTTGGGCATTGACACATTGGTGAAGACATCACCACAGAAGAAATCGCCACCTGAAGTCAGAAGTCCGATGGAGCCCTTGGAATGCCCGGGGAGATGATGTACAATTGCATCGAATCCAAACTCACTAAGACTCTGTCCATCCTGCAGCAGTTTATCTGGTAAGAATTTATCCTCCTCATCCAACCTAATTCGCATGACGAGAGTGAACAGTTTCCCAATGGCTCGCTTTGCACGACCCATCTCTCTATTCCAGAACATATCCCCCTTCTCGACCATCCCTACATCATCAGTATGGATTGCAACTTTGCAGCCGAATTTCTTTCTCAGATAATCGCAGTTGCCTACATGGTCAAAGTCACCGTGGGTTAGTAGTATGAGGTTAAGGGTGTCACATCCAACCTTAGCTAGAGCTGCATCAATGGTGTCACGATTCTTTGCATAACCGGTGTCAATAAGAACAAATCCGTCATTCACCTTAATCAGGTAACAATTGACTCCACCGGACTCAATCCTGGTGATGTAAGCGTCGTTCATATTTACACACTCATAAGTGAACGTTCATTCACTAATAGTAAAGTGAATGACTATTCATTTATATATCTTTCTTGGCATGCAATAACTCACAATGAGAACACGCGACCAAGCAAAATATGATTCGATTGTTGATGCATCTATCAATTTGATTAATGAGCTAGGCTTTGATGGAATTTCAATCTCAAAGATTGCAAAGAGGGCTAAAGTCTCCCCAGCAACCATCTATATTTACTTCGATAATAAGGAGGATCTCTTCACTAATCTCTATATCGATATTCGGGAAAAAATGAGTCAAGGCGCATTGGAGGGGCTTGAGCAAGATATGACCACAGAAGAGGCATTCAAGTCAATCTGGTACCACTCCTTCATATTCAATCTCAAGCATCCAGAATATCTAGCATATCGGGAGCAGTTTGAACAGACAACAATGATGAAGAATATCCGTCCTGCTGATTTCAGACTCTATCAAACAATCGATGAACTTCTCAAGCGCGGCATCAAGGAGAAGATCATAAAGGATTATCCTCTGCAGGTTCTGACAGCTTTTGCTTACGCTCCAATCATCACGCTTCTGAATTACCATCATGCTGGGATAATCGAGATGGGTGAGGACAACATCATGCAAGCATGTGAGATTGCTTGGAATGCAATTCATTCATGATCATGGTTAGCGAAACATTCGGACCAGGCTATCTGCTATACAGGCAAGAGAAACAGATGTAGTTTCAGAATAATTAGTGATAGGACGTTCTTCTCTCGTTTCTTCTTTTTATTCACCTCTTCCTATCTCAGTTCTTTAATGATAGCATCTCAAACATTACCCACACGTAATTCATTTTAGTGATAATGTACAAAACTTGAAACTATGCCGAAAGTTACAGTTGTCGATTTCATGGGCGAGGTTCAGAAGGAAATCACAGTGGAGAGAGGGATAAAGCTGCTCAAAGCTCTCATCGATCATGAGGTCGACATAGTCCATACCTGTGGAGGAAATGCTAAGTGCACGACCTGCAGGGTTACCATTCACAAGGGAGTACCAACAAAGAAGACTCAGGCGCAACAGGAGCGCTTTGAGAAATTGATAGAATCTGGTCAGACCCAGTTCGATCATCCTGCTGTCTTCTTGTCCTGTCAGGTTGTAGTGGAGGATGACATGACAGTAAGTCCAAGTGAGACTTTCAATCGAGTGATTCATGACAGTCAGGGGAAAGACACAGAGGATAAGGTCACACCAGATCCCGTTTGGTTGGAGCATGAGGTTCCGGACTGGTGGGGTATCAAGGACTAGGACGCTTCTCGAAACTCGGCCACACATACCAGATAATCATGCATTTATTCGGTTGCACCTTTGGAATAGGTTGTCGGAATATTACTAGACCTGATTTGACAAGTCACTGTGATGGTCAAAGAAAAGTAACTGCTATGTCCATCATCTTATAAACAAATGATGGCAATCAAAAGATTAGAGGAATGATTGATTGAAAATCCAACACTGGATTGATGAGGATGTAGTAACTACATTGGGAAACATTTCTGTCAAAGAGGCAATCAAGATCCTTCACAAGCGGCACATTGGTACAATCATTATTGTCGATGAGGACAATAAATGCAAAGGCATATTCACTGAACGTGATGCATTAAGGATTGTAGCTGATGACGTTCCATTGACAACTCCGATTGCCAAGGTAATGACGACCAATCTAAAAACAATAGACGAACATGCGACGTATGCAATGGCTAAAGAGGTTATGAGAAATCATAATATCAGGCATCTACCTGTGGTCGATGAGCAAGGACATTTCGTCGGTTTAATTAGCCTAAGGAAAATATTAGATGAAATACATGAGATGCATAAAATCAAGCGTTAAGAGTCTATAATGCAAAGCAGGAGAGAATGCAATGAAGCGCTTCGTCAACAATCCAATCCTTAAACCAGTGCCAGGCCATTATTGGCAGAATCGGAATGTGTACAATGCAGCCGTTCTCAATGCGGGAGGAAAGGTCCACGTACTCTATCGGGCTCAAGGAGATGACAATGTATCGCGAATTGGGTATGCGAGTTCATCAGATGGCTTTTCAATTGATGAAAGGCGACTTGAACCAGTATTTATTCCAGAACATTCTCGTGAGAACCTCGGTTGTGAAGACCCGAGAATAACAAAGATGGACGGAAACTGCTTGATGACATACACAGCCTATGGGAATATTCCAAGGACAGCATACCAGGTTTCTGTCACTCAAATATCATTGCAAGACCTGCTTGCGGGTGAATGGAATTGGGGAGAGAGGTGGTTGCCTTTTGATGGCATCTTGAACAAGAATGCTGTGATTTTCCCTAGGAAGATAAACGGCTCATATGTTATGTATCACCGCATTGAGCCTGATCTGTGTGTGGCATATTCTGATGATCTGAAGAGGTGGTGTCAGGTAAAGGCGCTGATGCATCCCAGACAAGACCACTGGGATAGTCTCAAAGTTGGGTCAGCAGGTCCGCCCATCGAGATTAATGAGGGGTGGCTCTTTATCTATCATGGAGTGGATCATGAGTATGTCTATCGTCTAGGTTCTCTCCTGATTGACAGGGATAATCCTGAAAACATTCTCTATAGGTCCGAAAAACCAATCTTGGAACCTCGAGAGCCCTACGAGAAATTTGGACTGGTTCCAAATGTTGTTTTTAGTTGTGGTAGTGTTTTATTTGACAACAAGCTTCTGATCTATTATGGAGGCGCAGACTCGGTAGTATGTGGAGCTGAGTTTGAACTAAGCGAACTTCTCCCAAAGGCATAGAATGCTCATCTGAGTGAACTCTTTAACTCATTCTTGCGAAGCACTTCCATCTCAAAGCGTGCCAAGAGATAGGAGAGACCAGATTCAGCTCCCTGATTTTGATTTAAACCACGAGCAGTGATTCCATCGAAAGTGCCCCCTGTATTGGGATTATAGACCATAACACCGTTCGTGTTTTTACCTAAAAACCAGGCAAAGGCAGTCCGTGCCATTTTGGAGTACATTTTCTTTCCAGTCACTTGAAAAGCAATGGATGCCGCTTCTACCATACAAGATGCTTCCAGTGGTTGTTGATCATAAAGCGCTTTCTTCCCACCTCTTTCGTACCAAGACTGATTCCCTACTGGTTGATAGATACCATTCACAATATCATTTGCCGCAAGAAACTTGAGTGTCTTCTCAGCAATGCGAAGGTAGTCCCTTTTTCCAGTTGTCTGATATGCTCTTAATAGTGCATGAGAGAGACGTGGATTTGCGTAAGTAAGATATGGTTCAAACCACTGCCATGTAGGTGAATATGTTTGCCTATAGAGTTCGCAGAGTTGGTCAGCGAGCTGAATAACGTTTTGTTGAGGATTCTTGTCTTCAGGGTCGGCTTTAGCGTAATGATAGAGACCTATGATCGCAAATGCCTTAGCCCTAGGTGAACTTGACTTCAACGCCCAGATAAGGCTCTTGTCAAAGATTTCTTTGGCAGCTATTCTGATGTCCTCAGGAATCGAGGTGTCCTGGGAATAGCCACAAGCCCAGAGTACACGTCCAAGAGAATCATCTGATCCTACTTTGTCAAGAAAACTATGGTCGTACCCAATGTAGTTGTGAAGTCGTCCATCTTCCTTCTGAACATAGAGCAGAAAACTGAGGTAGGTTCTAACAAGTTCTAGGTTTTTTTCTCCATCTCGTAGTTCATGGTATCTGAGAGTAGCAAGAAGTGCCCGAGCATTGTCATCAGTAGTGTATCCTTCTCTTCGATCTGCTATCGTTGACTTTGCATGTTGCAGTATCCCAGTATCATCAGTCATATCTTGAAGCCAAGTGCAATTTATTGATGGCAGCTCGATGATGTTCACTTTCCTATCTACTGAACGAATTGCTTGAATAAGTCAACCTACTTCAAAGCCACTTTAGGCCACGTCATACTTTGACCGTATTCGTATGCATTCTTCTCAATAAGTGACTTCTTTTCAGGATTGGCTAATTGAGATAAGCCTTATGAAACTGTATTGGAGATTCTTTCAGCCTCTACATCAGGATATCAGTATCACATCTTTTTGCATTACACAGTAGATGTTGTGTTAGACTAGTTTCTTAGCTTGTTCAATGAGTTCAACACCTTCTTCACTGAGGCGATCAGCAGTTTCTTGCGTTTTTCCCTCAGCAAAGCAACGATAGAGTGGCTCAGTTCCTGAAGGTCTGATTAGAAACCATCCTTCATCATGGATTACCTTCACGCCATCTATAGTGATTCGATTCATGTTCTTACTAAGATTAAGAAGTGCTTCCAAAAGGGGCTCTTTCTTTTCTGGAGGAACTGGAACCTTCACTTTTGTGTTGTAATATATAGGAAGCTCACTCACAAGCTGTGAAAGCGTCTTGTTTTCTAAAGCCATTATTTCCACAACTTGAGAAGCAGTCATTGCTCCATCACGAACAGGTTGGTGATCTGGATAAAAGACTCCGCCATTTTCCTCACCGCCTAGCTCTGCATTAATTTCTTCAATTCTGTGCGAAACAACAACACTTCCAACTTCAGTCCAGTCGATCTTGGCACCAGCATTTCGAGCTACGTCTTCAATAAGACGACCACTTGATACAGGTGTTACTAGTGTTGAACCACGCTTCTTAGCAAGGACTCGAGAAGCAATCAACGCAAAGGATTGATCACCCCAGAGAACTCTACCAGTTTCATCAACAAAGGTTGCTCTATCCGCATCTCCATCATGTGCAATTCCTAAATCAGCACCCATGGCTGTCACCGCGGCTGAGAGGTCCTTCAGATTCTCAGGAATTGGTTCAGGATTTCTCCCTGGAAAAGTGCCATCTAACTGAGAATTAAGTGAAACAACTGAGCAGCCAATTTCTCGTAGGAGGCGAGGAGTTACCACGCTACCGACACTGTTAGCGCCATCAACAATTACTTTCAGTTTCTTCTCCTTAATCTTATCGATATCAATGAGTGATTTGATTCCAGCTAAATAGACATCAATTGCAGAGTCATAGCGAGTGAATTCACCAATCTTGTCCCATTCCGCAGATTTGAACTGGTTCGAATGATAGATCTTTTCTATCTGATCTTCGGTTTCTCGAGACGCTTCAATCCCATTTGATCCAATCACTTTGATTCCATTGAAATGAGGGGGATTGTGGGATGCGGTAACCATTACTCCAGCAACACAGTCTAATCTCGGAATCATATACTGTAGAGTGGGAGTTGGCACTGGACCAAGGTCAACAACTGAACAACCTGTAGAGGTCAGTCCGGAAATCAATGCGTGGGTGAACATTTCACCTCCCATTCGAGAGTCCCGAGCGATGGCGATCTTACCAGGCCCCAACAAAGTACCTGTAGCTCGACTCAATTTGAGAGCTAAATCAACAGTAAGTTCCTTGTTAATTATACCACGGACACCGTTTGTACCAAATAGTTTCATCAAAATAAAATCACTGAAGTTTTAGAGCATTGATTTAGACATAAGAGTTACCTTAGAGGATGTCTCAATGATATTTCCACATATCCGATAAAGACACTTAGGATGATGTCAACCCTGATTCCATTTCGTTGGACCACGAGGTCCTTGACAGGTAGGGAGTTAAGTCGAATTGGACGCGCTTCATAATGAGAAGTAAATCTAGTTTTGTGAATATGTCATTCCATACTATTATACCTGTTATTCGGTTTTCTGCATTAGCCTTTCTTCAGTCTGAAGAGCATGTTCTTCATCTTTGGATGGCTCTGTCCACCAAGATTCAGTATCTTCAGAATGTTTCCAAGGAGTGGAAATTTCGGAAGGTGGTGTCACCTTTATTGCAATTATGGCGGCTAAGAACAGAATGGGAATGGGAATAAACAATCTGGATATGAGAGAGAACACAGGCATTATCGCACCTAAAATGCCAGTTATTGCCATCTGCAGTTCGCTCGCAGCTCCGACCAACATCGTATGTTTTCTCGTGGTTCTGCCTTGGTAGAGCTTGTAAATCTGATAGACGAATACAAGTCTGAGAAACGTGAGAGGTATATTTCCTATAAGCATGAAGGGATTGAGAACTACTTGGTTGGGAACTTCTGTTATGTTTTGAAATGTCCCTAGAGGGTTGTTAATACCAAATGGGATCGGCACTGTCCATAGCATGCATATTATAGACAACTGCAAGATTGCCCCGGTACTTGAGTCTAATTCCACATTAAGACCAGCAGGGACTAGGACTGCAATGATCGCCATTATTGCAACCAGCGTTCCGGACCTAATAGCACTATGAGCCCCAGATCTTAAAGGAATGCTTTCACTAGTTTTCGCAATACTTTTTCCATACATATTTAGATCACTCCATCATTTTACCAGTATCCGCATTTCCAAACAATTGCCATAGTCTTCGTTGATGAATTTACGACCATGACTGTTTTCGATAGCGTAGTTTCGCTATAGCATAAGCAACAACTGCGACAGCAAAACCTGTGACTCCAATCAGGAGGGGCGGGTATTCCTGAGAGAGGGCGCTCGAGCCTAGAAATGGACTGTAACTCAGGCTCAGTATCAACAGTGTTGATCCAAGGAGCACAGCGACAAGGGCTGCACCTAATATCTTGAGATTCAGTCTTTTTCTATCCAAGTAGTTTCACCGTCTTTTTACCTACATTTTTTCATCGCTAGCTATTGGATATAGTTCTAAGTTTTGAATCAAAGTGATCTAGATTTTTACACGCCATACGTTGATGGTTTCTCTCCAAGATGTGAGGGTTGCGAATATCAACACTGCAATCAATAGTAGACCAGCTGAGTTCAGAAAGATTGGAATGAAACCTACTACTCCTATTAGAACAACGGTATAGAACACAGAATAGAAGAAGTATCGTGGAACCAGAAATCTACCTGACCCAGCAAAGAACCTGAGCAAGCCCGCCTTGAACTCCTGAATCACATAGTACTGACCATCAGCATCTACATCAATCAAAGAGAGATTCTTTAGTTTGTTGAGGTGATAGATCGCGAGACTCGGACTGGAGAGTCCAGACCCTCGCTGAATCTCTCTCATGCCTAGTGGACGCAGATTACGAAGCATATAGAAGTACACCTGCTGGGTTTTCCCCTTCAACAGCGAGTCAAGCTGTTCGTCAGTCAGTCCGTCAAAAGTGCCTCTTTCCATCTCTCACACCGCACGAGCCATTCAAATACAGTGCTAGCTAGTGTTTTGTGATTTTGTTTCTGGTTTGTAGAGCATTATTACTTTCCGTTGTCGGTATCTAGCAAGATTGTGTACACAAGGTAATCTATTTGACTAACCAGGAGCAGCAATTGTTATTTGTTCTATAGAAGTCCTCCCATGTGAGCCAACCTAACCTACGGCGTATCTTAATCCAATCCAGGCTCTTCCTATGAGGTAGGTCGACAGCTATGGATTCCTGATTCTTCTTGTAGTCATTGAACTTGCTTCCATATAATCTACGGGAGGGATTGATTTTGAACATCTCAGGTGTTAACAGAAGGAATAGTGATCGCTCAGGATTCCTCTTGCATAACGGATCACAGAGATTATTGTTTTCTTCCAACATGACATCGATGATTCTAGCCATCTGATTACGGGTGGCATCGAATGTGGTCTGGCAGCTGATATCAGAAAGAACCTTTGCTTCTATAAGTACTGCGAAGCCATTGTTGAGATTCATGAGCAATGCGTCAACATGTGTAGGACCTTCTAGATTCTTTTTCCCATGTGCACTGCTTATGACATGAGGGATGAATTGCCGCATATTCAAGCTCTGACGAAGCCAAGCCTTGTAGGAGGCTGGGGAAGGCAGAGTGGTTTCAAAGAATAGCTTTAGGTCTCCATCTAAACAATCTCGCCAAGAACTTAGACCAGTCAAAGGAGGAGTTTCGCCAAAAGCTTCAATGAAGAGTTTCTGTAACATCTGCAAGCGTCGTTCGTCATAGAACATTGTCATCATACAAGAGGCAACCCAAAACCGTTCATCCTTCTCTATCTGACAGGGCTTCTTCATCTTTGCCAAAGACATACCGCGCATGTCAGGAGTTTCAGCGAGATACTGCTGATACTTTTGGATGCTATCCTTGTAGTAGTTCAGATGTTGTTTATTGCTTACGCATTTTCCTCGATACTTGACATTGGCAAAATGGCTCAACAGCTGATCTTCCGTGAAAGGCAGATATGTACTATCTAGAACCTTATTCATCAGCGATTACACCCACCTTTAAGATTGATACATTCGATATGAATCTGCTGTAATTCGTCACGACATTGGTGATATTTGGATTCAATCTTCTGCTATTGAGGTAAAAGGCATTGAGGTAGATTGAGTTATGAAAAAGGGGTCATGAACCCCTTTTTCATTGGTTTAGGAGAACATTTCGGTTGCTTTTAGTGATATTTTGAAACGGATTATCCGACTCTCTTTCGAACAAACAAAAGAACTATGACAACTGCTACTATTCCAATTATGATACCACCTTCCACGAGGCCTAAAGTAAATCCATCTGACGGAATATCTATCAAACCTTCAAGATTGATTCTCATGATGAACATGTCGTTCTCGCCAGCATATGTTTCTTGATATGCCTCGTAGGTAGGAAAGTTATCGGAGGCTGTATAACCTACGATAATGAAACTGTCAGCTGAATGCCAAGCGACTCCGATGCCAATATCATGATGGCTTCCTCCAAATATCGTAGATAGTAGAAGCGAACCATCCTGATTCAACACGATTAATGACACGTTATCATAGTAGGACTCAGTAGTGTCAAGAGGAAAGGTTGTTGGAAAATCAACTGAATTAGTTTGCCCTGTTACCGCAATACGATCTTGATCGTCTATTGCGATAGCATTCCCATACTCAGATGACGAACCACCCAGATACGTACTGAAGACAACACTTTGTCCATTTGGAGTGAATTTTGTGATGAACATATCTGACTCCTGAACGCGTTCGTCCTGGTAGGAGTTCAATATTGGAAAGTCATCTGATACTGTAAATCCTGTAATTACGACATTATCTTCGCTGTCTATGGCTAAGTCATTTGCCCATTCAGCATTAGAGCCGCCTAAATATGTAAAGTACATCAGAGTGCCATTTGTCATGAATTTTGCTAGGAACGCATCTGAGGTCCCACCTGCATATTCCTCTTGATAGACACCCTCGGTTGCAAGTTCGCCAATCCCAACTATGCCTGTGAGCAAGAGATTTCCCTGTGAATCGAAATCAACACGTCGTCCATGATCAATTCCTGTAGTACCCAGTAATGTTGAGAACAAAAGAGATTGTCCATCTGCCTCGAGTAGTGAAACGAATATGTCAAGGTGACCCAAATTTGTGTCCTGATAGGGATTTAGCAATGGAAAATTAGTAGATCGAGTTGTTCCAGAGATTGCTATTCGATCATCTGAATCAACATTCATAGTATAACACCAATCACTTTCTGTTCCACCAAAGTATGTTGAAAACAGAAGAGATTGACCGTCTTCTGAAAACTT
>JAEORO010000101.1 GCA_016840855.1 Candidatus Thorarchaeota archaeon | reverse complement strand
TGGTGCGGGAGGTGGGCTTCGAACCCACGAACTCCTACGAGAGCGGATAGCCTATTCACATGACCCCTTAATCTCATGCGATCTTAAGTCCGCCGCCTTTGACCGGGCTTGGCTACTCCCGCTATGCTCGGTCAGGGAAGCGGCAATCTATTACTCAGTTGTAGGAGCTCACCGCATTTTTCCTTTGAAGCATGCCTACTCTTCAACCCTTTGGTGTCAAAATGACATGATGTGAGAAGTGGTGGGGCGGGCCGGATTTGAACCAGCGACCCTCGAGTCCGAGAAGCATAAAGCTTCGATGGATTCTCGGTGTAAACGAGACATCATAGCCGGGCTAGACTACCGCCCCTGAAAGAGATGGGTTTGTCAACGTAATAAAAAGTTGCTTACATGTGAATTGCAGTGATATGTACTTCTTTGCGCGTTATATCTAGAGTTATTTCTTGAATTTTTGCGTAACCAAGCTGAGATATGGAGTTTTTGAGAAACGCGAGTGTTTCTGATTTGTGATGTAATTTGAAGGCTGCGAGCATCCGACCTCCTTTTTTTAACAAAGGTGTAAATTTCTCTATCAATTTCAGTGTACCATCAGGTTCAGTTGTTACATCAATTAAAAGAAGATCAAGCCGACCAATATCAGCGACTTCAAGTGGATTAAGATTGAAAGCATCAGCGAAAATCACTGAAGTGTTTGGATATTTTTCTACTATGATATTCAACTCATCAGCAAACCTTTCAGATACCTCAATTCCAACAACAGTTGATGCTTTTCCAGCTGAATATGTTAGAAAACCACCTGCAGAGCTACCAATATCAAGAGCTATGCCATCGTTGCAGAATAAGTTATTCTCAAGCCACTCGTCCAGTTTCTTTAGCTTTTGGAATCCCTGTGGAGCATTGGCTTCAGCACTAAGTAATTCTATTTTATCTTTCTCAGAAACTTGAGTGGATGGTTTACATTCTTGTCCATTGACAATTACTAAACCTTCTTTGATAGCTCTTTTTGCTGCTTGGCGAGACGAGAATTGGCCTTTTTCTACCAGCCAGACATCAAGCCTTGGCATTCTTTTTAGCCTCAATTTCTTTTGGTATGAAAAGATGCATGGGAACACCTCTGAGTTTGGGACCAATTGCAGCCAGTATTCCAGAAGCACGTGTGCTTCGTTTGCATCGAAGAGAGAATTCGAATTTACCTAGTTGCTCTATTTCATAGATGTCTTCTCTGTGATTGGTTTTTTTCAGTGAGCTCTCTATTTGATGATGATTGGCGCCAAATACTAGAAGTCGTTCATGGTCGTCGTTCATCCAATCTGTGATGCGCGCTAAAGTTGATTGACTGAATTCTGCTTCTATTTTATTGTTGAATAAATCGATACTTGTTAGATTTACTTCAACAGGAAGATGATCTACAAGCAAAAAAACATCTACGATTTTCTTCACAGAATTATGAAAATCAAATTGCTCACGTAACCGATGAAGAGGAATAAGAGCATCCATTCTTTTAGAATCAATGACACCTATGTCTGAATAAAGCCCATAACCTACCTTTCCAACATCTATTAGTTGACTAGGGTATACTTTGTGAGGCACTAAATCATCTGATTGTAATGTTTCCCCGTATTCCTTAATGAGCGCATTGGCAACAAATTCTTCATCATCCCCATTGATTTTTACAATGATGTGATTCTTGGTGTCAGTGCTTAGACTTTTGACTTGAACATCTAGCTCCTTCACCATCTGTAATACTTCAGATTTGATTGTTTCAAGTAAGCGACCTCTAAATGTGCCATAGACCTTTGGAAACAAAACAACAGTCTTCAACTAATAACCTCTGCATAATGTCTTAGAATTGTGCTAAGTACCTTTTGTAATGTAAATTGACAAAGAAAAAGACGTGTTAGGAGAATGCCTCTAAATCGGCCTTTAATTCTTCAACACGTTTTTTCAGGAATGATATTGCTCGTGCGTTATCTACAAATTCTAGCTGGCCATTACATGTAGGACAACGGAAAGAGAGGTTCATTGCCTCTTCAAAGGGTACTGGAGAAGAATCACGGTTGACACACGCGTAGAGATCATTATTCGTTTCATGTTGTAGCCTTTGTTCAAGAAGATTGAGAACCATCCGTTTCTTTCTGTTTACTAGAGCTTGTGCTTTTTTAGGATCAATTCGCCAATAGTAGAGGAACCAACCTGTGTTTGCATCTCTGATTCGTCGATATGATGCTAAGTGATTATCATGGAGCTTGTAGAGTATTCTTCGGACAATGTTCAACTTGAGATCAGTTTTAGTTGCGATTTCTTCGTCAGTGGTTTCTTCTGCATTGACCAAGACGGTCGATACATCTACCCCTTCCTTTCCAGCAATTTCCTCAACAACAAGTCGGAAGAGGTCGTGATTGAAATTCGTGTGAACCATTGACGTAATCACCCAAGTGTGTAATATGGCTAGTCGACTGACCTTGATAATAGCGAAAACATCCGCAGTGGAAATTTACACCTATAGTATTATACGTCCAAATACTATATATTCACTTCGCTTGGGTATTATCTTGACGCGCTTTTTGTGACATTTTTCTCTTCACGATTACTCTGTCACCAAGGGTAGGACCAGCACCTGATTTCTCGCCACTTGCCTTGATTGGTGTTGTTCCAACTGGTTCCAAAAGGGAAATATCGAGCTCTCGCTCAAGGCCTCGTATAGTTTTTCCTGTTGGTTTCAGTCTCCCGGCTTCAATTGATTGTAGAGTTGAAATTCGCTCTCCGATTTTTTGAGCAAGCTCTTCCTGAGAGAATTGTTTCTTTTGTCTAGCGGCACGAATTACTTTGGCATAATCCTCTATCAATTCTAAATCGTCAATTAAAACACCAGTCTTAGGCTTTGGTTTGGGTTTCGGTGTAAAACCTCGCCTTTGTTGAGCAGGTGCTAATTTTTGAGGTTCTCTAATCCATGCCGGATGTGTTCGAGATTGTGAAGATGTTCTAGATTCAGATGATATACTTTGACCTCCAAACCTGCTAGCACATTGAGGACAAACTAACATTGAAGCTCCTTCAATTGTCACTTCACGGCCTCGGCCCTTCATGTTTCTGCCACATAATTCACAACTTGGCACAATGAATTCCCTCTTGTTGATAATAAACCGAGGAGGATTGATAAAGATTGCCGACTACACAGATTTTGGTACTAATATTAGTATGAAACAGTGTTACTAGACAAGCATTTGCTCCCGCAAAGCAATGCTTAAAACATCTTCAGTGGATGAGCTGTTGAGGTGCCATCCAGTGCCTGGTACAACGGACACGAAAGATGAAGGTAACGTCGATGAATCGGCATACTCACAAAGCTATACTAGACACTTAGAGCGTAGACTCAGGGCATTGGAAACTGAAAAACAGATACTTCAAGCTGAACGTAGTAGGCTTGAGAAAGAAACTCAAACTCTAAGAACTGAATTAGAGAAATTGAGACAGTCGCCTCTCATTACTGCAACCATAACTGAGATGCTCGAAGATGGTCGAGCAATAGTAAAGAGTTCAACAGGTCCTAACTTTGTCGTTCATGTAGCGTCATCAATCTCAAAGGACAAGCTCCAACCTGGAGCTCTAGTAGCACTCAATCAAAGATCGTTTGCAATCACACAAGAGCTGCCACCATCTAAGGATCCAATCATAAGGGCTATGGAGATTGAAGAAGCTCCTAATGTATCGTATCAAGATATTGGTGGTCTTCAAGACCAACTCAGAGAAATCAGAGAAACTGTGGAACTTCCACTTTTGAAACCTGAGTTGTTTGAAGAGGTTGGTATTGAGCCTCCAAAGGGAGTATTGCTCACAGGTAAACCAGGAACTGGAAAGACTCTATGTGCTAGAGCTGTTGCTCATGAAACAAATGCTACTTTTATTCGTGTTATTGGTTCAGAACTTGTTCAAAAATTCATAGGCGAAGGTGCTCGACTCGTTCGAGAAATTTTCATGCTGGCGAAAGAGAAAGCACCCGCTATCATATTTGTTGATGAGCTTGATGCTGTAGGGTCGCATAGGCTTGATATTGCTACTTCAGGAGACAGGGAAGTACAGCGTACATTGATGCAACTTCTAAGTGAATTAGATGGTTTTGAAACCCGAGGTCAAGTAGCGGTTTTAGGTGCAACAAATCGTCCGGATATATTAGATCCAGCTCTTCTACGGCCAGGTCGTTTTGATAGAATTATTGAATTCCCATTACCTGATGATATAAGTAGAAAAGAAATTTTCAAGATTCATATTCGTGGAATGAAAATAGACTCTGCTGTTGATTTCAGTCAGTTACTGTCTGCGACTCAAGGTAGAACCGGAGCAGACATTAAGACAATTTGTACAGAAGCTGGTATGTTTGCAATTCGGGATAACAGGACATGTGTCACTCAAGAAGATTTCCGGAAAGCTATTTCTAAGGTCCAAGATCGAGGAGCAGGTGATCATGCTCCTGATAGTATGTACTGCTAGAAAAGTCTAGCAATTTGGTTACAAAAATGAGATATAGAAATTTCCTCAGAAGAGAACTAGATACAATAGTGCCAAATGATTTGATGTTACCCTCGGGGTATCATCTCGTAGGACATGTTGCCCTAGTAAATTTGGATTCTAACTCAATGAAATATGCTTCACTTATTGGAGAAAAGACCCTTGAATATGATAAGAGAATACTATCAGTGGCTGTAAGAACTGGACCTACAAAGAATGTGACAAGATTGCCATCATACGTATTAGTTGCTGGTAGCAATAACACGGTTACTACACATATTGAGGGCGGTGTAAAATTCAGACTTGATCCACTTCGTCTGACATTCTCTGGAGGCAATAAAAGAGAACGTATGCGTTTGAGAAAAGTTGTCAAGGATGGAGAAAAGATTGTAGACATGTTCTCATGTGTAGGACAATTCGCTCTTCATATTGCAAAATCTGTAGACGTTGATGTGACTGCGATTGAGATTAATGAAGATGCATTCCAGTTCTTGCTTGAAAATATCAGATTGAATGGACTAGAAAAAAGAGTGACTGCTCGACTAGGAGATTGTCGTGAAGTATATCCTAAAAGTACAGCTAATAGAGTAATTATGGGATACTTACATGATACTATAGAATATCTTCCATTTGCTCTTGAAACCTTAGTCAAGAATGGAGGAACTATCTATATGCATATGAATAGCCCAGAATCTAAATTGAAAAGTGTCATGATGAAAATCGAGCATACATGTAAAAATCACGGGTATTTTTCTACTATTCATACTCGACGTGTCAAGAATTATTCTCCTGGGATAGAGCATTATGTATTTGACATTACTACGATGACCGAAGCGTAATCGTTTTATCATCTAATAGAACGGAAAGTTATAGAACAGAGGTACAAAGCATTCCCTGTGCTCTTTAATTAAGAGTTGGAGATTGATTCTAATGGGATTCAGAGGTCTATCACCTAAGCAAATGGCACGTATGATGAAAAAGATGGGTATTGAACAAAAGGAGATTGACGGTGTAAAAGAAGTGATAATCCGTTTTGCTGACAAGGAATGGATCATCTCGAATGTGTCCCTAACTATGATTAAACAGGCAGGTAGTGAATCATTTCAAGTAACAGGCACCAGAAATGAAAGAGGATTAGCTGCAAGTGTTGAGAACAAAGACAAAGTAGTTCAAGTATCTGAAGTTGAGAAGAAAATTGAGATACCGATGGAAGATGCAGCATTAGTTGCAAGTCAGACAGGTGTTGATATTCAAGTGGCAAAGCAAGCTTTAGAAGAAACTGGAGGAGATTTAGCAGCGGCCATCTTAAAATTACGACATTAGTATAGTATTGTATTACAACTAATACATATATTTATCCTTCTTCTTGAGTAATCCAGTCACGAACCATCTTCAATCTTACAAAATCTTCACGTTCTCGTTCTTCAAGCGCAAGTTTTACAAAACGTGCTGTCGCATCGAGACGTGGTATCACTACAGTTTCAAGTGCAGAAACTCGTCGTTTTGTACGTTCAATTTCAAGTGCCAGACGTTTTACGGTTGATTCGATTTCAGCTAGACGAACAATAGCATTCAGAGCTTCTTTGAATTTCTCACTCATGACATCAAATTTTGCACTTGAATCAGAGAGAGAATAAGGAAGATCAGGAGCATGTTGTTCTACTGATAATACTGGAACTCTAACTCCCATCATTGATCTTGTTGAGATAGTGAGATTAGCTTTAAACTCGCTAGCATATGCAAACTCTATGACTCTTGCAGGACCCATCACCATTTTTGCCTGAGTAAGTGCTGAGTAAGCTTTTGAGAGAGCAGCATCAACCTTCTCTCTGGCTTCTTTAATTTCTGCTATAGCATTGAAGAACTCCATTATGAGAGAATCACGTTTCTCTCGTAGAAGATCATGCCCTCTTTCAGCCAATCTCATTCTGTTTTTTAGAGCAAGTAATTCCATGCGGGTAGTTTTTGTGCCAGGTAGAATCTTACTCATGATTGTCACTTCATAGAATGTGGAGCAACGTGAAAAATATCATAGTGGTTCTAAACTCTTGTGTTTTGTATCAGTAGATTGTGAATGCTAATGCACTAATAATTATTCCAATGAAACAAATAATTAGCCAATCACGAAGATATTTTTGTACTAACTTTGGACGCTCGTTAATCTGAGCAGTAATTACAAATGTGACAATGCATATGTACAGGAATGCAAAAGGCAGAGAAACCGAAGAATTGTTCAGAGGAATATCTGCTATCAGAATAATCCCTGATAAGGCACCAAAGATGAGAAAAGAGAAAATCATTAGTGAATTCATGATATGTATAATTCGATCAACATCCATTTCGAGTCACTCCTATTACATTACCTGACTAATTCTTGAATTGAACTTTCAGCCGATTCATTCTCTTCAAAAAGCTTGTGTCTGAATGACAATATTTACCATACATTTTATATCTGAAACTATTGACTAAAAATTGTATTACATGAAGTACTTGTGATACGACATCTTTGGAGGTCCACATCATGACAATAGCAATTCATGAGAGTGCATTGATTCGTCATTTCAACACCCGCAAAGAAGTTCTTCGGGCGTGGGAAGAAAAAATCGGTGCCAGATTCTCACCTTTTCGTGGCTTCAAGATGCCAGACAGTCGTCTGTATATAGAAGATAGTGACTTTTTAGATTCAATCGTTGATTTGATTATTACGAATGAGCGTCATGTCTTCATCCGGGGACCAGTAGGGTCGGGCAAGAGCACATTGATGCTTCTGGCATTAAGAGACCTGCCTACACTAGCAGATCGTAAGGGTAACAAATTCATCACTGGTTATGTTGGTATGACTGGTCTCTATGAGAAGCAAATGGCTTCGGCCATAGCTGATTCTCTTAGGATAAAATATCGAAGATCATGGGAGTCAAGTCAGATTATTGATGCAGTAGCAAAAGAGAGTCTTCGAAGATATCTTGAGGAAAAAAGTCGTACTGCATTGTTCATTGAAGACGTTGCTGATAATCAGGAAGCAGCTTTTCATAAGCTGAGATTCCTTGCAGACTTGCCTACTGAAGAAATGATTGATGCATATGCAGGAGCTCTTGATGAGCCTATATTTACTCTGGTTATGTCTGGAACTATGATATATTGGAATGCAATGCTTTCATTCTTGCCTCAAATTGCGGATCGTACTGAACCACTTGATGTTCCTTCACTTAATGATGCAAAAGCAAGAGAATTCATAGGTCGCCGGATTGCTTATGCACAGGGACATATCGACAGTTTCAATCCAGATAATTTCAGCATCTATCCTTTCAGTGACGATGCTGTGATGGTAATTAATACTGCAGCAAAGGGAAATCCACGTGACATACGAATGCTCGCACGTGGATGTCAACAAGTGGCGGCTGAAAATCTTAGGAATACTGGAAACCCTAGTGTGACTAGAGAAATTGCTGAGCTTGTTTCCGAAGCATATGCGTCTATACTTAAGGAGGTACAATGAAATGAGTCTACTTGGAAAGTATAGGAAAGAAGCAGAAAAAGAAGATGGAGAGGAAAAATCAGTAAGTACAACAGCTAGAGAAGTTAGATCAATAGAAGGACAGAGTGATTTCATATCATCCGTGCCAAATAAAGAACGTAAAAGCCCAATCGTTTCTTTCTCTATTCCAACTGATCTTAGGGCTTGTTTGAAAGCGATTAGGAAATCGAAAGCAATCAACCTTAGTATGTGGGTAGAAAAACAACTTCGAGAGGCTGTTGAACAAGAATTTCCGCAAATAGCTGAGGAGTACCTTGAATCCTAGATACCTTATCAGTTGTAATACTGGTATTAGGAATCTTCAGCATGGAGGGAATAGAATTCATCGATGCATCTCTGCATACTCTGCTATTCTTGCAGTGCAGAGCATTGCTAAAGCAGGATCATCATAACATGGAATTTTATTCATTTCCAAGAGATCTTTACCTGGCTTGCCAACATCTCCAGCCAGCCATACTCCAATGACAGGTTTATCTACAGCCGCTGAACGTACACCTTCTAATGTTCCAGCTGCATGTTCTGTTTGTGTCATACCAGCAAAGGTTGGAACTGCACAGATGATTAATAGTATGTCGACATTATGATCATTCAATAGAAGTTCGGTAGCTATTTTGTATTCTCTTCTACCACCACTAGCTACAACATCAATTGGATTGTCAGTTGAAGCCATAGGAGGAAGAACTTGTCTAAGCTCTTCTTTTGTATTGGTATCTAAATTCGCAATTTCTAGATTATACTCAGCTGCAGAGTCAGTCGCAAGAACTCCTGCACCTCCTGTATTACTAATAATACCAATACGATTTCCTTTAGGTAGAGGTTGATAATCAAAGAGTTTACAAATTTCAAATAACGTATCTAAGGTCGGGGCAGTAACGCATCCAGCCTGCCGTACCATGCCATCAAATACTTTTGTAGAACCAGCTAATGATCCTGTATGAGAGTGTGTTGCACGACTGCCTGCTTCACTTCGTCCACCTTTTAGTATGACAACAGGTTTTATTTTTGCCGCATCGTATAAGGACTCAAATAACGCTCGGCCTTCATCAACACCTTCAATGTAAGCAGCAATAACTGATGACTTAGAGTCTTCTTTGAAATAGTTGAGTATATCAACGAAACCTACATCCGCAGAATTACCAATACTGGCAAATTTACTCATTCCTATTCTCTTTGCTCTAGTGTTGTAAATAATCATCCCTCCTAGTGCTCCACTCTGTGATACAAACGCAATGTTACCTCTTTCTGGCATCATCGTGAATGTACCGTTGAACAAACGACTATTAGAAACTCCGACGCAGTTTGGACCAATTATTCGAACTCCAGAACTCTGAGCAGAACTCACGAGATCTTTTTCTAGTTCAGCACCTTCGGGACCTGCTTCACTGAAACCACCTGATATTACAACTGCATTTCTTGCACCAGCTTTTCGAATCTCAGGCATTAATGAGGAACAATATTTTGCTGCAACTGCTATTATTACTAAATCTACAGGTTCTGGTATGTCACTGAGACTCTGGTATGCTTGGACACCTAACACACGTTCTCTACTGCGCGTTATTGGAAACACTTCAATCTCAGATGCTAGTAAATTCATAAGTATTGAATTTCCAAGTTTTCTGTAATCTGTAGATGCACCAACAAGGGCCACTTTTTTTGGATTGAAGAATGGATCCATGCTCTTGACTAAATCAGCTTCAGAACCTTTCATAGTTGCACGCCACAAGTGAGTTCGATTTATGTTTGTCGTCAGGTGTAGTATTTCATGTATTACTAATAATACGATGGTTTTTCCTTGGCGAGACGTCTATATGTTCTCAATAGCTTTCCATGATTCTTACAGTCGCTATCTAACATGTTAAGAATAACATATTCAGCCTCTGGACATTTCTTGTAAATATTCTCGATTGCCTTTACTAAAGTATCGTCTGTAGCTTTGTTTTTGTTTGTGCAAAGTAGCTTCACTAGAACAGTAGTAGATGATTCATGGTAGAAAGTTCCTAGAGCTAGGATCGCCATAGTTGCAATCCGTTTATTCTTCATCTCAGATGATTTCTCAAGAGTAATAACTGATTCAATCTCGCGGACTGAAATATGTGCATTAATACAATTGAGTATCTTTCTATAACCATCTGTTGATGGTGACTTATCATATGCAGAAATTGCTTCATCAAGAAGAGTATTGAGTAATAATATAGAGTGTCTACTTGCTAGTAGGCTTAGTTCATCTATATCATGATGAATGAAACTAGCATGTAGCTTTCTGTAAACTGGGTTTGTTGGACGAGTCCATGACTCCTTGCTTGTTTGTTTAGAAAGAGCAGTGATGTTTGATTTGATAGAGTTTGGAATTTGCATTATTGATAATATGTGATCAAGGGTATCTGAATTTACAACAAGACCCTTGATTCCCAGTGCCATCATAGCTAGCCGACCATATTCACTATACCATAAAGGTTCTACATTGATTGAATCTTTAGCTTGCTTCAGGGATATGCTAGAAAGATTGTCATTTCTCACCTGATCTAATAGCGTTGTGATTTTTTTTGAAACTGAAGTGTATTCAGGAAAATCGAAAAATAATGTATCCCCTGTTTCTATTTGTTCAATCACTAATTGTTCAATTTCGGATTGTAAGTTTCGTGAAGCGTCTATGAGTGAAGCTTCATCATCTAGTAGTTTTAACAAATCAGTTGTTTCTGCTGTAACTGGTTCTAGTCCTTTACAAGATAGTAGTTCAAAGATCATTTCTCTATACTTTAACTCTTCTAGATTTCTTTTGCCTTGGCCAATTGTTAGAGGTGAAAAATACTTTTGATGTTTTGATTTTCGTAGATATTCTAATGTTGTGGACCAACCATCTTCACTTTCAATTCTAGCTATTATATCGACAAGATCTTTTGTACGACGATCTCCGATTGCGTTGGTTATCAACTGTATACGTTCTTTTTCATCCATTTCCTTGATACGTTCTTTGACTGCTTTGAAGATTCTATCACGACTACTTTCTTCAGTCAAGTGTCATCACTACTATTTTTAGTATACAATTTCTTGTGATTCTAGAATTATGATTAAGGTTTCTTGGGATATCAATGAATGTATTTATTGTATTACATGTATCAAATCAGCAGATTAAGCGCCAAACTAAATTTGAAAATCTACCAAAAAGGCCGTTCTAAAGTTAGAACTATGTATAATTGTTGCACTATAGAATGTGAGTGTGTCGTGCAATGATAAGTAAGCCGACGTCGATAGGACACACCTTTCCGACGTTTCAGGCACTCGTCATTGTCATCTCTATCTCCTCAAACAAACCTCCAGGATGACCTAGTGGTTGCTTGA
>JAEORO010000100.1 GCA_016840855.1 Candidatus Thorarchaeota archaeon | reverse complement strand
TTTTCACGAAGATGCTCAAGATCAAACATATCGATGAGTTCCTCAACTCGCCTACGAACCTCATCTGACGCGACTCCCAAATTCTCGGGGCCAAAAGCTATCTCACGTTCAACATTAAGCGTCACTAACTGGTTTTCAGGTTGTTGAAACACTAATCCAGCACTTGGAGCAAGTTCAGCAACATTATGCTCTCGGGTGTTCTTTCCATCAATAATTACATTTCCTGCAATATAGCCACGATGAAATTGGGGAACTAGACCATTGATAGCTCTGCAAAGAGTGGTTTTCCCACAACCGCTTGGACCAGTAATAACAACATATTCACCTTCATCAATAGAGAGATTTATCTTCCGAAGGGCGAGAGTGTCAGCTCCCAGATATTTGAAGCTGAAATCAATAAAATCTATCAAGGGCACTCTAAACGACCTCCGGTTTCGAATTTCCTTCATACGAACTGGGCTTTCCTTCAACAGCCTCCTTAATGAGCTCTGCCGAATATTCTAGTGCTTTTGCAAGGTTGGTTGTCCCATTGGCTCCAGCTGCATTTGCGTGTCCCCCACCTTGACCTTCAATAATTTGCCCGAGTGGTTCCATTACATCCGTACCTAAACTGACTCCGGTCTTTTCATAGAATTCTTTTGTACTTCGTGAACTTAATCTTACGACGTTCTTGGAGGGACTTCCGCCAACAATGGCCACATCAGCACCTAAATCAATTAATCCACGGCATGCACTTGCTTCGAACGCATTGACCTTTGATATAGCAACAATCCACTCACCAATGATATGCACCTTTGCACGCCCTCCTGCTTTTAATCGGGCGATTCTTTCAGATTTATCAGGTTTTATTAACAATGATTTGACACATTTGTTATAATCAGCCCCAGTAGCAATTAGCTCTATTGCTGTTGATAATGTCTGAAGATCGGCATACAAAAATCGGCGGGTGTCAAAAATCATGCCTGTAAGCAACAAATTAGCCGTGTTGGCATCAATTTGGATACCTAAATCAGAGAACAACCTTGCCACAATCTCGCAGGTAGATGACCTGTTGTCATACAATATTTGGTGCTCTGCAATCAGATTAACTTCAGGATTCATCTCGTGATGATCAATGACTATTGTCCTACTTGGATTAGATGGTATTTTCTGTAGTGAGGAGCCTAGTTGAAATAGACTATTTGTATCCATGAGAATTAACAGGTCATGACCTGATTCTGGTGTGTTTGAAACCTTCGTTTCAGGCGCGAATATTTGCAGGACCTGATTTGACAATCGGCTAATATCATCTGCTACTAATTGTGGATTGCCATCAGGATTTAGTTCCTTGTAGAGACGCATAAAAGAAATCATTGAACATATCGCATCAGGATCGGCATTTTGATGGCCAAGTATTAGAAGATTCTTGGAGTCTTTAAGGAGAGCTTCTAGACTCACGCCTTCTTCATCTCCAGTAGTCGGTTCTCAAGCCATTTCACTCCAAAGTTCGTCGCTTCTTGCAATAAGTCATCAAGGGAGTGACCAGTATCAAACAGTTGGCTCATCTCGATTTGAACATCTAAGTCTAGCTGATTCTCTCCTAAGTCTAGAGTACAACTAACGAATAAAGTGTCTATACTCTTCTCAGGAATCTTCTCCAGAATGAATGCACTGATTTGTGCTTCGCAATCCTCGGCTAGCTGCATGATGACTTCCTCAGATATTTCAGGAAGTCCAATGGACAATGTAGGGCTCATCTCTCTCACTGAAGGCGTAAATTACGTTTAGAAAGTTCAAGTTGAACCTTGTTCTCAAGTTCGGTAAGTTCCGGCGTGAGGCTTTTGAGTTTGGTTTCAGCTTGCTTTATGCTCCTCTCAAGCCCTTTTGCTTCAGTTTCGAGCTCATCAACCATTGTAGGTTTTTCAACTCTAAACATAACTTGTCCTACAGCTTTGTAGGTGATGGTGTCATCAGGTTGTTTACTAAGATTTTCAAGTGTTTCATTCAATTGCTTTACACGTTCTTTGTAAGTTTCAACCATGTTAGTAAATGCTTCATGCTGACGTTTTAGATTGTACAGCTTGCGAATGTCAGAATCCAATTCTGGAGGTATATTTTGTGCCATAATTCAAGCTCTCCTGTCTTTACAAAATGCTCCTTTCAGACTGCGCCTTATGAGTTGTGACTTAAGCGTTTTGATTGGTCTGTGTCAGTCAACTTGAGCGATTGATTTGGTACATGCAGATACCCATGCAATATACGAGTTCATCGCTGCACGTAGTGCAGTAATATCTCCAGCTTCGACCTCAATAATTAGAACTGTATCTTGCACAGACACACGTGTTGTTGCTCTTTCAGACGGACTTGACCGAGTTTCTGGATTCAGAGCAGCGAGAAGTATCTCTGCAGTTTCTTTGGACTCAAGAGGAATCTCTATAATTGATTTTCCATTAACAATGCTTGGACACACTCTACTCTTTCCTCCTAATTGATGTCACTCTAATTCTAGGACCAATTTCGACTCTATCTGTCGAGTGATAATGCGTCCAAAGAATCTTTCCAGACGGATGATCTTCCAACCAAATCAAAGACCAGTTTTCTTCTACCTGCGCATCTTTGATGCTCTCAACTTCAAACACTGCAATATCGAGATATGAAGCTAATATCTCTCGGAGTTCTCTTGTTTTGTGGCTGCTATTGGATTTCATAAAGATTCCAGCTGTGCCTAGCATGCGTATTTTCTTAGCCGGATTCACTTCCCGTCTAAGCTTTGCACTTTCAATCTTTATTGAAACAAGCTCTTCACCTGTTGATGAGGTGAATACTAGAATACTGGGATTTCCCTTCCACATTGAAATGACTAAAGCGGCTTTGGCACCGGATTGTTTCACGCGAGCTGCGAGTTCTGTTAGACCCATTCCACCTCGGTTAAATCGTTCTGTACCAGGCAGAACTGTCCATAAATCACGAGCAAAAGAACGCACTCGATTGGATGTCTTCCTAGAGGTAGTAATAATTAAGGACAAGATAATTCGTCCTGAATCTACTCTTCTTTTTCATCGCTAGTGATGGTATCCGCATCGATTGCAGTGTCATCTCGCTCTACATTGGGTAAGAAATCGACCACATCTTCGATGTCTTCATCATCACGAAGTGCAAGAAAGTCACCTGAAACTCTCTGAGCAATGGCTCGTTTTGCCGCCTTGCCAGCTTCAGTAAATGGAACATATGCACCACCAGCAAACAGAAGGTTGCATTTACTGCACTCCCAGAGACCTACAGCTTTTCGTTTGAGTGCTTTTGTAGCACATGATGGACAACGTGTTGGTTCTTTCCTTTTGTTGTCTATATCAAGAGTTCGACGACGCAGTTTTGCACCGTACCTTGATCCATATCTTCCTGTGCTACCAACCTTCTTGGTTCGTGCCATTTTCTGGTCTCCTTCTGATGTCTGTTTCACTCTCAAATGAAGAGTGTGTAGGCTGCTGGAACCCATGAGTCGCCCAGCAGTTTTTCTTATTAGGCTATCTATTGGTAAGCAGAGAGTAGATGGTCAGGGTGATTGTCCAACCATCTAACTTTCCACTACACTACTGACTTTACAGCATCATCAATTAGTTTGTGGATGTCCTTGTTTACTTCTTGAGCGATATCCATAGCTTGGTCTATGAGCTCAAGCGACATTGGACCGGAACCACCACCCTTCTGAAGAGCTGTGAAGTTATTATTCTTATCAACTGCCATGGTAAGTCTGCAATCCTGTACAAACTCTTCTTTGAGTATTGTATCTAGGATTAGATTGTCGTCAATCTTTGCAACTGTATGTTCTACTGCAACATTGTTGATTGGAAGAGATAACAGCTTACCTGTTTCAACAAGTTCACCATCTTCGATTTTCATCTCAGGGTATTTTGTTGTCAACAGGGCGGCATTGACCGCGATTGATGACGCATCAATAAGATTACCATCATACTCTATGGGGTACACATCTGCAAATACCATGTACGCTTTCTTGCCTTCCTCTATGACCAGCCCTTTAGCATCCACCATTTCAGACTCCCGTACACCTCTATCAACAACTCGAGCAAGCTCGATAGCATCATCTTTTGGTGGACCAAGCTCAAAGAGTGGTGATGCAATAGGAGACATCTCAGCAGTGACCATGGTGACTCCTTCGTCAGGAGAGTCTGAATAGGGCTCTCCAACTAGAACTTTCACTCCAGCAACTATACTCGTGTCACCGAGTTTAACAAGGGCTGAACCTTCCGCTTTGGCAGGCACAACATTGACTTCAATTTCAATTGGTCTGTATTCGTTGAATGCTCTGCCATCAATTCGTTCACCTTTCCGAAGAAGGTCTGAAATGAACTCACGGTCAATATGACTGATTGTTTGAGTACTATAATCACCCATTCTACTCATCCTCCATTAATTCAGCTTCTCCGAGATCTGTCTCCAAATCATCATCAAAGTCTTCATCTTCGTCGTCATCTTCGTCATCATCACCATCATCAGGTGACTTCTTGACATATGCTCGTCGAAGAGCTTCCTTTTGTAGTTCATGAAGATACTTGCAAGCGTTTATTCCCAGCTGCAAAGCCTCTTGCAATTCTTCACGTGTAAACATGCCATCTTGCTGCAAGAGTGTGAGTTCTTCCGTGTTTGGAATGATAGCCATGGGCACGTCACCCTGACCATACTTGTCTTCTTCATCGCCAAGGTCAACCACTAATTGACCATCAGCTTTTCCAACAGCTACAGCTGGTATTAAGCTCCTCATTGGAATTCCTGCATCAGCTAGTGCCAATGAGGCAGCATTGATTGCAGCACAACGAGTACCGCCATCAGCTTGAATCACTTGAATGAAAACATCTACGACAGCTTTTGGAAACTCCTCTAGAAATAGTGCTGGCCTCAAAGCATTAGCAATTACCATTGAGATTTCTTTCTCTCTTCTAGATGGAGCAGGTCTTTTTCTGTCTGGAACAGAAAATGTAGCCATTCTATATTCAACTCGGAGATATGCTCTATCATTTAGTGTCAAATGTCTTGGATGAAGCTCTCTAGGACCATAGACACCAGCGATAATGTATGTCTTTCCTTGACGGATTGATGCTGAGCCATCAGCTTGTTTTAATACTCCTACCTTAAGCTCAACAGGTCGCAGCTCGTCAGGTCTTCGACCATCTACTCTTAAGCCCTCAGGACTAATTAAAAAGTCGGGCTTTGTTTCTGGACTCATTATTTACGCACCTTCTTGGTTTTTTTCTCATCTTCTTCTTCTTTTGTTTCAGCCTCAGCTTCTACATCTATTGCTTCGTCTTCGGGTTCTACTACGACCTCAGACTCAAATTCAGTTTCCAGCTCCTCGTTTGG
The DNA here is from genome assembly GCA_016840855.1 of Candidatus Thorarchaeota archaeon. GTDB lineage: Archaea > Asgardarchaeota > Thorarchaeia > Thorarchaeales > Thorarchaeaceae > SMTZ1-45. Next base: position 36,223 of record JAEORO010000100.1, on the reverse strand, counting down.
TTCAAAATCAACCTCGTCAGGCATTTCCTCGAGAGCTTCCTCAACTTCAGAGCCATTTTCAAGATTACTGGCTTCTTCTGAGTCGATCTCAACCTCCAACTTGCTATCCACTTTGATTTTTGTCATCTCTTCTTCAAGCATCGCGCTTATCCTATCGGTGAGCTTTGACGTATGTGCTTGAGCTTCGATGGTCTTGAAGGCTTTAATAGCAAGTCGAAGAACTTCTGTAGTGGGAGCACGAATCCAAATTCGTCCGTTCTGACCCACCATAGTTTGGATATTCAAGTGATCTTTGATCATGTTGATCATAGATCCTCTTCTCCCAATTATCCGTGGGATTTTAGCAGGACTTACATCTAGAATCATCCCTCCTTGAAGTACCCTTAAGCCACGTCCTTTCATACCAAGAAATGGACCACTCACCCTGTCAAAAGCTATAACTTCAGCAGCGATTGCATCTCCAATATCCATGTACTCGGAGATGTCTTCAGAGTAGGGTCTCCTTAACGCATTATTTGCGTGAAGGGAGGCACCATATGGACCACCTACGTCGACTTTCCAATTATTGCCTGCTACTAGAGTTATTACACCAATTACCAAATCTCCTTCCTTAGGGATGTATGCGCCTTCAAGAGCAACCACTTTCACAGTGTTTCCTCTCAATTCTGCTAGTCCCACGAGTGAGGAGAAAATCTTGCCATCCTCGCCATATGTGCCAAAGGAGGCTCTATACCTGCCTTCTGCGAGCAATTGGCCAGGGACAACTACTTCTCTTTTCTGGAAATATACTGCCAATGATTTATTCCCTCATTTTATTATGATTATAATTTTCAATTGTTTATCTTTCATTCATGCTCATCTGACGACTTCAATCCGAATCTGCCCTTTCGTCAGTTTATTGAGCTCATCATAGAGTTCTTGCCGTTTCTGTGCAGGAATCTCAACGAGGCCTGTCCACGACCCATCTTGTCCCCATGATTGAGATTTGATTACACCCGCGTTTGCTACCATGTTGTATCCTTTACCCGAGAAAGATGCGGGTAATGTGATCTGTAGTTTTACGCTCTCAAAAGATATGGGAATGATTACACGAAGTGCTTTCACGACATTTGGAATCTGTTCATCCACACTGACGAAAGGGTCAACTCGTACCTTTGCTTCTAACATAGCTTGTCTAATTCTGTCAGGTGGATGGGGATGACCAGTCTGAGGATTCATTGCACGTTTTGCGATGTGATCTATTATTGTTTCAGTCTTCTCTTCGATTAGCTGATCTCTTTGCTCGTGTGTAAGTCTGAATTCACCTTGTTTGATGATTTCAGGGGCAATATCAAAGATATCATCAGACCCAAACGCATCTTTCACGAGGGTCTCTGTTGCATGTTCACCACGTTTTGCATCCTCATAGACATGATATGATTTCAGAATGTCTTCAAGAGGGATATCCTCGCCGCGTCTGTAATCAAATGCAAGATTCGGATCTACTAACAGCTCGAAACGAAGATGACCTTTTTGCAGTCCGACAACAACTGCATCAAGATCAACCCATTTGTCTCCAGTCTTCCTGCCTGATCCTCCACGCATCATTTGTAAGTCAACTCTTAGGTTTTCTTGGGCTTGGTAGGTTGTAGGAACGCCTTAATCTCGGAATTCGAAAGCTTCTCAAATTTCCGTGACTTCACAGGAATCTTTGCAATCTCTACATTATCTTCAGTCAAGCTTTTCTCACCGGTTTCACGAAGTGAACCTATTGCAAGTTCAATAGCATCATTCAGACTCATTTTCCGATTGTATCTTTTTTCAAGATACTCACCAGCACTTGTAGCTCCTCGTCCAATGATTGAGGCTAAGAATCCCCAATATGTACCTACAGGGTCAGTCACAAACAACTTTGGTGATCCATCATGGTCAATTGACCCAATAATCATCGCTACACCATACGGTCTAGCACCGCCACCCTGAGTAAACTGAGCTTTGAGATCACAGATGTGTTCAGCTAAAACTTCTGCTGGCACAGCTTCTTCGTATGTTAACCAATATGACTGTGCTTTGACTCTTGCTTCTGCGATTAGCTTTCGGGCATCAGCCATCAACCCAGAAGTAGCTACACCAATGTGTTCATCTATCTTTGATATTTTCTCAACGCTTTCAGGCTCTTGCAGAGGTTGTATTTTTTTCTCAGCGAGTATAACAATTCCATCATCTACAAGAATACCTATTGATGTAGCTCCCTGTTCAACCGCCTTTTTCGCATACTCAGCGGCAAATATTCGTCCATCGGGACTAAAGATGCTGGTACTCATATCATAACCAGCGCCAGAGATTCCAAACACAGTATCGTCCTCCAAGAAGTACCCAGAACACACGGAAGTCAGAACTATTCCAAAGATATGCAATCTAACAATTCCTATGAGTTGTGGTAACTTCTTTGCTACAAAACCTAGGCGTTCCCGCCACTAGGCTCTAACTCGATGACCAAGACCTACACTCATAAAGCTTCTGGTGCATCTGTCTATTTGGATATGCGACGAAGTCAGTCTTGGAGAAGATAAACATAAACCACAAAACCAAAAGATAGGGCAGTTGTTCCAGCACCGACGAAGAGGCCAAACATGGCTGTTGTCATAATTGCTATGAATATGAGAAGAATTATGACCTCACTCCAACCAGCTCTAATGTTTGTCAGCATGAGTCTTAGATTGATGACAGTTACTGAAAGGAAGACAAATGCCATGAGCATTACTATAACTTCAAGGAAAACTGTAACTGCTGGGTTCATGTTGTTTATTGCACCGACTGGGCTTGTAGCAATGACTTCTGGGGAAGACCACGCCCAGAAAGCTAGTCCCAGGACAATAAAAACTGCAGTGAGAAGGATTGTAATAATAGTTGAACGTATCATTTCACTTCTTTCGGGGATTTCATCACTCACTGTTCTTCACACCGACCCTAGAACCCGAGGATTTACGTTTCACTCTTAAACATACCGACCGATTCAACATTGTAAATGTCTTCTACTACAACTAGGAGAGATCAATAATGATTATGCTCACTATCTTGACTAACAGATAATGATTCTTTAAAGATGCGAGGTAGCTCTTCAGGTTGAGACTTCTTTTCAGACATTTCGGCAGATACTCTTTCGCGAACGCGTTTTAATTGGAGCGCTATTAGATAGCTAAGCGCTGCGAGGATACCTGCAATAGCACTTGGTGAAACATAAACAATGAACGATGTAGCTATTCCTACAAGTTCTGCGACAAGAGCAATGATAAACACAGAAAAGATCACTCCACGGACTGATCTTACGAGCTCATTCGAAGCAGCTGCAGGAGCTACCATTATTGCATAGACAAGTATTGCTCCTACAGCTTTGGTAGCAAGTGCGATAGCAAGTGCTGAAACAATGAGCATCAGATAATGATAGGCTCTTGCATTCATTCCGTGTGCAACAGAGCCCTCCATGTCAACACTGACGTAGACGAACTCTTTGTTGAACATCAAAGTGATGAATCCTAGAAGAACCGTAGTGCCAGCCAACATGATTACATCAAGATTGCTAAGAAGTAGAATATCTCCAATGAGATATCCCCATATCTGAGGAACTCTATAGGGCGGGATGTAGTACATCAGAAAGACCGCAAGGCTCATTGAGAGCGCAAAAGAAACACCAACCGCAACCTCCATTTTTTGAGCTATTCCTGATTCCCCAGCATATCCTGTAAAGATTGCTACTAATATGCTGAATAATAATGCTCCAAGTATCGGATCGAACCAGGGAACAAGGCCAGAGTCCTGCAAGAAGATTCCCAGAGCGGTTCCACCAAGAGCAGCATGAGCCACGCCAGACGCCATAAATGAGAGTCCTCGAAAGACAAGGAATGTCCCACTGGCTGCTGCAACAATGGCAACCAGCACCGCAGCAATAATTGCTCTTTGAAGAAAAGGACTTTCAAGAATTAATTGGATTATCTCAATCATGACGATCAATTCCTGAATCCTGAGTCATACAATATCGATGTCCAGCATATTCTACTATTCTTGCCGTTGGACCATAGACTTTCCTCATCAAATCAGGATCCATCACGCTGCAAGGTTCACCAATCCCAACAATAGTATTCTTCAGAAGTAAAACTTCATGGACAAGAGTATGGATTGGGTTGAGATCATGTGTGACCATGATTATACTGACATCGTTTTCTTTGTGATACATACCTAGAGCTTTAACAATGAGGTCTTGGCTCTCTGTGTCAGTACCTGCTAATGGTTCATCAAGTACTAGAATAGAGCCTTCACCAGCAAGTGCTCTTGCTACTAGGACTCTTTGTCTTTGGCCACCAGAAAGCTCTGGAAAAGGACGGTTCCACAAATCAGCCATATCGACCTGTTCCAAGGCGTTTCTAGCTATCTTGGTGTCTTTTGAAGAAGCGATTCGCGGAGGTAATTTCTTGAGAAGACGACCCATCAAGACAATATCCTTTACTTTCATAGGTACCGTGAGCTCTATGCGGTCTCTTTGAGGTACATAACGTACCATTTTTCGAATCTTTCCAGACTTCTTCACAGAGTCATAACCATTGACTGATATATGCCCCTTGAATGGTTTAATGAGTCCTAGAAAGGTCTTGACTAAAGTGGATTTTCCTGACCCATTAGGTCCAATAATGGCCATGAAACTTGGAGATTTTATCTTGAAGGTAACATCGTGAAGAGCAAGTTCACCATTAGGGTAACGAACTGCGAGATTATTAGCTTCGAGAAGAGGAGCTGTAGACATTATGAAATTCCTCCAATCATATTAGCTATGACCTTGAGAACTTTCTTTTGCGCACGAAGTTTCTTGAGAAAATTGCGTACAGTTTCTGCCATTGCAGTGACAATCATTACTTCAACACAACTACCATCACTGGTATGTGAGTGAATAGTCGCTATAATATTGTCCTTAAACTCATGCTGAACTGCACTGATTTTGTGGCCTCGTCCTTTCTTGTGATAGAGTACTGAAAAGACTGCAGTTATCACTCCATCTGCATTCTCAATATTTCGATACTCCGACAACAGTGTCTTGAGCGCGTGACGGACTACATCTGATCGATTTGAAAATTCGCCCGCTCTTAGGAGAAACTCTAGTTCCTCAAGATCAGACTTTGTCATCGAAATAGAGATGGGTTCAAACGACATTTTCAACACCTAGAGTAACCCAATAATTAGTAACAATTTCATAATTGTTATTAAGGATTTGGCTAAATGATGCTCTGGAGAATTCGCGGTGAATCAAAAGAGAGTGGCCTTGATACCACTAATGTTGTTGCTACTACCACTAGTAATCAGTGGCGTGACATTGGAGGTGCATGCACAATTGCCAACGAGAAGTATTGCAGTTTCAGTATCTTCTCTCGCAGGCATAGTTCAAGAGGTGGTAGGTTCAGAGTATAGCACCGAAGTTCTCCTGAAACAGGAAGCAGATCCTCATTCAACTGATGTGGATCCCGAGATGATTGCCACAGCGGCAGAAGCAGACTTGCTCGTTTTCACTGGACATCTTCGCTGGGAGGGGGAATTGGCTAACCTGACCTCAAAACCATTCATCACATTTCACGATATTGATGCGTTGGAGAATTACGAGGATTATGGGGCAGAATTTTCACCAATGCCAGGAGGAGGGGTTCAAGAAGACGAGGACCATGATCATGAAGGAAATCCACACGGATTCTGGTTGTTACCAAAGAATGCAATAGCGATAGCCAATGCCACTCGTTGGGCATTGACTACTCTTAACACGACCATGGCATCTGAATGGGATTTGAATTTTGCCGCATTTGTAGATAAGATGCAAGAATTAGAAGATTCGATTGGTTCTCTAAATGACATCCACAGTTTTTCCGAGATGCATGCAGTTGTCGTTTCTCCAGCTGAAGCTTATGTTGCAGAAACATTTGGGATCATCTGCGATGCAGTTCTTCAAGTTGAGCAAATTACGATCTCAGGTCCGAGATTATTGGAAGTCCAGGAAGCAATTCGAAATGGCAGTATCAATCTTATCATTGGTTCTGATATTGCCCAAGTTCAAGCTGGTGGGGAATTTGCCTATCAACTTCAGGCAGATTATGGTGGCATCCTAATCTGGTGGAAGACTGTATTTTTTACTGAATCGGAATACTTCTGGATGATGAATTATAACCTCGGAGCTCTTGTGTCGGGTTTAGAAGGGAGATCAGGAGTTTCTAGAGATAACACGATTAACATTGGATTAGTTGCATTATCAAGTATTCTTGGAATTCTTGTCACCATTGAATCAGGACTTCTGATATTACATGCTCGAGCTGAGTAGCGAAGCAGGATCATTGAACCTTTGTACCAAGGCGCATGTTGTATACAATAAATTCTAATTCCGTCAGTTCATCTTGGAGTTTTTTATACTTGGTTTCAAACTCATCAACACCAATGATTCCAGCTTTCTTATCCATTACAATTTGCTTCAGTGCTTTTTGACGGTCATGAATCTCCTTTTTCACTAGTTCCCATTTCTCTTTGTTTGAGGTGACTGAGTCGCCCCAGCTCTTACTACCATCTGCATCTTTGTCGAGCTTTTCAACAATATCATCTAATGACTTCTTAATTGCTTCTGGATCGCTGGTTTTTTCAGATTCGTGCTTGCTCAAAGCTGTCACCGTATTGGATTCATGAGTGTAGAGACGATATATGCCTTCAGATTGCACAATAAACCATTATCCTAGAATAAGTAGAAGAACTGGGATGAGTGGTAATAATAGAAGTGTGCCAACTGTGACTGTAGTCGCAGCAATTTCAACATCTAAGTTGAATCCAGATGCATAGACAACAGTCAATACAGCAGGGGGCATTAGAGACTCCAAAATGAGCACCTGAACAGGTACTTGCGAAAGGGTTGAGATTAAGATGAGTGGGAAGATGATTAGTGGAATAACTAGCTGGCGTACCACAATAACATTTAGGGCTGTACGAATGTTCCAAAGAGAAAATCGAACCCCCACTCCAAGGCCAACCGAAACCAGGGCAAGATATGTTGTGAGAGGCGAATTGTAGGATAGTATTAAGGCAATATCATCTTGGAGCTGAACATTGAGTCCAAGAAGGACAAGAGTCACTACTATGGCTAGAAATGGTGGAAAAGTAGCCGCATCTCTCGCCACCTTCTTCCAGCCTGCATCATCCCCCCCAAAGGTAGCTCCCATAGCAGAACCGAGAGTGACAAAGAGAATCATCTGTGTTAGCGAACACATAATCACAAAAGGCACTGCGGGTGTGCCTATGAACATAAGGGCAAGAGGAAGAGGGATGAAAAGTGCGTTATTAAAGGTGGAACAGATGAAAAGAGAGCCTTTAGTCTGGTTTGTGAGATCACGTCTTCGAAGTCTGAAATAAATCATCACAGGTCCCAGAAGGTGAATAGCAACGACAAGTAAGAGGAAAATTGGTATCTCCACAAATGAAGTCAGACTTGATGTAAGAAAGGTATAGATGATAAGAATTGGCAATAGGATATTGATGAGTAGGGAGTTAAGATACTTGTTGAATGTTTTTCCTTTATTCGATATACGTGAAATCAGGTAGCCTAATAGAATGAAACCATAGAAGAGTAGAATCTGAGAGAGTAGATTGTTGATTGATTGGATTGCTTTCACCACCGACGTCTGGCGCCTAAAGACTTGTGGAATAAGGCTGTCGGACTGCGTATTATAGTCCGGATAATCCCAGTTTCTCAAGTGCTATGTCAGAAGGACAACCTGTTTTCCTGTCCCACTTTCTATAATTATAATACTCCTCCAGTTGAGCATCAACATCTGGGACAAAATCATCTGTGACACTCTCGGCGTGCGGTATCAGTAAGGGTTTTGGTAATTTTTCGTCCTTAGTTTTCAAACCGCATTTGAGATTAAAGAGTCGTTTCATTGTTACTGCGCGAGCACCAATCATTAAGACATCTTCGAGCTGGTAGGAGTATCCAAGTGCCAAGTTCAATAGTTCTATGATTGTTTCTGGTGGAACAATGGCAAAATGACACATTATCACACTATCAAAGAACGCTCTGTAGTCTTGGGCTCTTGCTGCAATCTCGCCCTTCAGTTCATTCTCAAGTCGGTCCCCACTAAGAATGCCAAGTTTTCTCACATCAGCGCCCATATCAATACTATACATATCACCCTCCATATGTGAAGCTCCTCTAGAAGCAACTGTATAGACTGTTGCCATCCCCGAGAACGCCCGAGGATCATGATTTGGGACCTCAAGTCCTCTTACATGTAGCACAATATCTTCAGCTGAGTTCTTTTTCGCAACTGAGAGTGAACCTTCAGCAAACAAGTCACCAATGCCTTCACGTTTGGCAATAGCATGGATAGTTTCAATGACTTGATTAGAATCACCCCAGTTGAGTCCATAGTCAGCTTTTCCGATGTCACACAGTTGAGTCGCAAATGCAATGGTACTTCCACAACTGATTGTATCCATTCCATATTGATTGCATAAGTTGTTCATGAGTGCGATTTTCTTCAAATCGGAAATTAACAGATTAGAACCAAATGCGGCAACTGTCTGAAATTCAGGGCCTCCTATATCATCCAATTCATACTCTGGAACCGATACTCTTCGTCCACAACCTATTGGACATGAATAGCAGGCACTTCGTCCAATGAGAATATCTTCCATGGATTTAGCGTTGATTAGGTCTGCGTCATCAAATTCAATCTCTTGGAAATACTTGATTGGCATATCATTGAACATCATGCCGATATCCACATACATGACTGTTCCTTGATCGCTGAGCATTGACATTGCCTCACCAAGTATCTTTCTTGATGAATTCGCACATTCACGAAACTCATCAGGGGTTTGGATGGGCACCTTTGCCGTACCGCCAACTGCTATGGCCTTGAGCTTCTTTGATCCCATCACTGCACCAAGACCACATCGTGCCGATACTCGCTCATCTGTGACGATGCTCGCAAATTTGACAAGGTTCTCACCCGCAGGTCCAATGCAGCAGACTTGAACTCGACCAAGCTCGTCCTTCAGAAGCTTCTGCGTTGGTCCTGTCATCTCACCCCACAAATCTTTTGCAGAGAGCATCGATACTTCTCCGCTATCAATGTGCAATGTCATTGGGGTTTTTGCTCGACCTTTAATCAGAATACCATCAAACCCAGAGAACTTTAGAAAAGCTCCAAAGTGTCCACCAACGTGAGATTCTCCCCAGAGGTTTGTTATTGGTGATTTTCCGCAAACAACATGACGTCCTGTGCAGGGAGCAAGGGTTCCCGTCAATGGGCCAGTCATGAAGAGAAGCATATTATCAGGACTCAGGGAATCAGCGTGTGGATTAAGATAATCGTAGAGAAAACGTGCTGCGTATCCGCTTCCGCCAAGGAACTTAGCTGAAATTGATGCGTCGGTTTTAAGGCTGTGAGTTTCTTCTTTTGAGAGGTCTGCAACTAGTATGCGACCCATGAACCCGGTCATCACAATGTCCTCAGAATTCATGCAGCATCTCCCAGATATCTTGCTCGTCCTCAACAACATCCTCTGGAAGTTCTATAGGTTTCCCTACCTGTTTAGCAGTCATGTAGATTTTACAGGCACGTTCTAGCAGAATAGAAAGAAATAGTGCGTCCTTCAAGGTCTTTGCACAAGATACTGCGCCATGATTAGCTATCAGTGCCGCGCTGCGATCCTCAAGCACTTCGACCACATTCTTTCCTAGCTGTTGCGTACCAGGCATTGCATACTTACTTACTCGCATCCCAGCACCAAGTTTTGGTACTAGTTCATCGAGTATAGGTGGCAGGGGTTCGTGGAGAATTGCCATCGCGGACGCATACAAACTGTGAGTGTGGACAACAGCGAAGGCATCACTACGGTTCTTGTATATCTCAAGATGCATTGGTTTTTCAACACTGGGATTCCTGGTGCCTTCTATCTCGTTTCCATCCATGTCAATCACTACTACATCATCAGGGGTCATCTCAACATAGTGAACAGAACTTGGGGAAATAACAACATGATCCTCAACTCTAAGACTAGCATTTCCTGATGAACCTATCACCAAGTCGTGCTTTACCATCTCTAGGCATATGTCCAGTAATTCTTTTTTCTCCTTCTCATACATCTCAGTTACCCTCACATCTCAATTCATGCCATCTTGAATAATATCGACCGTACAACTCCGCGCGGCTATCAGGTTGATATGCAGGTTTCCAGCGAACCATTGCTGATGCGGCTTTATCAATAGAGGAGTAATATCCTGCACCTATAGTTGCACATATTGCAGCACCTAGGAGACTGCCCTCATATTGAACAGGAGTGCTGATAGGCTTGTTTAGAACATTCGCCAAGAGTTGTGGCCATGTTGTAGATTGACTCATTCCTCCGATTACCTTCACACCACTAGATATTCCATATAGCTCAAGCTGTTCAATATTTCCTCTGACTGCAAACGCAACGTTCTCTAGGACTGCATGAATCATTCTAGCAGAGTTTAATGGAGTGACCTGCGGCAAAGCTGGTTGTGGAAAGACCATTCGTGCTTGCTTCAGATCGGTTATTTGCTGACAGTCCATTACATTTGGACCAAGGTTGACAAAGGTTTCTTCGCTTCCTGGAGGAATATCATTCATTAAGTAATCAAGATTCTCAAACGTCTTCTTTCTACATTTCACTGGATCATCAGAAAGTTCACAAAGGAGTTTTACGACCCATTCTAAGACAGCTCCAGTCAGAGTTGCATTGCTTTCAAGAACCCATTGATCTTCTTTCATATGGGATCCGGTCCAGATTTTCTGATCTTCAACACATAGACATTGATCAATTATCATCATCACTGGAGTGGTACTTCCTGCTATCACAGAAATTTCACCCACCTTTGACTCACTTGCAAGAAGCGCGCAATGAGTGTCAGTGCCTGCTTGAACCACAGGAATTCCCTTTGGGAGACCGCATTCCTTTTTTGCCTCAGAATTTACCTCGCCTACCACTTCACCTGCTTTTCGAATCTCGGGTAGGATACTCAAGTCTGTGTTAAGAGCTGAAGCAACTTCTTCGCTCCATTTGTTACTCCGAACATCAAGAAAACCGGTAGCGCTAGCAGATGATTTGTCGGTCACGTACACTCCAGATAGTTTGAAAGTTATCCAATCACTGATGGGAAGAAGATGAGCTACCTTTTCGTAAAGCTCTGGTTGTTCTTCCTCAAACCAAGCCAGTCGAGATGGAGCAAACATCATTGGTGGCCAGCACCCAGTGATTTCGTGATAAGTTTCGCCGAGAGATTCATCAATGAGATATTGAGTCATCGCACCGCGAGCATCAATGTTTGGGCCTCCATGCAACTCGTTTCCATTTGAGTCAAGTAACACGAGCCCGTGTCGTTGACTGGTTGTTGCTACAGCCTTCAGATCCGAGGGTTTAATTCCAGAGTGTTTGACTGCACCTTTGATAACTGAGCAGATAAGTTTCCAAAATTGAGAGGGATTGAATTCCTTGGCAATCTCTAATTCAGGAGGTGTCGTATAATCCCATGATGTCCTCGATATTCCTGGAGAATTTCCCTTATTATCGACAATCATACACCGGACACCAGTTGTGCCTGCATCAATTGCGGCTACTACCATGTTTATTCCCCTTATTGAAGACCTCTGGATTCAATATATTCGGAGGTTGCTGACCTTTAAGAAAAGCTTGGATATTAATTACAATGCTATTTGATTGACGCTGAACCGTTTCAACAGTATTTCCACCCATATGAGGCATCACTGTAACATTGTCAAGTTCAAGAAACTCATTGTCACAGTCAACTGGTTCCATAGAGAAAACATCCAATCCTGCACCTGCAATTGTGCTTTTTTTCAACGCATCAAGAAGTGCATATTCATCGGTTATCGATGCTCTTGCAGTATTAATTAGAACAGCAGTCTTTTTCATTTTTTCAAATTCTTTAGCGCCTAGCATACCTTGAGTTTCTTCTGAAGAGGGGCAATGAATGGTAACAATATCAGATTTTGCCAATAATTCATCAAGCTCGACCATTCTTCCGCTTACTTCCTTGACCCTATCAGAGTCCACATATGGATCAACCACAAGAATCTCCATGCCAAAGCCTTGCAGACGTTTAGCCACTTCAAAACCAATCTGACCAAGTCCAATCAGCCCAACCGTCCGCCCAAAGAGCTCAAAGCCTATCAGATTAGTGTACATTTGTGCAAAGTCTTTGAAGTCATCCACAAAGAAGTCATTCTTGAGGAATCTCTCAGCGGCTATGATATTCCTTGCTTGAGCCAGCATTAGTGCGATTGTGTGTTCAGCTACAGCAATGGTATTCCTACCAGGTACTGCAATTACTGGAATTTTTTTAGCAGTTGCCGCTTGGAGGGATATGTTATTGGGAGACCCCCTGACCGATCCAATCAGTTTCAATTCAGTATTTTCGATGATTTCCTCTTTTATCTCATCACCCTCCACAATGATAATTTGATAGTCACCATCCTTGATGATCTGAAGTAAAGACGCGCCCATGTGGAGTTTACCGGTTTCTAGCCAACTTTGGTAGGTGACTTCAAGACCAGCACCCTGTAGCTCTTTTAGTCCAGACTCTGTGAAGGGAGCTGTGATGAGAACTCGCAAGCAATTCAACCTCCAGTTTCAGAAGAAATCAGTATTGGTTCGTCCCTTTAAAGATTCAGCGACTTTCAATAGCAACAGACTAGTTTGCGGTACAAACCTCAATGTAGTTCAAAGATTGTCGACTCCTTATATTCATTCTATGCATGCTTAGAATCGTGATTTACAATGTCTGAATCTGCAATAACGATTTCAAATCTATCAAAGCGGTTCGGGGATCTAACGGCTCTTGATGACCTCAGTCTAGAGATTGGCTGGGGAGAGCTTTTTGGTATACTCGGGCCCAATGGTGCAGGCAAGAGTACAACAGTCAATATCCTCAGCACACTTCTGGAACCAACAAATGGTTCAGCAACCATCGATGGACATGATGTAGTCTTTGACCCAGAAGGTGTTCGCGAGGTAATTGGTGTTTGTCCTCAAGAACCTGCATTCTATAGGTTCCTTACTGGTGAAGAGAACATCGCTCTCATCGGTGAAATGCATCTCGTACCAAAAGAAATCCTGAAAGAACGAGTCAGGACAATGGTCGAGAAGATTGGTATGGAAGACCACATTAAGAGACTTGCCAAGGAATACAGCGGCGGTATGATTCGTCGGATCAGTATGCTCATGGCATTGGTGAATGACCCAAAGATTGCTCTATTGGATGAACCTACTGTTGCGATGGATCCACAATCTAGACGCGCAGTTTGGGACTTCATTCGAGAATTGAAGAAGAATGGCAAAGCTATCATCCTTACCACCCATTATATGGAGGAGGCTCAAGAGCTCTGCGATAGAGTTGCCATCATTGATGAGGGCAGACTGATTGAAATCGGGTCTCCTGAAGAACTGATGAAAAAACACCAAGCCAAAAATCTGGAGGAAGTCTTCCTGAAACTAACTGGGAAGAAGTTGAGGGAGGCAGTGTAGAAATGAACAGACGAAGAATACTTGCTCTGACAAAAAAGAATCTAAAGATGTTTACCAGAGAGCCTGCAGTTCTCTTTCTTCTTATTATCTTCCCACTCGCGATGACTTTCATCTTTGGACTTGCGTTTGGAGGAATTGGAGGAGGTGGGACCACAAGTTTTGATGTGGGCCTTCTGAATCTCGATGTTACAAGTCCACATGCTGAGTGGAGTGATGCATTCATAGACAATCTGAGCTCATCGGACGTGTTTGTCGTACATGATTTCGACGACAATGCCACTGGACATGAAGCTCTCCTACAGGGCAACCTCGATGCGTTCCTTGTAATACCAGAAGGATTTGGAAACAGTGTGATCTCGTACTTTGGATCACCCTTCGATCCGAGCGCATGGGAGAACACAACACTTGGACTGTATGTCGACAGTGGCTCTATGATGGCTGTTTCAGCTATTCCACCGCTCGTCCAAGAGGCACTCCTGAAGACCATCTTTGGGGAGGAAGCAGTTACCATTGGTCTACCTGTAGATATTGGCAGTCCAGCTCTCGTGGAGTCGAGCACTCTTACACAGTGGGACTTCATGGCCCCGGGAATCTTTGCCTTCGCAGCGATATTCATGACTATGATTGTAGCACAGTCGATGACAGTGGAGAGAGATGAGGGTCTCTTGAGGCGACTCAAAACAACACCAGCTTCATCAGCTGACTACATACTGGGTCACACATTAGCCTATATGATCATTGCAGTCGTCCAAGTGATTCTTGTCCTTGCAGCCTCATACATGATTGGGTACAGACCTTCGACAGGAATTGCAGGGATTGCGTTCACCTTTATAATCACTCTGGCATTCGCACTAGTGTCTGTTGGTTTTGGACTGATTTCTGCGACAATCTCCAAGTCTGCTGAAACTTCTACAGGGGTAAGCTTTGCCTTTATCATGCCTCAGCTTTTTCTTGGGACTTTCATGCCTCTTGGAGGCGGAATCGAGGTGTTCGCCAATTTCATGCCAAGCAAGCACCTCACTGATGCGATAACAACCCTGTTCCTCAGAGGAGCTCCAATAACTACCACAGTGATCTGGGTCGAGCTTGCCATCGTGTCAATAGTAGGAGTTCTGGTCATAACAGTGGGAGTCTTGCTTTTCGAGAAACTCGGTTCTCGCTAGGAGTCCTTCGGGACTCCATCCTTTTTTCTATTAGAGTTATTAGGGAGGTTTATGAAAGTGAAAATGTGTTGTACAAGTGAGGTGAATTCATGAACTCCGAAAATGGCAACGTAGAAGATGAATTAACTGAGAAGGCGAAACAACTGCTGCTTCTTACAGACTTAGTCGATAAGTACCCGGCAGTTGTTGCACGAAGAGCTGCAGGTCTGGTCTATCTGATAATTGCAGGAGGAATATCATTCGCGACGTTAATCTATATGTCACTGCAGGATATTTTTAGTCAGGGAAATCCAATATTGGTCAATCTGGGATTTGTAGCGCTCAGTCTAATCTTCTCTTGGGCTGTTGCCTTTAGATTAGTTCTGCCGCTCACACAATCGTACCCAAAAGTTGAAACCACTCCTGATGGAGATTGGAAAGCCTTTATAGTGTGGGGAATTCTGGCGATTGCCATCGTAGTTCTATCTTTCGTGACATTCTCAACCGGCACCGGGCAATATTTCGCACCAGCTCTTCAATTAATAATGGGAATCGGTTTCCTGTCAAACTACCTCGGAGGTAGAAAACAACAAAGCGGTTATGAGTTCTATTCTCGTGAGCACCTCTATTTTGCAATTGTTGTCTTTCTTAGTATCATCCCGATGCTGTTGTTTCTGGATAGAGCGCATGTCTTCCTGATAGTCGCCGACATGGGAGGAATCTACATCATTGGAATATACATGCTAATCACAGCTGAACGATTACTTTTGGAAAGCAAAGGAAAGGGATAGACGTGAGTCTCGATGGGGACCTCCTATCAGCATTAGTAGGACTCATAGAAGAAGACCGTGAAACCATGGTCCCCACACGACTCTCCGTTCTAGTCTACCTCTATTTTACACAGCATGCAACATTCCCAGTGCTTCAAAAGAAACTTGGACTTACATCTGGAAATTTGTCTAGCCATCTGAGAAAGCTGGAAGAATTAGGTCTTATTCGAATCTCAAAGAGATTTGTTGATTTAAAACCAACAACTTTTGCTGTTTTAACCAAGGAGGGAGCAGAACGAGTTAGAGCACAGATGGTTCGTATGCGTGAGCTCGTATCGGTGGTTGTGGATAAGGAACCTAAATCATAGGAGTAATTTTTGTAACTTCAGTAAGTCTGGCACTTCGCCCTTTGTCTTGAGTTTACCAGCGGAATATGCAGCCATAGGGCTCTCGGTCTTCTCTATGATTGCGAAGAATACGGTGGAGTCCATTGTCACTTGCAACTCCGCATCAGTTTCACCTTCTGCTACTTCAAGGAGCTGTGCATCGCCAATTTTCATGAACATCTTTGTATCAATGTCTGGAAAGATGAATTGAAGGGCTTTGTTGTAATCTTTGAATCGACGTTGAATCTTCGGGTCTTCGAAACGTTCCCCGAGGCTCTGAAGCATTGTGAGTATTTTTCCTTTGGTCATATTGTCACCACCCAATAAAAGCGCAAAGCCCGAGTTATATTTTCTTGGAGTTAACAGTGAGATTTATGAATACTAGGTTTCACCCTTGCAAACTAATTTGAGAGAGGAAATTCATGACCGTGAACAACAATACTGAACAAACTAAAGAAACCAGTTCCAGAGCTGCATATTATGTATGGGCAGGTGGTCTTGTATTTACTGTGGCATTTACATTAATAATATGGCTACTGGGACCATTGTTGGACCCTGTTCTAGCAACACTACTTCCAGATCAGGGAGCTGATTGGTACTTCTGGAAGCTGCCAACACGTGAATTCATGACTATGTTTATTGTATGGAGCTTCTATCTTGCCCATCAATTTTCGATGTGGGGAGCAATTTACTGGGCTCAAAAGAATCTAACCAACTTTCGTGCAAACCCAACAAAAGGCCTCACACGCTATAATTTAGCTGCCATCATAATCAATCTGGCTTTCATATTTCTTCACCTAGTCCAGACTCATATTTGGTTCGATGGACTTGCGCAGGATGTACCAATCTGGACTAGTCAGGGTTCAGTCATTGTCATGCTAGCCATTATTCTTATCATTGAGAATCCGAGGCGGGGTATATTTCTTGGTAAGAAAATGGGTAAGCCGATGACTGCTCGTGTTTCTGGATTCTTTAGAAGAAACCATCCTTACATCATTGCATGGGCAATTGTCTATACATTCTGGTTCCATCCGATGGCGTATGATCCTCAATTGGTAAGCGGGTTCTTCTACATGTTCCTACTCTTTACTCAAATCTCACTAGCGTACACTGTTGTACATGTAAACAAAGGATGGATTGTCCTATTGGAGAGCTTTGTGGGCATTCATGCATTTGTTGTGGCAACTACTACAGCGTCTCAAGCTGCAACAGGGATATGGGTGATGTTCGCAACTGGATTTGCATTCATGTTTGCATTCACATACATGTTTATCTTCAATGTTAGGAGAGAGATAAAATGGGGTGTGATTGCTGGCTACATTGCTGCTTTAGTGTGGATATATCTGCCTAGCCAGTATGGAGGATATGGAAGAGATCTTAGCTATTTGATGCGCCTTGAGTTCCTTTGGATACCGATTATACTCTACTTACTTGCTATAGTTATCTCAGCAATCGTCTTTGTCTATCTCAAAGCGCGGCAATCCAGCACACAAGAATAACAAAATTGGGGAGGAACAAGATTCCTCCTCAAATTCTATACTGATTTTCTTTTTTTGTCCTTTTTTTTGATACTTTTAGAACACGTGTTCTAAATAATTAAATTAACGTCATTAAGCCCCTGTCAGAAAGATTATATCGCTCGTCCCATTGGAGCCGATGTCACTACGGCACCTTGGAGAATATTCCCATGGTCAGCGAGTCAGCTAAAGAATCAGAACACAAGACGAAGCCGACTGATGTCCTTGTTATTGGAGGCGGTATGGCTGGAATCAATGCTTCACTTGGACTTGCAAATGGTGGTCATCATGCACACATGATTGAGCGGTCCGTGAATATAGGCGGAAACTATGTAGCTATCTACAAGATATTCCCAGCGTTGGAATGTTCAGCTTGTGTGATGACGCCACTCACATCATTCGTTGGCAAACATCCAAACATCACTATCCATCCACTCTCTACCGTAGAGAAGGTGACAGGAAAAGAAGGGGATTTCACAGTTACGATTCGGAAAAAGGCTCGCTATGTCAATGAAGACAAATGCACAGGGTGTCAGTTGTGTATTCGTTCTTGTCCTGTGGAGGTGCCTAATGAATATGACAAGGGACTCTCCCTTCGAAAAGCAATCTACATGAATTTCCCTCAACAGATTCCACTGATAGCAACCATCGATAGAGATTCCTGCATTGGTTGCGGAACCTGTGCATCTGTATGTCCCCAAGACTGCATTATGTACGACGACGAAGACAAATTGTACGAACTTAATGTGGGTTCGATTGTTGTTGCTACAGGTTTTGAAGAGTACAGACCTTTGGATTATGGAGAATATGGTTACGGAATATTTTCAAACGTCGTTACTACAATGGAGTATGACAGACAAAGCCACCCAACAGGTCCGACAGAT
Source organism: Candidatus Thorarchaeota archaeon (assembly GCA_016840855.1). GTDB lineage: Archaea > Asgardarchaeota > Thorarchaeia > Thorarchaeales > Thorarchaeaceae > SMTZ1-45. Next base: position 17,958 of record JAEORO010000100.1, on the reverse strand, counting down.
TCACACATGGTCCGACCTTCTGATGGAAAGGAACCTGAGAAGATATTGTTTGTCAACTGTGTCGGAAGCAGAGATGTGCGGGAGAACATTAGTGGATATGCCAAACACTGCAATCGAGTCTGTTGTTCATTTGGTCTAAAACTTGCACAGGTAACCAGGATGCACTATCCAGAGGACCACTGTGAGATCATCTATACATACATGGATATGCGAACGGCAGGAAAGGCTCTAGAAGAGTTCCTTTGGGACTCGCAAAAGAATCGTGGCATCAACTTCATCCGGGGACGAGTTTCAGAAATACAGGAGGATCCAGACACCCACGACTTATTCGTCAAGATGGAAAATACAGAATCTGGAGAGATAATCGAGATTGATAAGATTTCGATGGTCGTTCTAAATGCGAGTTTTCGTCCAAGTGAAGGTACTTCAGATCTCGCAAAGATTCTCAAGATTGATGTTGATGAGGCAGGGTGGATAAAGGAAAAACATCCTAGTGCCTCAGCACTTGAAACAAATCGGGCAGGGATATTCGTAGCTGGCTGCGCTCATGGTCCTAGAGATGGGACTGATTCTGTGAACGAAGGCAAAGGGGCAGCGATGGCGGCTCATTCTATTTTGCCTGTTCCTATGCCAAAACCAGTACCTGAGATTCCTCCAGCAGAGCTCGGAGATGAACCCCGCGTCGGAGTTTTCATTTGTCATTGTGGTGGAATTATTGGTAACGAAATAAGTTCACCAGGTCTTGCTGAATGGGCAAAGGACCTCCCAAATGTTGCTTACGCAACGGACTATATCTTCATGTGTAGCGACCCCGGTCAGCAACTTGTAACGGATGCAATCAAGGAGCACAAGCTCAATCGTGTTGTTGTAGGATCCTGTTCCCCTCTGCAGCACGAGTCGACATTTAGAAGTGCTCTGGAGGCTGCGGGACTATCAGGTTATTATTTAGTAGGTCCAGTTGGTCTGAGAGAGCATCTCGCTTTGGTTCATGTGAATGAAGATGCCGAGGTAAGACAAGAAAAAGCTCAAGACATGATTCGAAGTGCTGTCGCAAAGGCAGTCAACAATGAAGTTGTCCCACTCAAGAGAGTCGAGGTCACACCAGTTTCAATGGTTGTAGGCGGCGGGGTATCTGGAATGACTGCAGCTCTTGATATTGCAAGAAAGGGTTTTGAGGTGATTCTTGTCGAAAAGCAAGACAAGCTTGGTGGAAGATTGAATGAGCTTTATCATGTGTTTCCAGCCATGGAATCAGCTCAAGATATTGTCGATGATCTTGTATCCAAGATTAAAAAGAACAAACATGTTCAGGTCCTTCTAAACTCAAAAGTAGTCAGTCGAGATGGCTCATATGGCAACTATGACATCTCTGTGAAGAACACAGAAAATGGCGAGTTGACAGTCCATCGAATAGGTTCGATGGTTATTACTGTGGGTACAGATGTCTATGAACCAAAGCAAGGCGAATATGGCTGGGGCGAAGTTCCTGGAGTGATATCAACTCTTGACCTCGAAAGAAAGTTGAGAAATGGAGAGATTAAGAAGCCACCAAAGAATCCCGTGTTTATTCATTGTGTTGGGTCAAGACAGAATCCTGGTGAGGGTAACAGGTATTGTTCAAGGGTGTGTTGTTCAGCCACAATAGCGATGCAACATGAGCTAAAAGAAATGTTCCCAGAAATCAAGATATTCTCTGCATACAAAGAACACATTCGTCCTTTTGCAAAGGGCATGGAAGAGATGTGGCGTGAGAATAGGCAGAATGGAGTTGCCTACCTAAAATGGAACCGTGAACACCCTGTAACTGTTGAAAAGGACCCTGATGGTGATGCGGCTATTGTTACTGTTTATGACACACTTGCGCAGGAAACTTTCAAAATTAAGTCAGAGATGATTGTGTTAGCTCTAGGACTTGAAGCTCCTCATGATGTTAACGAATTTGTAAAAGCTATGGGAATCAACAGAGGTCAGGATGGATTTCTAGCAGAGATGCATATGAAGTATAAGCCAGTTGAAACCACTGTCCCAGGTGTATTTCTTGGTGTGACTTATGCTAAGAACATCGGAGATTCAATTAATCAAGCTCGCGGAGCAGCAAGTGAAGCATGTATACCGTTGAACTTAGGTACTGTGGAGATTGAACTTCTTACTGCAGAGGTTGACCAAGATCTATGTGTAGGATGTGACCTTTGCCACTACTCAGACATTTGTCCATATGATGCGGTTTCAATGACGGAAATTGAACCAGGTGTTAAGAAGAGTGTCACTGACGAGATGCGTTGTGAGGGGTGCGGTGCATGCTGTGCTATATGTCCAACTGGGGCACGAGATCTTCGTTGGTGGCGGGAAAAAAGCATTCTAGAAGAAACAAAGGAAATGCTGAGGGAGTGAAACCTTGGCTTCACTAGATGGACTACTAGCTGGATGGATAGTTCTGAATGATCTGCTAGGTGCTTTAAGGGAAAAAAATGTCTTCATCCCAGATTTAACATACGCTGATCTCAGAAACTCAAAAATGAGTTTAGAGTATCTTCGATCATTTGAGAGTGAAATAAAATCCGGAGCTCAGTGTGAGGATGACAATAGACTTCAGACAGAGATGGAAATTCAAATTCAAAGACTTCGAGATACTCTAATGGTTTGGGCTGAGGAGAAAGAGGGGCGAGAATACAGAAATTCTTGGGAAATACGATTCGAAAAAGCAATCAGGGAAGAGAGCAAAGAGCACGAACCCGAACCACAGGTGCATATCTCAGATATTCCAAGAGATAAACAGGTTGGATTTTTCCGTATCAAACTCCCAGAAGACATTCCAGTTGAGATTGTTTCTGAGATTGCTGAAGACTGCATGGTGAATATCTCCCTCGATGGAGAACGACATCTTCAGGTCAGCGGGAAGCGAGAGTGTGTTCGGGACGCAATGAAGAAACTAGGACAGCTCTTCTATGGCGATAGTAAGATACAGCAATAGTTACTTAGATACCAAGAATATCATTGATGGGATTCAGAGAAACTCTGTTTAGTTCTAGCCCTAAAGGTTCGGGCTCAATCCCCATTGCTATACCTAATACTTGAGTGACAAATAGAGCAGGTAACTCAAGAGAGTTACCTTCGTCATCCTTGAGACCTAGTTGTTGAATATCGAATTGAGTGTGACAAGCAGGACAGTTTGTGACTACACAGTTTGCTCCTGCGCCATTTGCTGAAATCATCTTCTCTTGAAGTATTTTTGAAGCTACTTCCTCACTTGCAATGAGAAGTGGAGAACCACAGCATCGAAGTTTCATGTCCCAATGAACGCTCTTCGCACCTGTTAGCTCAATTATTTCGTCGACCTTTCGAGGAAGTTCAGGGTCATCGAATCCCGCAACATTAGATGGGCGAATGAGGTGACAACCGGGATGGAAAGCAACCTTTAGACCATCTAAGCGCTTGGTAATCTTCTTTTCAATCGCATCTTTCATATCATAGAGAACTTCAACGAAGTGACGAATCTTTACCTTCCCTGTATATTCAAGACCCAACGGTTTGAGTGCCGCATTGACCTTTTTCCTGTGGGACTCATCGTCATGAAGTACATGGTCTGTATCCTTTAAGGATCCAAAGCACCCGTTGCAGGGTGTAACAATGTCATGGCCTCTCTGTCCTGCAAGAGCTATATTTCGTCCGGAAAGAGAGAGCCAGCTGTTCTCATCAATCGACTTGAGTACCACAGTCCCGCAGCACGATGCTCCATCAAAATCCAATAGCTCAACGCCAAGCTCTTTTGCTACTGCTCGCATAGAGGATTCGTAGTTATTGAACCTGCTTGGGATGGCACATCCAAGGAAAACCTCGTAGGACTGAGTCATCTTATTCCTCCTCCTCCAACTGCATGAGCTTCATTTTGTCCAAGAGTTTCTTTGTATCGGCTGTATTTAGTTCAGGAACAGGATCGAGCTCGAGGTCATCGCGTTCCCAGTCAGTAGGTTCATAGAGTCGTCCAGTGTCATAAAGTGACTGACGTGCTCCAACATAACCTGAAGGTCGGATTCCTTTTCTGAAAGCCATGTTCTTCAATCCAAAGAGGATGTCTGTGATATCAATTCCCTGCGGACAGCGCTCTTGGCAGGTATAACATGTTGAACATAGCCAGACCATGTCAGTTTCAAGAACTTCCTTTATTCCAAAGAGAAGCATTCGCATGACTTCATGAATTTGGATGTTCACTTTGTCGGAAACCGGACAACCAGCACTGCATTTAGCACATTGGAAGCAAGCAGTTAGGTCTTGACCTCCAATCAGTTTGGAAACCTTGTTTGTGAAGTCAGCTTCTAGTGCTTTGAACTTCTTCCCATCAAATGACTTGAACTGGCCCCAAGACTCTGTCACTCTTATCGCCTCCTTGTTCGCAGGGGACTTGGGCCGAGCTTATCTGCTAGAGCTGCAAACCGTCGTACGGTTTCTGCCCAGATTGACCCTTCACTCGCGCTGATGTGTGTGAACTGAAGGCGATCTGTTTCAAGTCCAGCTTTTTCAATTATTTTTTTGGCAATAGCATACCTTCGTTCGAATGAGATATTGCCATCTACATAGTGACAGTCTCCGATATGACATCCGGAAATCCAGACCATATCAGCGCCGAGTCTAAATGCCTCCAAGATGTGTTGCACGCTCACTCGTCCTGTACACATGACTCGGATATCCCTCACATTAGGTGGTTGTTGAAAACGAGACACCCCAGCACTGTCAGCCCCTGCATATGAGCACCAGTTACAGAGGATTGTTAGAATCCTTGAGTCATTCGCAGGCATGGTTTCCAGCGCAGAGCGAATCTGTGTTATGATCTGGTCATCAGTAAAGTGTTTCATAGTAATGGCACCTGCAGGACATCCAGCGCCACATTTTCCACAGCCCTGGCACAATACAGGGTTTGTCACTGCATAGTCATGTCCACCATCACCAGGGACTACCTCAATTGCATTGTAGGCGCAATTAATCTCACATGTTCCACATCCTACACAGATTTCAGGGTCAACAACTGATACAATAGCTTCAGCTTTTCGTATTCCTTTTATGAGAGGTATTAAGGCTCGTGAGGCTGCCCCCTGACCTTGAGCAATAGATTCACTAATACTCTTAGGAGCAGTTGCTGCACCAGCTACGAATACACCATCAGTCTGGAAATCAACAGGTCGCAGTTTGGGGTGCGCCTCCATAAAGAAACCAGACAGGTTGAGTGGGACTTTGAAAAGCTCTGAAATCTCTTTGTTTGGTCGGGGAATCATAGCTGTTGCGAGTACAACATGATCAACATCAATGTTCAATTCTGCCCCTAACACTTGGTCCATGACCTTAATGCTGAGGGCTTTTTCACTTCCTTTCTTAACTTCAGGGGGCGAGTCCTTGTCAAATCTAACAAACACAACACCCTTCTTTCGAGTCTCGCGATATTTGTCTTCTGCATCGTAGAAGACTCGGAGGTCGCGATAGAAGTGGAAGACTCTTGAGGTTGGATATTTCTCAAGGAGATCAAGGGAGTGCTCTAAGGCAACCATGCAACATATGCCAGAACACCAAGTTCTAGACCCTTCGAGTGATGCGTCTTCACGAGAACCTGCACAGTGAATTACAGCAAAGGTTTCTCCGTCTTCGAAATCTTCATCCTTGGCAACCCTGTTGTTGAACTCTACCTCGGTCATGACTTCTGGAAGTTTATTCAGGCCATAGAGACCTTTCTCTTCAAGTGCAACTGCACCTGTAGCGACAATCACGATACCAACTGTTAGAGTTTCTTTCTTCTTTCCAGTCTTGATGACTACCTCAAATTCACCGATCGAGCCCTTTGCTTCTATGACCTCAGAGTTCAGCATTAACTGGATATTCTTTTTCTCACTTATCCGATGCTCATAATCAGCTATTACTTCTGAAGCAGGTCTGTTATCAAAATTAACTGTTGCAAGCTCGTTGAGGAAACCACCTACCATATCCTGTTTTTCCACAAGGTAGACCTTGAAACCTTTTTGAGCAATCACATCAGCTGCAGCCATTCCAGCTACACCAGCACCTATCACAAGGACAGAGGGTTCTATCTGGGTTACAGCCTCTTCTTGCGCCTCCAAGAGCTTTGCTCGCGCGACAGACATTCGTACTAAATCCATCGCTTTTGCAGTTGCCTCATCTTTGTCTGCTTGATGGACCCATGAGCAATGTTCTCGAATATTGGCGAGTTCAAATAGATACTTGTTCAGTCCAGCTTCTTCGATTGTTGCTCTAAACAGCGGTTCATGTGTCCGAGGTGTGCATGATGCCACAACTAAGCGATTGAGATTATGTTCCTTGATGGCATCCTTGATGACAACCTGAGCATCTGAAGAACACGAGTAGAGGAGGTTTTGAGCATAGACAACATTTGGAAGACTGTTTGCGTAGTGAGTTACCTCAGCTACATCTACAGTTCCAGCAATGTTGATACCACATGAACATATGATCACGCCAATGCGAGGCTCAGCAGCTATAAGTTCCAGGTCTTGTTCTGTGAGTGCGTCTGTTTCTTCTCCTTGTGGAATTGTAATATCTAATGCTGCTAGAGCGGCAGCGGCGCTGCCCTGAGCAACAGAATCAGGAATATCTTTGGGCATATGAACAGCCCCGCACATATGAACTCCAGGCACTCCTGTTTCAGAGATCATCAATGAATTCGAATCAGGCTGTATGAACCCAGACGTATCTGTCTTGATATTTAGGTGTTCGAACAACTTAGGACTCGAAGAAGGAACCATTGCAGAACATAGGACGACCAAATCATAGTTGTCTACCAGTACATTATGACCCTTCGCATCGCTATGACGTACTATTAGATCCTTAGTGCCATATTCTTCTTGAATTTCACTTGGGATTCCTTTCACAAAGTGAACATCATACTCAGTTTCAGCTCTGACCAGAAATTCTTCAAACCCTTTGCCAAACGCACGCATGTCATTATATAGGATATCAATATGGACCTCTGGAGTATGCTCCTTTGTGATGATAGCCTCCTTCGTTGCATATGTGCAACATATCTTTGAACAATACGAACAATGATTGATATCCCTTGACCCAACACATTGAATGAATGCTATCCGATGAGGTTCACGACCATCTGAAGGACGCATAACAATACCACCTGTGGGGCCACTGGCGGATACCATGCGTTCATACTCTAGTGCGCTCACAACATTTGGAAAACGGCCATAGCCATACTCTGACACTTCTAGAGGGTCAAGGAGTTCATAGCCAGTTGCAATAATGATTGAGCCGGCATTAATCATTCTAGTTTCATCAGCAATATCGAAATTTATAGCCTCGGCCTTGCATGTCTTAACACAGACCATGCACTCAATGCAGTTTGCCTTATCGATGGTAGCGATATTTGGAACAGCTTGTGGAAATGGAATGTACGCAGCTTTTCTCATCTTCAGACCGAGATCATATTCATTGGGTACTTCTATTGGACATACTCTTTGACAATCACCGCAACCGGTGCATTTCTCAGCATCCACACGTCGAGTTCGTTTTAGTGCTTTTACTGTGAAATCACCTTTGGTGCCAGTGACCTCAGTTACCTCAGAGTATGATAAAATCTCAATATTTGGATGACGCGAACAATCGACCATCCATGGACCTTGAATGCACATACTACAGTCTAATGTGGGAAAGGTCTTATCGAGCTGAGACATGTGGCCTCCAATTGAAGGTCGTTTCTCGATTAGATATACCTTGATGCCCATCTCAGCAAGGTCAAGTGCGGCACGCATTCCTGAAATACCAGCTCCAATAATGACAACTGGTTTCGATATAGGCTCGGCCATTTTTCTGTCTCTCCGAAGAGATACCGCGTCGATTTAAGAACGCACGATAAAATGTTTCCCATCGGACAATAACAGAGAAACTAGTCATAATTCACAATGATTGGCGCCAAACTTTGAGAGTTAACGATTTCTAATCAATGCACTTAATATTACACAGATAACGTCCTAGAATTATGAAGGCGACGAGGCTTTATACTCGAGCATACCTGACACGCATCAAGTATCGGGGGGAGGATCATCACATTGATGACTTGAGCAAAATTGAGGTTGTAAATTTCTCGCCACCGACGAAAGTTCATTCATGGTAATTCCGGGCATTCTTGAGTTTCATCTTGAATAAAATTCAATCGAATAAATATGATGAAGTATTCTGAAGTTTCATAAAACCCAGAAGTCTAAAAGGGGGTTTATGAGAGCTTCTCATGCTTGTCATTCTGTAGGTTACTCAAATGTCATTATATATGGATATGAGAAGAATTGTTCGGTGAATTAATTCTTGAAAGGAAGGACTCTACTTGGAAAAGCATTGCTTCTATCAATCTTATTCATACTCATTTCATCAGCAAGCACAGTGCACGCTTTAACACTTAGCGATGATGATGGAAACGATGATTCTACAAACGATGATACGGAACCAGAACAACATCGCGATTCAGACGGAACAGTATGGATACAGACTGATATCATGACTGTGATGCTAAACCCCAAACTACCATCATATCAGTATTGGTACACATCAGATGAGAATGGTTCTCTGAGTCGATTCTTGGTTAGCTACATGATGATTGTTGAGTTTGAGGACAGTAATGGCGATGGTGTGTATCAACCAAATGAAACGCTCGCTTTCGCGCCACTAGACGCTTTTGAGTGGAGTCTTCAGACTGGTGCCATTACCAATGACCTAGGTCAGAATACAGAGGTCTATGCGTCCTACACAAAAGGAGGGCTTAGTGAGGATTGGGAGGATGGATGGTTTAAGGATTGGATGCCGGGCTATGATGACGACGGTAATGACTCACTCCTAGCCAGCGATGGGGAAGAAGACCCTGAATTTGACTTCTCTAGATTCAAGTTTATGACCTTGCAATTCTATGGTCACATCTTCATGGACAACTATAATGGGACCGTGACTGCAAATGAAGAGATTAAAGCCAACTACACCGTCCTCGGAGGAGTTGAACTCAAGATTGACATTGAGATTGGTAATTTTCCATTCTTATCAAATACCTCAAGTGTAGCAGTTTTGAACTATCTTAGAGAGGATGTCGCTTCCAGTGGTGAGTATGATTACCACTTCATACTTCATGAGGAGTCCGGTGATGATGAACATGACTCTAGTGAGGTAATGGATCATCTTGGAGACAGGTTTGAAGACCACGATGAAAATGATGATGGCATCGATGATGTGGTGCAAGAGCTCTCATTTGTTGATGCCACTACAGATGTTACTCGTGGATTTTATCGTTGGTTAGACACTGCAGTGATGACGATGCTGAATGGATCGGAAGCCATTGTAGATGTATCAGCATCTTATTGGACAGACGGGAATGCACTTCTACTCTTCTTTGCATATCCTAATTTTGATGGAGGGTCCATCCTTCATGATCCATCATTGGGTCTTATTGAAGGTGAATCACCATATACGCCGCCAATGGGACTTCTAGACCTCCCAATAGAAACCTATGCCTTGATTGGTATCGCAGTCATTTTGATTGCAAGTGTCAGCCTAATTATTAAGCGCCGTTGAACGCCATTAGGAGGGAGGAAACTCCCTCCATCATTTGCTTAACCGGAGTATTCATAGAGGAGTAGAACATGGGGGAACTGGTCCATATGGTTAGCAACAAGCACGCTATTCTAGTAGCTGCAGGAATTATATTCGTTTTACTTCAGTTAGGGTCAATTGCTGATGTTAATGGACTCCAAGTGGGCAATCAGGATATTCTCATGACAGACATGAACATCAAAGCTACTCTTGGGACTGATTGCGATACTTCTCTTATCGTTCAATCCAGAGTTCAGAATATTGGTATATCAGTAAAGGATTATTTTGACATCAGGATTGATGTGAGGAATATAGGTGTTGCAACAGCTTTCCTAAATGCAACTGAAGTTGAAACGACAATTATCCCACAGAGCAATTATATGATTGTGAGAATATTTCCAATTGCTCCAATTGCAGCAGGCGCATCTTCGACGCTCTTTCTTAATCTGACAACCCAATGCCTACAGGAACGAATCGGACTAACTGAGGATCAGACGATGTATCTGAACCAGCTGATATATTATATCAGGCCAATTAATGAAATTCATAATCTGACCTTTACTACAGTGTTACCAGCTCATGCCATATTACAAACAGGATTTTCCGCCCCTCTATTCCCAAACCCGTCTATTAACTATACTGATGGACAACATTCCATCTTTGTCTGGTTCAGTGAACAGCTATTGCCTGGACAAGAAGTAGCATACATTGTAAAATACGGGATTCCCGCAGCAATCGTGGAAATACCAGACCCACCTCCAATTAGTGCAATGCAGCTTATTCCATTTGGCATTCTGTTTCTTCTCATTGGAGCAGTAGGTGTCCTCTTTGTGGAACGTATTCCTGTAATCATTAAGCGCTTCAAAACAAGGACTATTATCACACCTGTCAGACTGTCAAAACAAGAAGAAGACATTCTCTCATTTCTGACAAAGAAAGGTGGATCTTGTTCCCAGCGGGAAATCTATGAAGAACTCGATATGTCCCAATCACTTGTCAGCACAATCCTAACATCTCTTGAAGAGAGAAAACTGATTCGGAGATTTCGGGAAGGTCGAGAGAACATGGTTCACATTATGGATGACATGTAAGGGAGAGATCAAGTTCTTGCTTCTATACCAAGTCGTTCCCAGTTCGGTTGGCTCTTCCGTTGCATGTACTGTAAATGAGTTGTAAGACCGAACTCTTCTGGTTCATGGCCAAAAGCCAGAGCGAGTAGCTCAACGACATGTAAGATATCAAAATGATACTCTGCATCGAAATAGTTCTGAATCTCTACTTGACCCATGTCAAGCTGGAGTTCACAGAACGGACATGGTGTGACCACAATGTCAGCTCCACCAGCTTCCAAGAGACTGTCAAATTTCTGTTTTGTGAAATCAAGAGCAATCTTCACATCCGCAGTTCTGACTGCTCCTCCTGCTCCGCAACAGATTAGCTCATCCTTGTATGGAACATAATCTGCCCCAGATACTTCGCATAATTCTCTGAATATTCGTGGGTGCTCCGAATCATCTTTTTTCTTGATCTGTTTGGGGCGCATCCAATGGCATCCTGGATGCAGTGCCATTCGGACACCTTTGAATGGCCGAGTCACCCGCTTTCGGATTTTTTCCATACCCACATGCGAATAGAGAGCATCAACATAATGCCAGACCTCAATCGTTCCTTTGAACTCACGATCGATTACAGCTAAATTCTCGTTCACTGCATCTCTAAGCTCATCGTCATGCTTCAACTCATGATTCGCGTCCCAAAGACTAGCAAAACATCCGTTGCATCCTGTTGTGATAGGGTGACCCCCTGCTTCAGCAATTGTTAGGTTACGAGCAGCTATTGTTGCCCAGGTAACTCGGTCAAACGATCCAAAGACTCCTGGCGCAGGACAACACGTTGCTCCATCCATATCAAGAAGGCCGATTCCCAGATCTTTGAAAACTAATTTTACAGCGGACTCGACACTGGGATATCTATGAGGAATTATGCAACCCAAGAAATGATAGAATGCCTGTTTTGCCATAGTTATTCCTCCTTCTTTTCCTCTTTTTCTTCTACAAGCTTGTCAAAACCAGTTTTCTTAGCAATTTTTCGGATTTCTTCGATTGCTTCTGGATATCTGCTAGCATTAGGTGGAACTCGCTCAACCCCAACTTTCTCTCGTAAAAGTTCCCATGATTCTTTGTCAAGTGGTACTGCATGACCAGCCTCGAGGACTTTCAACGCAGTCTTCTGATGAGGGGTTAGCATGTATCCCTCCGCAACAGCAACATTTCTGATTGCTTTAATGACGTCAGTTGGTCTGACATCTTGCGGGCATCGGTCAGTACAGGTATAACAAGTTGTGCAGTACCAAAGCTCCGGAGCGGAGATGCATTGTTCCTTCAGACCGAGGAGTGCCTTTCGTATTATTCCTCGAACAAGGTAGTTAGTCCGAGCCCCAGCAGGACAACTCCCGCTGCATGTGCCACATTGGTAGCAACTCTGTATAAATGGACCACCTGTTTTCTTTATCATTTGAATGAAAGAATCATCTGGCGCATCGATGACGATTGCTGGTTTTTCCTCGGCGCTGGTCAAGATAATACACCGGCTGCAGGGAGGAGGAATTTCAGACTTAAATCCGTGTTGTTCAGGTCGTTAAATTCATACACTCAAATGTCGTGAATACAATTGATGTTATGTCCAAATCACGAGTCTGAGGAGAGAATTATTTCTCAATCAGTAGGAGTATGTTCAGACTGCATCAGAAATGGTGTAAATTCAGTGGCACAAGACACGCACGAGATACTTCGTAGGCGTGATTTGCTAGTTCCAGCCATTCCAAGTAAAGGAAAATTCACTTGCCAAGACTGTGGAAATCATTGTAGAATGAATGAAGGAGATATCGGATTTTGCAACAACAAAATAGCAACAAAATCAGGAGTTGGTGATAGATATCCAGGTCAAGCGGTAGTTTCATGGTATTTTGATCATCTCCCTACAAATTGTTGTGCGGATTGGGTATGCTCCATCACAAAGGAGCGAGAACTAGGATTAGGCAGGGAACGATTGAAGAATCTGGCAGTATTCTATGGTTCGTGCAACTCCGATTGTTTATTCTGTCAAAATGGGAGTTATCGTACAATGATGGCAAAGGGCAAACCACTGTTGTCGCCACAGGAGTTGGCTAGTGCAGCTGATGATTATACTGCATGCGTGTGCTACTTTGGGGGAGATCCTGCTCCGAATGCTGCACACTCTTTGAAGACTTCCGATTTATTGAACGAAGAAAGACACGTCACAGTCTGCTATGAAACAAATGGCAATATCTCAAAACAATGGCTCAACAAGATATCTTCTATTATCACTAATACCGGAGGAACTTTCAAGTTTGATATTAAAGCAGTGACGCCTGAAATCTATCGGACATTGACTGGGGTTTCAAATAGAATCACACTTCGGAATTTCAAAAAGCTCGCATCTATGAAGAGGAACAGAGTCGGAGAGTTTCTTATCGCAAGCGTTCTTTTGGTGCCAGGTTATATTGACATTTCCGAAGTAAGAAGTGTATGTAGATTCATCGCAGAAATCGATCAAACAATACCAACCGTGCTTCTTGGATTCTATCCACATCACGCAATGAGCGACCTTCCAAGAACTAGTCGTGCTCATGCTTACGCTGCATTAAACACAGCTCAAGAAGAGGGGTTAGCGACTGTAAGGATTGGTAATCAAGGTTTACTTGGAGAAGATAAGTACAGGTTTGATTGAGCTAGTATATGCAAGTCCATAATCATAGTGCAGTAACAATTTCTTCAATACTACCAAATCACCCAATTCAAAAACCACAGTAACTCAATCCTTATATCTCGTAAAATATGGGACCCGACTAGAGAACGCCGAGGCATGAGTATGACTGATAATATCTCTCGGGAAACAATTGATAGCAAGGACATCGACTCTGACTTTGTTGACAAGATAGTACAATCAGGCGCGGACAGAATTCGGACTTGTATTCAATGTGGAACATGTTCTAGTGTCTGTCCAAGTGGACGACGAACTGCGTTCAGAACTCGTGAACTCATGCGCAAAGCATTACTTGGTCTCAAAGATGAAGTGCTTTCAAGTCCTGATCTCTGGCTTTGCGCCACATGTTACACGTGTCTAGAAAGATGCCCTAGACAAATCAAGGTCACAGATGCAATAATCATAATGAGAAACATGGCTGTAGATCATGGGTTTATGCTACCTCAGCATAAGAAAGCATCTCAGAAACTTCTCTCAACAGGTCACGCTGTCCCGATAGATGATGCCAACCAAGAGATACGAAAAGATCTAGGACTTGAAGAACTCCCTCCAACGACTCATTCGAACAAGAAAGCACTCGCACAAGTTCAGGAGATAATGAAGAGAACTGGATTCAAGGAGCTTATTGAAGGTCAAAAAGCGGAGGGAGTCTAAGCTGACAGAAACACAAACATACTCTTTCTTTCTTGGCTGCGTGATGCCCAACCGGTTTCCAAATCTGGAAGCAAGCATTAGGGTAGTACTCCCGAAGCTGGGAATTCAATTGGAAGATCTTGACGGAGCAAGTTGTTGTCCAGCTCCAGGAGTTGTCCGGTCTTTCGATGAACCGACATGGTTAGCTCTCGCTTCTCGAAACCTAGCCCTAGCAGAGATGTCGGGTCATGACATAATAACAGGCTGCAACGGATGTTATGGCACGTTTAAGGAGGCGCTAGCTGAGGTCCGTGAACACCCTGACCGCTTGAAGGAAGTTCAGAAAGTCTTCAAAGGGTTGGGATTGAAATTTGATGGCAAAGTTGAAGCAAAGCATGTAATTGAAGTTCTTTACGAGTTAGGACCAGATTTTATCAGAAAGCAAGTAACGAAGCCAATTAAGGGAATCAAGGTAGGTGTCCACTACGGGTGTCATCTTCTAAAGCCAAGTAAGACTAGGCCATGGAAGCAAACACAGCGGCATACATTCCTTGATGAATTGGTGGAAGCAACTGGAGCTGAGAGTGTTAAGTATAAAGACAAGGATATGTGTTGTGGCGCAGGGGGAGGTGTCAGAGGATCCCAAGTTGCTGTAAGTGTTGATATTGCCAAGGAAAAACTTGACAACCTCATTTCTGCAGGAGTAGACTGTATTATTGATGTATGCTCATTCTGCCATTTACAGTATGAAACAGCTCAAGCACAGTTGAACAAGGAGCTAGGAGAAAATAAGTACAAGATTCCAGTCATCTATTATACACAACTACTCGGGTTAGCAATGGGACTGGATCCTACTGAACTAGGTCTTGACAAACATGTTGTCAACACGCAACCTCTTCTGGATAAGATTCTAGGTTAAACCCATTTTCTTGCAGCATAGTAAACAACCAGTGCCATCACCCCACTTGAGAATAGTAGGATTGCTATGAAGGCGATAATTCTTGGTTCTAATCCAGGAGTGGTGGTAGTTGGAGTCGTGGTTGGTGTTGTGGTAATAGTCGTGACTATTGTTCCTGCAGTGAAAGTGCTGTCAGAAGTGTCTGAGCTAAAGTAAATACCATCAGTTACACGAACTCGTATCAAGTATGAATCTAGTCTATACATATTAGTGAAATCCAATTCAAACCAAGTAAGATTAGTAGATGAAACTAAGGTTTCAAAGGATTTTCCGCTGTCTGATGATATATAGACATCGAAGAGGAGCTCATCATCTACATTGACATCAGATGCCTTCCAAGTAATATTTTGAGTGGATGTCCAGTCCTCGTCGCCATTTGGACTGACCACGTTAACCTTGGGAACAAAGAAATTACCAATGTACACATTTGTGAATTCGTTAACAATCATCGTGCCATTTTCTAACCATGCTGTAGCAGTGATTGTACAACTTGCATTATTACCAAGGGGACGAGTGTCAATCTCCAAGGTGGCTTGATTTGCTTCAATTGAGAGCACTGCTGGAATAGCGTGAGCATTAATCTCTAACCTTGATCGGTTGATTATTGGTGGAGACCACACCGACTTTAATTTGACATGATCACCCGCAATTATATCACCAGATTTTACAGGAGTATTAGTTAAGAGGGTACGGGAAGTATAACTTAGATTGAGTGTAGGAGTTTCTGCTGAGGGCGAGTATTGAGGTAGTAACGAGCCTAGATTGTGAGCATGGTGAGTTGCGTCGCTAATTATCGGTATGATAAGATATGGCAGTACTAGTAGAATAATTGCTAGGAAGGTTCCTATTATTTTTCGACTCATTTTCATATCCTTAACACTAATCTCAGATCTCAATCTCCTTCACCCTCCGGAAAAGGCTGTTCACTCCACACCTTAAATGTCTCATACCACAAAACAATGCAGGCAGATACAAGTAACGTCAGAAGAACAACAGAGTACCAGTCAGTGGATAACCAGAGCAGTAATGACCCTAATGCTGCTGTGAGTGATGTGTAGAAAGTCGCATAGAACAAGAATCGAGGGACCATGATTCTTCCACGTCCCATGAACTGATTCAGTATTCCTATTCTCACATCACGTTTCACAGTATACTGACCGTGTACATCCTTGTCAACTAGTCCAAATTGTCTAAGACGCTCCAGATGATGCATTGATAGTGATGGGCTTGAAAGTTCTGCTCCGCGTTGAATCTCACGTGCAGTTAGAGGTTGTGGATGTCGTAGCATATACCAGTAAACACTTAGGGTCTTACCTTTAACAAGCTCTGCCAACTCATCATCAGTTGGATTCCCATAGGTCAAGGCTTACGACTCCAGTATTCTAAAGCCAAAGTACTATGATAGACTCTTAAACTATATTGATTGCGCCCAAGAGGATTAGGTCCCTCAAGGTAAGGCTAAAATAGCTCGAGGGTGCGCCATGGTTCACACCTGAACAGGTATCTGTCACGGTAAATACAGATTGGACTCTTGTCATAGGGTTCAAGGAGAAATAATCAATGTCAGTGGTTCGGAAACCGATAACACCGAAACCCCCAAGGACAAGAGAGAAGGTGCTTGTTATCCTCCGGGAACAGTGTAAGCAGTGTATGCTCTGTATAGAGTTCTGTCCAAAGAATGTTCTATGCCTCACTGACATTTACAATAGAAAAGGTTACCATCCCGTGACTGCTTGCGATATCGATGCCTGCGTAAATTGTGAGTTCTGTGAACGGATCTGTCCGGATATGGCAATTTTTCTAGCTGACCGAGAAAAAGCTGAGAAAGCCTACGAATCAGGAGCTCTTGAGGAAGGCACTGAAATTCCTGAGTTTGAGAAAGACTTGCTAAAGAAGGAGGAAAAATAGATGCCTGAACAGGTCATGTTCACAATGGGAGACATTGCGTGTGCTGAAGGCGCTCTGAGTGCTGGTTGTAGGTACTTTGGCGGCTATCCAATCACTCCAGCAACAGAGATTGCAGAATGGATGTCACAGAGAATGCCCGAGGTTGGAGGAGCCTATGTTCAATATGAAGATGAGATAGCTTCAATCACTAGTGTGATTGGTGCTTCTTGGACTGGTGTCAAATCAATGACTGCAACCTCAGGACCTGGAGTGAGTCTCATGTTGGAGGCGGTAGGTCTTGCTGTGATGACTGAAACACCACTGGTCTTGGTCAACATTATGCGTGGAGGTCCAAGTACTGGTCAACCAACAAAAGGACAGCAAGGTGATGTCATGCAGGCAAAATGGGGTAGCCATGGAGACTATCAAATCATAGCCGTGACTCCCGCTTCTGTCCAAGAGATGTTTGACCAAACTGTCCAAGCATTCAATCTGTCTGAGAAATTCCGGACTCCTGTTTTTGTACTAGCTGATGAAACGGTTGGTCACATGAGGGAGCGACTTGTGATTCCAGACGAGAAAGACTTGAAGCTTGAGTACAGAAAGCAACCAACAGTAGACCCGTCGGAATACCAGCCTTTCAAGCCGGATGATGACTTAGTGCCGCCTATGGCACTCTTTGGTTCTAAGTATCAGTTCTATGCAACAGGATTGACTCATGATGAGAGAGGTTATCCAAGTGATAAAGAAGATATTCAAATCGAACTCATTACGAGACTAAATGATAAAATTCTGAAAAACGCGGATAAAATAATTGAAGTCGAGAGATTTATGCTCGATGATGCGAAAATTGCTGTGATATCATATGGTACGCCATCACGGAGCGCGAAGAGAGCAATTAGGGATGCTAGAACTGAAGGTATCAAAGTCGGCATGTTGCGATTGAAGACAGTATGGCCATTCCCAGAAGAACAGGTAGCTCAGCTTGCATCAGAAGTTGATCATATTATCGTAGCCGAGCAGAATCTCGGACAGGTCTATTACATGGTCAAAGCTTTTGCTGCACCAACACCAGTGCACCTTATGACTAAACCAGCAGG
>JAEORO010000099.1 GCA_016840855.1 Candidatus Thorarchaeota archaeon | reverse complement strand
TGGGACGCGCAATCAATGTGGATTTTGATTTAAGCGGTCGTACAGCCTTGATAGCTGGTGGGGGTCTACTAGAAGAGAAGCTTGAATCTTTTGGTTTGAAGGAAGACGTGGACATCATAATACCTTTTCAGGTCATCGTATCAATAGATGAATCAATCAGACTCTCAGTTTCAAAAGATGAATTAGATACAAGTCTAGATGGAATATTAAGAGAAAGAGCAATTGAGATCAAGAACCAAAGAGAGGCTGCTGCAGCTCACAGTCTTGATAAAAAAGTACGAGTGCCCGCCTATTGGCGTTATGGACCCGCATAAGAGTTCGTCGCTTTCAGATTTTCGAATACAAGTGAATGATGTTTTAAAAAGAAACCAATGTAATGATGTCTGAACGCATCGACGAGTAGGAAAGAAAGAAGAAGTGGCGCCGCCGGGAGTAGATTTAGACATGCTTGCAAATGTAGGCTTGAGAATCATCTTCAATGGTAAGTCTATCTTTTCTTTGAAAGAATCTCTTCAGCACCTCTTCATGCTGATCATTCATATCAGTCGCATACTCTTCCTTCAATTCTCTTTGAAAACAACGTAAGATTTCATCAAAGTCTGAGAAATCGAGTTGTCCTTTGATTTGTTTCTTACTAAACGTAAAATGGTCTGAAAGGATCTTCTCAAATTTGTTGTAAAAGGAAACTGATTTGACATGTTCTTCAACTAGTAAATCAACTACTCTTTCATACTCACTAGTGGGCGAGCTACAGATTAGAAGAGCTATTCCATCATCATCTAGATGTTGAGATATGTTCTTGACTGCATTGGGTAGGTTTCTTAGATACATATAGCCCACTCCAATTGAAAGAATCAAATCATACTTCCTCCCAATATCAAAGTCTTCTAAATCTTCAACACGAAAAACAACATTGTCATGCACATTTCTTTGTTGGGCATATCGAATCGCTTTTTCATCAATATCTATTGCAGTCAATTCCTGTACTCTATCTGCAAGTGCAAACGATATTCTCCCCATTCCACATCCTAATTCTAGGATGGATTTGTCTTTTATATCGACCAGCTCAGTAATATCCCTAATATCCTTCTCAGTCTGTGAATTCATCTCTTTGGTGATTGACCCTGTCTAGATATTAAGCCCATCGAAGACATTGAAAAGAAGAAATGGCACCGCCGGTTTGAAAGTGACACATATATCTGGTGGGTCCATTTCAAGAAAAGCCACAAATCTGATTGCACTTACATGACCAGAACAGAGTCTTGTTTTCATACCAAACAGACAGTTAAAAGCCGGATATCCTAATATATTCTTGAAAAGATGATGTTTTCTGGATTACACCTCTTCCTTACATACAAATGCAATTTTGAATGTGACCATTGTTTTGTATACAGTCATCCTCATGCGAGGGGCGTGATGAGAATATCTGATGTACGGGAGATTCTCAATGAAGCAGAAAGACTTGGGAACATCAAGTGGATATACTTCGAAGGTGGTGAGCCATTTCTATATTTTCAGACAATGCTATGGGGCCTGCGTGAAGCAAAGAAAAGAGGGCTCAAAACTGGTATAGTGACAAACTCCTATTGGGCAACTTCGGTTGAAGATGCGAGAGAATGGCTTCGTACAGTTTCAGAAATTGGCATTGATGACCTCTCAATTAGTGATGATTTCTATCACTATAGTGAAACCGAGGAGAATCTTGCCAAATACGCTCATGAGGCCGCAATGGAACTTGGTATGCCGGTCGGTACAATAACAATTGAAGACCCAAAAGAATACTTGAAAGAGATCAAGTGGAAAGGCAAACCAGTTATAGCAGGTAGTGTGCAGTTCAAAGGCCGAGCAGTAGAGAAACTAACTGATGGACTACCAAGAAGGCCTTGGACAGAGTTTGAGGAATGCCCGGACGAGGACTTCACTAGCCCCGGCAGAGTACACATCGATCCATTTGGCTATGTTCATCTCTGTCAAGGTATTGCACTAGGCAATATGAAAAAGACTCCTTTGCATGATCTAATAGCAGACTATGACCCAAATACGCACCCAATCTGTGCACCACTCCTCCAAGGCGGTCCAGCAGAACTCGTTAAGAAATACGACGTAGAGCATGAAGCGGACTATATTGATGCGTGTCACTTGTGCTATTCAGCCCGATTGAAATTGAGGAACAGATTCCCTGAGATTCTCGCCCCCGATGCGGTCTATGGGGTCTAGTTTCACAACCACACTCTTCATGGCCTTGTTTCCTATTCTTGGCGTTCCTCTCATTTTGGCTTATTCAAACAGCAACGTTAATATTGGAACCCGCGACCTGAGCCGAACAGCCGCCGTGGCCTAGTCGATGGTGTGACCCAACTCGACGTACTTCAATATCCGTTCTTTTTATCCACACTATCACCTGCAGAAAAACCTCGTTAGTTATATATCATGATTGTTAGAAGTATAGCATGTTCCTATAGAGGGCTGTGAAGGCAATGAAGAAAAGATTGAGTGCGATACTCATCTTCTGTGTCTTTGTTATTGGGTCTGCACTATCCGCCGTTGCTAGTGCTGATTTCAATCTGGTGTGGGGTTTTGAAGTGGGAGACCAATTCCATTTCAGAAGAAGTGGATCTCCACTCATTCTAACCGTTGACTATTATGTAGAGATTGATTCGATACCCTTCAATATCACTGATCTTGACGAACTCGACTTCTATGATATCTCGTATGTCTATCAAAATTTCTATACGATCTATAAGGAAGATGGCACAGAAATGGAAAGTCCACAAACCTTTCTTGCAATGCCTATTGGAAATTGGTCGTTTTTTGAAGAAGGAATGTTTGGTTCAATTTTCAATCTCTATGGTTCTCTTGAGTGGATTAATACCGAAACTGAGTGGGGATTTATTGGCACTTTAAACTCTACTTCATCACTCGTTACATCAACACTAAAATTCTCAAAAACAGATGGTGTCATGACACTCATGCGGGTCGTTGCTGACCCTGAAGAAGGTATAACAGCAACTATTCAGATTGAAAGAAGGGACCCTCAAGCAGATCAAATAATCGGTACAGTAGTAATAGGGGTAGGTATTGGGATTGTAGCCTTAGTTATCCTGGGAATTGCGTCGAGGTATCGTTGAAGTATCTACAAATCTGAGAGTGCCAGATAGATTGGCATTGTATCTAATAGACAAACAGCAAGGATAAAACCACAAACGAAACAAGGTTTTGTCATCGATTCTGACGCCAATATTACTGAGGCATATAACGAAGTATTAAATCATGAAGGATTTATGTTCTTATGCAGAGCAGGTGAGCTCTACTATCTAAAGCCAGACATTCTTCAATACTAAACCAAACACCTCCACTATTGGTCTATTCAGGATGGATGTCTAGTCACACATCTGAAAATGTTCTGCGCAGAGTGCGTAGTATCCACTCTTCTTCCCGCATTTCTGACAGACCAATCAAACTACCTCCAGTCCCAATTATGATTAGGCTCGGTCCGGGTATTATGACCATCGAAGACATTGAAAAGAAGAAGTGGCGCCGCCGGGATATTATTTCATTGAAGGAAGAAACCAATACACACTGCCTCTGGCTCCTGGGTCGCCTGGCTTGGGAGACAAAGGAGTTCCTAACGCTTCTACTATGTATGGACTTAATCCTAACATTACAGGGAGAACTCTCAGGACATCGGGTATGTTCATTCTTGATGGAGGCTCATTCAAATTTATCATTCTTCCTTCGTATTCGCCCTTTTGATTCACTAGATGAAGGAGGAATTTATCTCCTATACGATTCAATGAAAGCCCCGAGAATGGTTGATTCGTGATTAGATAATTTCCAGAACTGCGATATTGCCTGAAATACCAAGAGACATCCCAGTCTTGTGGTTTGATATCTGAAAGAATCTTCCGAATTTGAACAACGCTCTTAGTGGACATCGATGATATTCTAGCAACATAATCGTCTGACAGAAAAGATTTGTTCAACAATCCCCAAGGTCGTTT
>JAEORO010000098.1 GCA_016840855.1 Candidatus Thorarchaeota archaeon | reverse complement strand
TCAAGACACCAGGAGTGAAGACAGGTGCGAAATACACAGTTCTCACTTTGTCAGTATCATAAAGGAATTGAAAGGTGAACTGATATTCAATTCCTGCTACGAAATCACCGTAGACATCCATTGACAATAGTCCATTAAATGGAGTAATAAACGCGGATTCGTTCGTTTTAGTGTCTAGCGGAGTGAGTCCAGAAACGGATGGCTCACAGGTAAGTGTCTGAAGCAAGAGCTCTTCATCAAAAGGAGCCATTAGTCCAACAACCCGAATACAATTGGATCCCATTCCATCATCTCCGATAGCCAAACATTGGATATCATAAGTATTAGTGACTGCAGAAGGTGAAAAATGAACAGACAGCCCAATACTACTGACTGCTATGATCGACACAAGAGCGATTGTAATTTTCGTTCTTGACCCTAGATTTCCCCAACTAGTTCGCGACATGAGTCAAATAATGTTTGCGTTTGTTAAAAACGTTTGCGGTAAAAGCAAACGTTTGTTTGTTTGACATAGGTTGAAAGAATTTGAAACTTCTTTAGTCTAATACATACGGCAAGAGATATACAGAAATGAACCATTCTACTTTGTGGTAATCTCTTTGTCGGATCTTCGTTCTTTTGGTGAGAATATCTGGATTGTTGAAGGACCTATGGTCCGTGATATGCGTGCATGGTTCACAACACGGATGACTGTAGTGAAGCTAAGTAACGAATCAATTTGGATAGAATCTCCTGTCCCTGTATCACCGGACACTTTACTAAGTATCACAGATTTAGGACCTGCCAGGTATATTGTAGCAGCAACACCGCGACATGTTTGGCGATTAGATAATGCACAGACCCAATTTCCGGACGCACAATTGTGGGTCTGTCGACGGACCCGTTTGACGTTGCAGCACGGCGAATTGCCCATCACAGGCACCTTAACAGACACACCTCCCCCGGAATGGGCAGATGATTTTGAACAGCTTGAATTCAAAGGCAATCGATTACTATCAGAAGTTCTATTCTATCACAAGAAATCGCATACTGTTATTATCAATGATCTCATTCAAATGAATAAGAAGGTCAAAGGAAAACCTCTTACCAATTTTATTTTCAGAATAGCAGGCGTTTTATATCCCAATGGAGGGGTCTCACGAGACCTCAGGATGTCTTTCACTGACCGTGATTTAGCGCGGGAATCATTAGAAACACTCCTCTCGTGGGACTTTGATAAATTGATTATTGCTCATGGTGACTGCATCGAAACAGATGCAAAGTCCTTTGTGGAAGAGAAGTTCCGGTGGCTCAAGCATTAGTAGCACCACTTGAAGCTAGTGGTAATCATTCTATGTATATAGTGTTCAGAAGATATACATATATAGCAGGCACAAGATAATCAGCGCTCAAGGGGATTTCAAGAGTGCGAAAAGATTCTCTCTTTTTTGCGATAATATTGATTGTGGGATTTCTTGCTGGATATCAACAACTAGTTGTAATAGACAAGGGAACAGAAATATCGTATATTCATCTTCAAGAGAATCAAGTAATAGCTGATCTCCTTTCTCATGATTCCCTTACAATTGTCGGAAATTCTGAGCTCTCTGCTACAGCTCAATCTGAGAGTTGGTCTGGCAATGGAACAAGTTCTAATCCATTTGTTATTGAGGGGTACTCATTTTTCAATGATATTATTTCCATGTCACATACGACTTTTCTTTCTATATCAAATACATCTTATTATGTGACAATCAGAAACTGCAGTTTTGCCTATGGACGTCAATTCAATTATGTTGAAGGAATATCATTAGAAAATGTCACAAACACAATTATCATGAATTGTTCATTCGACTATCTAGAAAACGGAATCACAATTCAACGCTCAAGTAGCTGCACTGTCAGAAATATCACCTGTACGAATCTCCGTCATAATGGAATTTATTTCTTGGAATGCCAAGATATTCTTGTTGAAGATAACACAATTATTGGAGTCAGATATGGAGTATCTATCAATTATGCACTAGACTTTAGCACTATTCGAAATAACACATTAATCAATTCAAGCATTACCTTTGGTGGTGACAACCCTTCACATTTTATCCAAAATGCAACTGGGAATACTGTGAATGAATTACCTTTCGGATACTTTACCAATATTTCTGATACAACTATAGATATGACCGGATATGGAAGTTTGTTCTTAGCAAACTGTTCCGATATAAAAGCAAACAACGGTTACTTTGTCAATTCATCGATTGGTGTGACTCTTGCCTTCTGCAGAGATTCGTCAATAATTAATTTTACAAGTAGATATGGGAGTATTGGTGTCTTCAACACATTCTGTACGAATTGTACGCTTATCAATTCAAAGTTCATTGATAATGAGTACTCTATCCAAATTGAGTATAGCGAAAATTGCAGGGTACAAAAAAATAGTATCTATGGAAATGAATACTCAGCGATAGGACTCCATGAAGTGCAAGGAATCGATGTTAGTGAAAACAATATGTCCGCTGCAGATGGCAATGTCGGAATTTACGGTTCGTTTTGCAATGACTCAATCTTCAATAAAAATAAAATAACAGGGTACTTAATGGGTAATGCAATATATGATACACTCAATTGCAATGTGACCCAGAATTCAATCGACGACAGCTTATGGTATGGTTATTACTCAAAGAGGTCTGAGAATAACTATATCTTCAATAATTCCATCCGATTCAATGACATATATGGCATTGTTTTGTCTAATCCAGTGGGTGATGAAATCTCGCACAATGTACTCATAGATAATGCTAATGGAGCGTCGATAACGAATAGTTCTGGATGTATATTCAGAAACAATTCAGTATCGAATAATCGTCATGCTGGATTGAAGTTTTACAATTCTAGTGATTGTACAATCATTAACAATACAATAACACACAATGGAGAAACGATATCTCCCTATCATCAAAGTGGAATCTATCTATCATCAAATGTATCAAATTTTGAAATCTATGGCAACATAATAGGATGGAACGATGATTCTAATGCAAGGGACGATGGCTCTTCGAATATCTGGGATGATGGCTTTAGCCGAGGCAATATTTGGAGCGATTACACAACACCGCCATATTATGAAATTCCGGGAACGGCTGGAAGCTATGATAGATACCCCTCGGTTATTGTGGACGTATATGCTCCTTTAATAACCACAGAATACTCTCCAACAAATCCTACATCAGAAGAAATTGTAACAGTGACTGCGGTCGTTTTCGATCACAGTGAATTAGCGGAAGTTATTCTCTCATTTTCAATAGATAGTGGAGTTCATTGGAATAACATCACCATGGAGCAGAAAGCTGATGAATGGACAGCAGAAATACCATTGAACTCAGAAACAGCTCTTGTGCAGTACAAAGTTTACGCAACTGATATCCTTGGACATGGAGCAGTGTCCGATACTGAATCATTTACCGTTATAATCCTTCAACCGACAACTACCACAAATACCACAACATCAGTAACGTCAACGTCTACTTCGCCATCGACTTCTACTACTGAATCCGATTATGGAGTAACCCTCTTTGTAGAGATTGGTGCATTTATTGGGTGTGGCATAATTGTGATTCTTTTAATAAAATTCGTGACAAGAGGGTCAACTGGACCAAAGTAGATGCCAAGATAAGTTTTCGTTGGAGAATGTATTTGACAAAAAAGGGGAAAGGAGCTGGGTTGTTACCAGCTCATATCGATTAATTTCTACTTCAT
>JAEORO010000015.1 GCA_016840855.1 Candidatus Thorarchaeota archaeon | reverse complement strand
GAATTTGAGCAAGCTCTACCGAAACAAGATCTAGGAATAGAGTATGAGCCAGCATTTCCTCCAATTCGCTTGAGCTATTAATACTGAGACGAACTGGTGAATATCCTTCCTCCTCATATAGGGTTGTCGTGATGTCAATCCTCTTTTTGATTCTTTCATCCTCGAATTTGCTTCTAAGGAACACTGGTAGCATCTGGAAATCATTTTTAGCAATGAAACTCTCTATCTCGTTATGATTTGCTTCTGGTATCACTGAGTAGAATGCCATAGTCTTGGCATTTTCGTTCATCTGGCATTTTGCTCTATAAGCTACAGGAACTAAGTGTCTAGACCCAATGAAAACTGGTACATTTCCGAACAGGTCTTGAGCAAAAACCTTAGGCGCTACTGACGATTTTTCCCATTCTGATATCTTCCCTAAAAGCGAATTTGCAATATTGGTCAGGTCTGTCGGTTTCAATCCCAAAAGACATTCAACAAGATTCAACACTGGCGGAAAAATAATTGGAAACGCTGCCCTTGGTTGATATCCTCCTTTAAGATGGATTTCCCTTAAGCTGTTTCCTTTTGTATGGAGCTCTCCCCCAGAGGTTATTGTGAAGGTGGGACAACCACGTTTTATTGCCTGATCATATGCAGTCAAGGTTTCTTCTGTATTTCCACTATAGCTAATTACAAGTGCAGCCCAACTTGAATCAATATATGCTGGAAGTAAATATTCCTGAATCACTAAAAGTGGAACTGATGCGGAATTTCTTGTGATTTCTTGAACATAACGCCCTGCGATGGCACTTCCACCCATTCCTATGATTATAATACCATTGATGCCTTCATCTCCTAGCCGAATACAACCTTCTTGGATTTCAGAATCTATCTTGAATTGTGCCAGAAGATTCGGGAATTCTTTCACAATACTATACATATCAGACATATCAATCTCAGCTACATTGCCCATGATTATGAAACTATTGTACCTTTTGCCTATATGGTAATTTCCCTACAGCTCAAGTAATTAGGGATAAAACTAATTTACATGATTTTTGTCTTAAAAGAAAAATCTCAAGGAGTTGAAATTTGAAATGGGTTTACTAAAAACCATGGCTGTGAAAGGTATTATTCCATCTGGAAACAAGGTTAACGAGCTCCGAAGTAACTTATTCCGTCTGATAACCGAAATGTCTTATGTCTTGGAAAGAAGATTTGGCGCAGAAGGACTTGAAACCACGTCTGAGATATTTCAACATCTTGGAGAGCAGGATGCAGCGACAATCAAAAATCAACTAGGATTAGGTGAAACACTTAGAGATGCAGTCGATGCCTGGATTCTAATTGGTCATATTATGGGCTCAAAGTTGGATGTGACATGGGACGGTGAAAACCGAGCAGTTACTGACCATCCGTATTGCCCTCAATATGAGGAATTCAAAAAGAAGGGCAAGCTTTACTGTGAGTCTGCGTGTTGGCCATACGTCAGCACAATAGGGGAAACGATAGCTCCAGGAGTCAAAATGGAAATTGTGAGACCAGCAGATATGAACAGGTCTTGTACCAAAGCTTTGGTTTTCAAGCCTTCTAAAAATGAGTGAATTGTCTGATGTCTGAGCATGTAGAATTCTTCTCTGAGGGTTTCAAGCTTCATGGAATAATTACACACAAAGGGTCTATGAACAAAACAGGGGTCGTCTTGTTGCATCCACATCCACTCTATGGGGGGGACATGGAAAACCACGTGGTAATAAAACTAGAACAAGTTTTTTGTGAGCTGAACTTTGCCACACTCCGATTTAACTTCCGAGGTACTTCATCATCACCTCAAGGATATTCCGGAATTAAGAGCGCAGTAATGGACACTCTAAATGCAATCAAATTCCTTGAATCGTACATCAAGGTCAATGATGTTGGAATAGTCGGTTACTCTTTTGGTGCATCTACTGCATTGAGATCTGCTTTGATTAAACCTCCTCCTTTTCTTATTTCACTTAGTGCGTCAAGAGCGATTATTTCAGAAAGTGGATTTAATGTTGAACAACTCTCCAACATTGATTGTCCGGTACTCCTATTCCATGGAGTGTCTGATCAAATGATTCCCTTTGATGACCTACGAGAAATAGCAGAAGCAATCAAAATTGATCCAAGTAATTGTGTATCATTAGAGAATGAAGACCATTTCTACCAGAGAACACTCCCTCTTGTGGTCTCAACAATTCGCAACTTCATTAGAACGCTCTATCTTGAATAGTCGATGAGGTTAAGGGTATCCTTAAGTAGCGGTCTTTTTGCAATCGAGCTGGTAGACTGCTCATGTTGAAAGCTTTGGTGTTTGATATGGATGGTACAATAACCCATCTGACGCTCCCTCTCGAGGATATGAGAACAGATACCAAGGAATACTACATTACCAAAGGCCTGCCTCTTGAGCTTTTAGAACCTGCAGATGGAATATCCAGTACTACTGGGAAGGCTAGAGATTATTTTTTGAACAATGGGGTCTCCATAGAGGAATGGGACCAAATGGAATCTGAGGTTGATGAGATCCTAAGTCGGCATGAAGGATTTGCTGCTGCAACAGCAACTCCAATCAAAGGGGCTCTAGAGATAGTCATGAAACTCCGAAACTTAGGATTGGGGCTTGCAATCCTCACTAACAATGGTAGACCTGCTCTTGATATGATCATGAGACAGATACCACTAAGAGAGAATTTTGATATAATTCAAACTCGACACGAATCACCAAAACCAAAACCCTATCCTGATGGTCTTTTGAAAGTTGCATCTGATTTAGGAGTATTCCCAAGCGAGATTGTATACGTTGGTGATGCACTTATTGACGCTACTGCGGCAAAACGAGCTGGAATTGAGTTCTGGGGTG
Source organism: Candidatus Thorarchaeota archaeon (assembly GCA_016840855.1). GTDB lineage: Archaea > Asgardarchaeota > Thorarchaeia > Thorarchaeales > Thorarchaeaceae > SMTZ1-45. Next base: position 38,825 of record JAEORO010000015.1, on the reverse strand, counting down.
TATGCACTGGTGAAACTGCCGCTGACGTTCTATATGATGCAGGAGCATCTAGAGTATTCTCATCATTGCAGGGTGTTTATGAAACAGTTCTCTCAGCTCTTGGATGAAATAAGATACAAACATCGTGGCCAATTGTTAAGGAACCAGAAAAATCATTGACCTGTCACAATTTTTGATTCTAGTAGGTTTCTTCGCCTTGCATTATTCAAATGTATTATTTAGGATCATCCTTTTGAAATGGCGTCTAGCTTAGCTCTATCTCATCTCTAAGGGAGATGAAATTTGATAGGTGCTCAACTGAAGGTTATATACATTTTCGGGTAAATATTCTATGTGACAATCAGTACAGGAATATCCCAACATTCGCAAAGCACGCTAGAGGTAACTGACTCGATGACAATAGATGAGGGTACATATCTGGTTCTTCGCTCTGCGACAGGTGCGTTCACATGCCGTTATCCACCTATTCCAAAGAGATGGAACTCTCTTGACCGGCCTCATGTAGCTTTGCTCTTGCCCAACGCTGGTAGTATATTTCCTGTCTTTCTATCAAAACCCGAAGATAATGAGCATAAAAGTAATCGAAAGCTCGAAGTTGCTGATCTTGATAAAATCCCTTCAAAGTCCATCATCGAGATTCGTAGTAGCTCTTCACAATATGCTTATTATCGCCGGGATAATGGTGCGTGGACCAAAGTCGCAGAAGCAAGTGATCCATTTGTCGTCGAGGTTTTTTCCCATGGTTATGCGCCAATCGTTATGAACATGATACCACAGATGTAGTTTCCTGATTTTCTATCATCTTCTTTGTCATCGAAGGGAGAAACTCGTTATCCGGAGAAGATATTTCAAATTCATTGTATTTTCTGATACGTGGTAGATCATTGTGATTATCTGAATTTATCCAAATTTATTTGTATTTAACACAATATTTAAGTAGATATTTTAAAAAATTTCAATATGGGGCGCGGGAGGTTCTCTCCTGAAATACCAATATTTCTCTCCTCCTCAAGCAACCATGCGAATCTCAATTTTCCTCCTGTGTCCCCGAAATTCTCGTTCCATTTTGGAAAGTAAAATATCTGAGGGTGTTCCACCTCTGCTTTGAATATTAACTGAAAATGCAAGACATTACAAGTCTACCAGCTATCTCCAGCGTACATTCTTGTTTCATGGTTAATTAGATTCTCAACATTCCTGATTACTGTATCCTCGCCTGCAGAGTGAGAGCCCCAATTAAAATTGCAGATTCCTCCGCCACCTCCACTCCCAATAACGGTCAATGTTGCACGGCCAAATTTCCCACTCGCCTCGACAATAGATGTAAGGGTCTGATATGAACCAGTCCTGAAGACATACTCTTCATGGATGAAGATTGCCATCACTCCTTGGTCGGTGTTAAGCACTTTCCTTGTTACTGCTGCATAATTATGAGATAGATAATTAATCACTTTATTTGTATACTGACCGTCGAATGCTAGGGTTCGCAAAATTCAAGCCTCTTGATGGATTTTTTATTTGAAAAAATATAGGGTCTTTTGTCTGCTGACAAATAATATTCATTTTAGCTTCAGTAGTTCAACCTCAAATACAAGTGTAGAATTTGCAGGGATTAGCCCATCACCCACGTCACGGTTTCCATAGGCGAGTTCAGGAGGAATGACCAATTTTCGTTTGCCTCCTACCTTCATGGTTAAAACACCTTGATCCCATCCCTCGATGACTTGACCAATACCAATCTTGAACTCGAAAGGTTGTCCTCGATCAACGGAACTATCGAATTTCTTTCCATCCGTCAGCCATCCAGTGTAATGGACAACAACTGTTTGTCCTTGCTTGGGTGAACTTCCGGAACCCACAACAATGTCTTCTATCTGTAATCCTGACATGTCTTATCCCGAGTCTTCCTGATTTAAAATTCTTAGCTCAATGTAACTGGGGTTGCTATTCATTCCCGAATATCATTGTTCAGACAATTGAGTCGTACATTTTCACTGATGATAAAGTGCCAAACTGACGAAAATTTATAGTAAAAATCTCCACAATCTTACATTTGCTTAAATATATTCTAAACATTAATATCAATAGGGCCAGGGGGCCTTTCTCTCTCAGAAGTTCTCTCCTCCTTCCATGTTCTCTACGGCCCCCTTCTCTCCCTCCTCATTTTTCCCTTAATCATGACTTCATGATTTTTCGATATCTCGAATTTATGGTCCGTGTAATCTTTCGCAGCCGTAGATTGCTGACAAACTAGCAAGAAAAGTACCATTTACTATGTTAGGATAAGGATCTCAAGAGATAATGGAGGAATTAGTTAATGGAACCGTCCACTAGTAAACCTATACGAGATGAGCATAAATTCTACCAGTACCTTCGCGTAGAATAACATAGGAGTTGAATCTACTGACTAACAATGGCACTCTATCCACAGTTGATGAAATACGACCAAAGGTTTCCTGGAGAGTTGTGATTCCTATACAAATACTGGTGTTCATCACAATATTTGTGACAGTTGTATTCACCTTCATGGGTGCCTTCCCATTTGATACCAATCTTGGTATATATCGGATTTTGCCCGGAAACATTCTGTTTGATTTCATTTGGCTTTATGTTCTCTCATTATTGATTGGAATCTTGGTTTATGTGGCTTCACCATCATTATCCATGTTCTTGTGGAAGCTACACCGTTATCTTACAAACAATAACTACAATTACTACATTCAGGATTTTGATAAACGCGAAATCTCTGTTCCTCAACCAAAACGAATGATTCTGCCTGCTTTCGCTGCTCTTGGCATCTCCTATTCAATCTCAAATATCAGGAGTTTCGCAAATGCTATCTTTGTGTCCGAGAGTTTCGGTGAAATAGCTTCTGAGGCTGAAACAATCGTCACCAGTCTAGCTATTTTGTTTATACTTCTACTACTCTCTTGTTTCATCGTATTGCTATTTACTCCTATGTGGCTTATGCAAGACAAAGGACTAGTCTGTGAGTTCAAAACTAGACCAAGGACGACCGCAGATATTGAAGGCGTGGGAAATTGGTATCTTAAAATGTTGAAAGGTTTTGCTGGAATTTCAACGGTTGTCGCCTACGTTTTTACAATCTTCCAGACCGTTGAATGGTACCAGTTTATGCTGACATCTCCTCCCCCTGGTGGTTTTACTATGCTTATCTTCCTCATTCCTGTGGCTGCAGTAATTGTTTCGCCAATACTCGCTTTAGGTCCCATTTCTGTTGTTTATGTTGTTTATGAGAAATCCCTGATGAGAAACTTGACCTCCTTGGAATATAAGATTAAGAACAAAGAATTGAGTGCAGTTGAGATCGATCTAAAGAAGTTAGCATGAAACGCAAACTGTTCAATGGTTGAAAAATTCTCCACCTCAGACCCCTAACAGGATATGAATAACCCTTATATGCTAATAATTCATATTATATTTTGGACAGGGGGTCCGAATCGCGACCATCATGAATACTGTCACTCCCTCCCTCTCTCAAAAAACGTCCGACCCGACTGGCGAACTACTCGCTCGTTTTCACGGGCCCCCTCCTCCTCTCTTTATTCTTCTTTCAAGCCAGCTTCGATATCATCAATTAGTTGATCAGACTCTCCTGAGTCTTGTATTAAGAAAAGATTCCCGCAATTCTGACAAATAATTGCACCTTCTTTGATTTTTTCCTGACTATAGCGATACACTGCTTCGCACAAGGGACACTTCCTTGGTGTAGGTATATTGAAGGTTTTATTGCAATTTTGACACTTGACAACATTTGGAGAAATTTCATCCTCCTCATAATAAGCATAGACCGCCTTACATTGTGGACATTCATATCGTGTTGATGGGGCGTATATGCCGAGATCAGCAACCAACTCTGTATGACCACATGACATACAGACAATCGCATTAAGTATGACTGCATCTCCACCGAATATAGAGTCGGATTTCCAATAAACCATTAATGGGTTTTTAGAAACTTGAAAATGGTCGTAAATGACACCAGGTTGAAGTTTTGTGCTCCCACATCTAAGGCAGTACTTGTCAGTCACAAGTGTTCCTCAAATTAACAGATATTGAACACCATTAAGGTCTTCGTTTTTTGGTGCAACTGTTTCTCAGCCAGAAGGTTTTAATGGAGTTCGTAGAGTGCCAAGGCAAGGCGAGTGAAATTGTCTGTGGCAAAGAAAGCTGTTGACAGCACAATAAGAAGAATTCTCAAATATACCGCAGAGATCATATTATCCATCATTCTTCTAGTGATAATCTGTATTCCATTAGGGTTTGTAGTTCCGATGTGGTTGCAGGCATTTCTTTTAGGCCGGCCAAGGACTCAACTTGCTCTTGATCCTGTCAGATGGTTTGGTCTGGATGGTGCTATATGGTTAACAATTCTGCTTGGTCTAGTCAGCTTCGTTCTTGGCTATGTGTTTATCCTCAGATTGAAACCAGGCATCACTACTGAAGTCGTAGATCAGGAACCTCAATTAGAGGATGCTGATGAGGAAGAAGTCGAGGAGCTGGATACTGAAGAGCGAGAGGAAGTAGTAGAGGATAGAGAAGAGGCCGAAGATCAAGAAGTCGAAGAAGTTACTGAATCTGAATCAGATGAAGAACCTTTCGAAGACATCGGTGATGATATTGTTGAAGAAGAATAATCTGTCCCTTTTCTAATTTGAATGACTATTACATCTGAATCTTTGTGGCTAGTTTATCAACAAGTACAGAAAAAGCATGAGCAGCTTTTGAATCTGGTTCCTGCATAACAAAAGGAGTCCCTTCATCACTAAGCGTGATGATTCGGGGGTCAAGGGGTAATTTCCCAAGGTGGTCAACACCATACTCTTCTGTTGCTCTCTTCGCAGCACCTTCTCCAAATATCTTATATGACTCACCACATTTTGGACATACAAATTCGGACATGTTCTCTATGATTCCAAGAACCGGCACATTCATTTTCCTAACCAATTGGATTGCTCTTCGTGCATCAAGTACAGCTACTTCTTGAGGTGTTGAAACGATGACAACCCCATCAATTTTAGGAATTGATTGCAATATACTAAGTATCTCATCGCCTGTTCCAGGTGGGAGGTCAACAACAAGCATGTCTAGCTCTCCCCATCTAACATTAGCAAGAAATTGACTAATTGCCCTAGCTACTAATGGTCCTCGCCATGCAACTGCATCATCGTCCTTTCTCAGAAGGAATCCCATGCTCATGACCTTTACTCCTTCAGGACCTACTATTGGTTCGATGAATTCTCCATCTCCGGTAGGATGTAGTCCTTCTAGTCCAAGAAGTTTAGGCACATTTGGACCATAGATATCTACGTCCACAATGCCAGTGGATTTTCCTTGTTTAGCAAATGATACTGCTAAATTGGTGGCGACGGTTGTCTTTCCAACACCACCTTTACCTGAAAGAACGACGATTTTATGTTTGATGTCTTTCATATTCTCAACAATTTCAGGTGGTACTTGAATTTTCGACATTGTCATCCAAGCAGCCGCGCCTGTGAGATTCTAATAAAATATCGCATATGTCTGAAATGTTAGCTTTCTTTGAATTTATCTAAGATTTGGCGAGCAAGTGTTTCGTTGGATGCTGCAACAAAATTCATCATAGTTTTCGGTTCAAGGACAGCTGAAAAGCGAGTTCCGTTTACGTCCAATACAAAACCTCCAGCTGTAAATACCATGTGTGTTCCACAAAGATGAATGATAGGCAGCATATTCCTGAGGTCTACCATTCCATCAATGAAACCAGCTGCTGTCCAACAGAGGTCAAGAAGATTACTTGCAGTTCTTCTAATATCATGAACTGAACCAATAGCTCTCAGTGACCTTTTCATGAAATCCATATCCCAAGTCTTCTTTGTATCATACGATATTATTGCATTATTGACATCGATTGGAGCTGATGTCTTAACGGTTAAACCGTTTCTTGTCACACCTCTATCTGTGACTGCAATATATGTTTCATCTGTAAAAACTGATTCAATGACACTGATTTCAGCATCGTCAGATGTCATGAGGTCATTGAAAGGAACCACTGATATGCCAATTGAAACCAAAGGAATTCCTCGTTCGAGATTGGCTGACCCATCAATTGGATCAATCAGCGCAAGATACTCGGGCTTGCGCTCGCTCTTGATGAATCCACTCTCTTCTGTCAGAATCTGAAAAGAAGTTCCAGAACTAGTGAGTACATCGATTATGGCATCCTCCGCTTTAGCATCTAGCGTGAGAGTTTTGTCTCCGTAGGGATTTAGTTTACCTGTGAGTTCTCTAGCAATGTCAAGATTCTCAATTATTTCCTGCTTTGCACCTTGAACCGCATCCTGAATGGTCCTATGAAGAGTCATCTGCCATCATATTGTTTGTATTTGATGGCTCTATATCACTTGTTGGGTAGGGTTTAACTAGTCACCCTTGAATTTAGCTAAGATTTGTCTAGCTAATGCTTCATTGGATGCAGCCACGAAATTCATCATCTTGTTTGGTTCTATTGGTTCACAAAATCGATTGTCATTCTTATCGAATACAAAACCACCAGCTTCAAAAACCATATGTGTGCCACAGAGATGAATTATTGGGAGCATATCTCTTAGGTCCACCATTCCATCAATGAATCCTGCAGCTGTCCAGCAGAGGTCTAAAAGTGGACTCGCAGTTCTTCTCAAATCCTGAACTGCACTAATAGTACTCATCGTCCGCTTCAAATAGTCTTGGTCCCAAGTCTTTTTTGTGTTGCATGAGATTATCGCATCTTGGAGTTTAACAGTAGCTGATGGACGAATTCGAATACCATTTCTAGTCACGCCTTTTCCTGTAATTGCTGTGAAAGTTTCATTTGTAAACAGTGAATCTATCATGCTAATTTCAATATCATCTGATGTCATGGCATCTTTGTAGGGGACTACTGAAACACCAATAGAAGAAAGCGGGATTCCTCTTTCCAAGTTAATTGATCCATCAATTGGGTCAATAATTGCTAGGTATTCTGGTTTTTTTCTAATCTTAATGAAACCTTTTTCCTCAGTCAAAATATCAAAATCAGTACTAGAACCAGAAAAGACTTCGATAATTGTGTCCTCCGCTTTTCTATCAAGAAGAAGAGTCTGTTCACCAAATGGATTCATATCACCTGTTCTTTGTGCTGCTTTGTCAAGATTCTCAATGATGACTGTCTTAGCCGCTGCTATTGCATCTTGGACTATCCTGAGTATTGTCATTATACAACCAATCTCGTGCTATTTGGAATCACTATATCACTTGTTGGGTAGTGATTACAATACCTTAAATGCGTCAAGTAAGGAGATAGAATCGTAAGGCAAACTTGGTGGAACAAATGGGCTTTCTTAGTGGTAAGAAAAAAGTAGATGCAGAACGAGGAATCCTTGAGATGAAGGGCACAATGAACGCTCTGACCTTGAGGATGCGCAGACTTGAAACTAGAATGATAGAGGAACAAAAGTCTGCAAAGGAAGCTATGGCTCAGGGTAATCGCTCAATGGCAAGGTCTCATCTTACAATTGTTGTGGATCTTGAAAATCGAAAGTCTCGTTATCAGCAGCAGTTTCTTACATTGGAAACTGCATTACTAAACTTGGAAGAAGCTAAAACCCAAGCTGAAGTTCTACGAGCCTTTACTATAGCAAACGATGCTCTGACTGAGGCACGGTCAATGCTACGACCAGAAGAAATTCAGACTCAGTTAGATAAGCTGTCCGAATCCTTTGAACATATCTCCATTGCTGGTGAGTTACTCTCTGAGGATCTGTCTGGAGCAGATTCGACTATTGAAGATGAGGAGAGAATAGACAGACAGTTGGAAGCAATGGAAGCGGAAGTATTGCTTGAGAAAGAAGGTGTCCTCCCCCCTCTTGAAACTGAAAGTGCTATGCCTTCAAAGACTAGTAAAGGTGAAGCTTCAGATGAGAAACGTATTGATGAGTTACTAGCAGATCTTGAAAAAGAAGCACGTGAAGAGAGAGCGAGAGAAAAAGAGAGTTAGGACCCATCTCATTCTACAGATTTTCAGGAGTAGTTCAGATTGAAAATACAATTAGTCGTCTTTGACGTGGATGGGACTCTTACAAAACACAGTAGTGTTTGGTGGAGGCTTCATGAGCACTTTGGTACAACAGAAGAAGGAAAGCTTTACTATGACAAGTATTTTGCTGGTGAAATCACTTATGATCAATGGGCTGAACTTGATGCTAGTTTGTGGAAGGGAAAAGCACTCTCAGAAGTCATGAAAGTTGTTCATTCGACACAACTCTCACCTGGTGCAGAAGAAGCAATCTCAATTTTAAAAAAACATGGCTTGAAGACTGCAATACTTTCAGGTGGTCTAGATATCATGGCTGATGACATTGGTCGAAGGGTGGGTATAGATTATGTTCTTACTAACATACTCCACCATCAAGATGGCATTCTTACAGGGGCTGTTAAAAACCAAGTAGCGTGGGGCAATAAATCCGATGTGATTTCTCAGATATGTGAACATTTCCAAATTCCATTGGAGAGGACTGCGTTTGTAGGAGATGGCCGCAATGACGTTAGTGTGTTCAGTGTTGTAGGCCTCTCAATTGCTTATAATCCTGAAGACCAAGATGTAGCTGATGCTGCTAATGTTGTCATTAGAGAAAATGACCTTCGAGTTATTCTACCTTATTTCATACCGGAGTACCTGCAATAAGTAAGACAAAGACATACGCTTGAAGTAAAATGATCATTGCCCCTTCAAAGAAATCTAGCTTGTGATCATCTGTTATTGCTCTTTTCAGGAACCATAGACTTCCAGCAATAACCATGATTTGAAACAAAACATATCTGTCCAAGGGGATTGGTACAAACATTCCTATTCCTCCCATGACAAGTAGTACAATCTGTAGAACCCCTCCAATAAGATTACCCACTGCAAGACCGACTTTGCCTTTTGTTGCTGCAATCAATGCGATGCCATGTTCAGGTAGTGCTCCAGCTGCACCTAGGATTAATGCTGCAATTGCTACTTGGTTACCAAGGAGACCAATGACACTATGATAGTCTGAGAGAAGAATCTCAATGGAGTGTGTGAGAATCTCGCCTGCAAAAAAGATGCCTATGAAACCCATAACAGCTAAAATTGCTGCAGATCTTTTAGAATGACTTGCTTCGGCTTTTTCTTTCTCATTAACGACATCACCAGTAGTCAATGCAGCTGCGTAGATGACATATGAGAGGAACAACACGAATGATGCAACTGGTGGAAATCTTGGATCTACTGGAGCATCAGGAGCTACCATATCCAAGATGCCAAGAGCAAACATACTCAATAACGCAACAAATGTCCATCTTATTAATACAGAATCTTTCTTAATGGCTTCCTCAGGAACTGCCATGTCGTCTTTGCCTTTTGTGGATATGATAATTGTTATTCCAAGAAGCAACATATTGAATCCTGCAGCAATGAGAATTGAAAGAACAGCAATGTCAAGTAAGTCTTGACTTCCAGTTCTCCAACCATCGAAAGCTGCTATCCCACTAATGACTGCTTCAGGCATATTGCTTGCCAGACTTGACAGCATTCCCGCAACATATGCTGTATATCCGAGATGACCAGCTGCGCTCTCCATCCCTTCAACAGCCCATTCAGATGGTCTAAAGGCAAGCCAAGTACCCCCAATTAATCCGAGAATGACAACGAGTGTTGGTTCAATCCCTGTAAATCTCAGATAGAAATAGAATATCAGAAGACCGATGAAAAAGGCGAGCTCCTTTCTGCCTGCAACAAGTGAATCCTTTACCCCATGGTACTGGTCTTGATTGTCAGTAGACTCTTCGATTTGAATTTCCTCCATGAGTCATCTTGAGTATCCTAGTATGTTCCTAACCCGATTATTAATAATAATGGTTTTTTACGCACAGGTTACTACTGGTTTGTATATTTAGCTCCACTTCCAGTATTAAGTAGAACAACATCTTCGTCATAATCTATCTTACCAGACTCAATCAAGTTCCAAAGTCCGCATATACCAACAGCTGATTCGGGACAAAAATCGAGTCCCTCTAGTTTTGCTGCAGTCCTCCTAGCGGGTCCAATTTCTTGGTCAGCTACAGCCACTGCACTTCCTTTTGAATTCCTTATTACATTGAGTATGAGTCTACCAGCAAATGGATTGGGCACTCTCAGCCCAAAAGCCTCTGTTTCACCGTTTACCCATGGCTCAATATCATCAGTCCCCTTCTCTATAGCTCGAACTATAGGAGCACATCCCCCACTTTGCGCAGCGTACATTCTAGGTCTCTCAGAACCAATTAATCCAATCGCTTCAAGTTCATCAAAGGCTTTCCAAATACCTATAATCGCAGTACCACCACCTGTTGGACAGATGATGGCATCCGGTACTGACCACCCTAGTTGTTCACATATTTCAAAGCCAAGAGTTTTCTTACCCTCTACGCGATAGGGTTCTTTTGTTGTCGATAAATCAGTCCAGTTCCCGTTTTGCTCGTTCATGACTTTACTTGCTTCTGATATGGTTCCCTTCACTCTGGTTGTTTTCGCGCCAAAAAGTTCGCATTGCTGAAAGAATGGCTCTGGAGTATCATCAGGCATGAAGATATGTGCTTCTAGCCCTGCTGCTGCCGCATATGCACTTGCAGAAACTGCAGCATTTCCGGCTGAAGGTAGGGCAAAGGCTTTTGCTCCCAGTTCGAAATGCCTTGAAACAGCTGCAGAGAGACCTCTGTCCTTGAAGCTTGCAGTTGGATTTTGGGCTTCATCTTTAATACGAAGCATCTGGAGACCAATGTGCTTTCCAAGCCGCCTTGATAGAATTAGAGGTGTCCATCCTTCACCAAGACTAATCACACAAGAAGGAGATTTCACTGGCAGAAGTTGTGAATATCTCCACATGGAATTCATTTCTGAGGGAAACTCACTATTTGTAAGAGCATCTTGTACACCATCTAGGTTGTATATGGCGAAGAGGGGAGATCCGCAAATACAATATGTCGCCATAGTTTCAGGTGAATGCTTTCTTCTGCATTGCGGACATTCCAGGTGTGAGATGTACGATATCAAAACACTCACTATATTACATGAACACTTAGCCTTATTTGTAACTATCACTCTATTTCCGCGGAAATATAGCTAAAAGTGATACTGATGGGCGAGCTAAGACGGACAACATTACCTTTCACATCTCTAGTCGGTCTTGAGCGATTAAAGCTTGCCCTCATTCTTAATGGTATTAACCCACAAATTGGTGGTGTCCTTGTATCTGGTCCAAAAGGCACTGGGAAAACGACCGTAGTGCGAGCGTTAGCAGACCTCTTACCTGAAGTAGAAGTTGTGGTAGGATGCAGGTTTGGTTGTAACCCCAACAATCATGATTTCTTATGTGAAGAATGTAGAACTAATCTTGAATCTGGAAAAAAGATACAATCTGAATCAAGAAAAATGAGGGTTGTGAATCTCCCGCTCTCAACAACTGAAGATCGATTGATTGGAGCACTTGATATTGAAAGAGTATTACAAGATGGAATTCAAGCTCTTCGGCCTGGAATACTCGCTGAGGCTCATCAGAATGTCCTTTATGTAGATGAAGTGAACCTACTTCCAGATCATCTTGTTGATGACCTCCTTGATGCAGCAGCAACAAAGATCAATGTGATTGAACGTGAAGGCATCTCAATAGCTCATCCATCAGATTTTGTCTTAATCGGCACTATGAATCCAGAAGAAGGTGAGCTAAGACCACAGCTATTAGATCGATTTCCACTTCATGTCGCTGTTGGAAGTCATCATTCAATTGAAGAAAGAATGGAACTCGTTAGGAGAAATCTTGCGTTCGAAGAAGATCCTGACAAATTCAGAGAATGCTGGGCAGCTCAACAAGCAGAGCTTCGTGATAGAATAATCCAAGCTAAAGAAATACTCCGAGAAGTAGTTCTGCCTGATGTAAATTTGAGAGCAATTGCAATGGCTTGCGATGCTCTCGAAGTAGATGGTGTTAGACCAGATATCATCATTAGTAAAGCTGCAATCACAAATGCTGCACTCGAGGGACGCAAGCAGGTTACACTTGATGATATGAAGCTTGCATCACAACTTGTACTTAGTCATAGGACTCGTCGTGGTGGACTGTTAGAACCTCCCTCTCCAGAAGATGTAGATCAAGCGATAACAAAAGCTGTAGATGTAGCTCAGAAAACAGAGCGACGAAAATCTCCTACCGAGGTTCCAGAAGAGGATGACGATAAATCTGGTGCTCGAATCAGTGGAGGTCGCTTTGGTCGAGGATCCAGATTTGCAACTTCTGGAAAACAAGAAGGCAAAAAAAAACTCCGGAAGGAGTGAGGAGTCCTCAGGGTGATCCCATTAAAGGAACTATCATTGCAGTAATGATGGTGGTTTTCTTCATCTATCTTGCATGGCTCTATGTAAGTCCTATCAACTGGATTCTTGGAGTTCCGATTTTTCAGTTCCCCTCAGCGCCGGCTTTGATTATTGATAGTATTGTTATTGCTCCTATTTTGTGGTATGTAGTCAGGAAATGGTTGGATGTTATGACCCGTAGAAGCAGTGGACCTGCTGCAGGCATCGATACTGTAGAACCTGGTGGAGGGAAGCCAGAACCAGGTGATGAGTGGGGTCTAGCAACGAGACCATATACCCCTCAAACGCCGGATATGGTATCAGGTCCCAAATCTGAAATTAGAGAAGCACCTTTTGGATTGGATGATTTATTCTTTGTGAAGATGCCAGACATTGACACAGGCGAAGAACTATTCGATTTGGATATGTTGAGAAAAAGGGCGATGATCCGAGCACGGGTTTCATCAGGTGGTTGGATCAAGAAACGAATTAGCTCAAGAGCAGTAGGGTCTCTAAAGTCCTCCGACACAATAAAATATGGTAGACCTGTTCGTTCAAGAATTCCGACTGGAGAAGTAGGAAGTATACATGTCCCATCCACCATAATGGCCGCAATCGCACGAACTGGGAAGAAATCCGATGGTTCACTCAAGATTAAGAAAGCAGATCTCCGTGAGAGTGTTTTTACAGGACGCACACCACTCACAATCATTCTTGTAATTGATGTAAGTCTCTCAATGAAAGGTAGTATGGAAGAGGTCAGAGAATTTCTTGAAAGAATAGAGAGTGAAACAAGAGGATCAAAGGATCGTACTGGGATTATTGCTTTCAAAGATAGTGGAGCTGTTGAGATTCAAGCACCAACAACTAATTGGAACAAAATCTATCGAGCTTTGGGGCGTCTTAAGATTTCAGGGCTTACACCTTTAGCTGAGGCTCTCAAGAAGTCCCTTGATACAATTCGGAGAGAACGCATGCGTAACAACGACATCGAACCCCTTTTGATACTAGTTTCAGATTTCTCTCCCAATATTCCTCTTGCTCAATCCGCTGGTCCTGGTCATGAGCAATATACACCTGTTCAAGACCTTGTTCGTACTGCACGATTGGTTAGGAAAGCAAAAGTTCGGCTTGCAGCTGTCAATGTCGATTCTGAGCAATCTAAATGGCCTCGTTTTCTGAAGCGTCCATACCATGAAGCTCTCGAGCTAGCCGCCACATTGAGAATGAAGAAGGAGGGTTTGCATGATACTATCGAAACCATCCTTATGGTTGATGAATTCAGAAAGACATTTGGCGCATACCTTGTCGCTAGAGCTGCAGGTGGTCGTGCTTACCTTTCTCGTGACCTACTCAAGGAAAAATCAATCCTACGAACACTTCTTAGTGCTAGTCTATCTAGGACTCGCTTACGAGAACAAGACCTCCGTCAAGTAGAAACCTATCTTCCTCGATAATAATCTATAACAGTGCCATTCTCGATTATGTTATTAGCACGAAATCGGTTTCTAAGATGCGCACAAGGTCAGAGTGATGCCTGGTGTCATAGTGAGCGAGGAGAGCCCAAAATTGGGTTGCTATGAATCTGCTTTTCATGCATCAGGCACATGATCTGTGCGCACCTCCTATAGAGGTGTATATTAGATGCTTGTTGGAAAGGTTCCACCTGAAGTCCTTCAAAGGATTGTCTTTGCAAAACTGGGTATGACTGATCCAGATGTCCTACTTGGGCCTCGCCTTGGAGAGGATGCATCAGTAATTCGTATTGGTGATAAGGTCATAATTGCAGCAACGGATCCAATAACTGGGTCAATATCTGATATAGGATGGCTTGCGGTTCATGTAAATGCTAATGACATTGCAACTTTTGGCGTGTCCCCTCGATGGTTTCTTGCAACGATAATGTTGCCCACCAAAACCACTGCTGATCAACTTGAGAGAATAATGAGCCAAATTGATGCAGCTACATCAATGCTTGGAATAGCTGTTGCTGGAGGTCATTCAGAAATTACTGATGGTATTGATAGACCAATAATAGTCGGGTTTATGGTGGGACTTGCTGATCAAGGAAACTATGTTACATCATCAGGTGCAAAACCAGGTAACTCGATAATCATCACTAAATCAATTGCATATGAGGGTACCGCAATTCTCGCAACTGAGGGTGAAGATTATCTTAAATCGAAGGTTGACATGTCAGTAATTACGCAAGCAAAGGCTCTGAGAAACAAGATTAGCGTGGTTGCAGAAGGCCTTGCAGCATTCGAAACAGGTCATGTCACTGCCATGCATGATCCTACCGAAGGCGGTTTCTCAGGAGGAATCCATGAAATCTGTGACGCCAGTAATGTTGGATTTGAGATATACAGAGATGCTATACCAATTGATGTAACTACTAGACTGATTTGTGACTTGTTGAAAATTGATCCGCTAGAGCTAATTAGTAGTGGTTGTATGATCATCTGTTGCGATGAAGAATATTCAACTGAGGTTGTGAATACGGTTCAATCAAGAGGAATATCTGCAAGAGTTATTGGTAGGATTATGGCAAATCCGGATCATAGGATAATAGTAACTGATTCTGATGGATATTCACTTCAGCGACCTAAAGTGGATGCATTATGGCGTGCGCTGGAGAAGATCACATCTTCATGAACTCTTCTAAGCTCTTAAGTTCAGCATCTCCTATCCAATTAAGAATTATCGGAGAAATTGAGATGTTTCCATTAACGATTACCTCGTATGCATCAGATTTTGGTTGGGGATCTTTTTCGATTCCGAGGTACCAGTAGTATGGACGACCATTTGGGTCTGTTCTTTTTTCTACTTCATTATGCATCCGAACTTTGGTTGGTTTGGTGACTATGATCATTGAGTTTTCTGTAATATTACGCGGGAAATTCAGATTCAACATATCGATACCTTGGGGTAATCCTTTTTCTAGGACCTTCATTGCAAGGTCCCTTATGATGATGCACGCTTTTTCGCAATCTCCATTCGTGCCCTTTGCTTCAAACCAATCACTTGGTGAAGCTTCACGAGATGCTGCAATCGCAGGTAGGTCTCTAATGGCCGCCTCAAAAGCTGCACCTACAGTCCCACTTGTCAAAATACTTTGATATCCTACATTCGCACCAGAGTTTATACCTGAGATTACAAGGTCGATATCCTGATAGAATGCTTGAGCGAGTATTACTGAATCTGCTGGTGCACCATCATGTGAGATGAACTTGTATCCATTATTCTCATGTTTCTCAGTAATCCTTATTGGTCTCTTCAAAGTCAATGATTTCCCTGACGCGCTGCGCTGAGCATCTGGCACTACTACTATCAGCTCTACTTCCTTACTTAGAAAATCTGCAAGTCTTAACAATCCTTCACTCCGCGGGCCATCATCATTAGTGAGGCATACCTTGTACAAATATCATTACTCCTTAACAATGAAACAGCCAGCCACTAAAATACGAGTTGATAAGGATGACGTTTTAGAGAAGAAAAAAGGTTGTGGAAGCACTTTCTAGTGTGCTCCCACTCCCGGCATCATCGGCCTTAATTATAAGTCGTAAGCCTTGAGGGTCTTACGCTTATTTTCGCCAGTCCTTTTGGCAGCGTGATCTAAAATTGTTCCAATCTTCTTGTCAAGAGCATCGTAGAAGTCTCCACTAACTTGTAGATTCTTCTTCTTTGCATAATCTTGCACTGCCTTCTTAACGATAAATGTCATTTTTTCATTTCTCCTCCAAAAGGGTGCGTTTAAAGTCACTCTAGACCCTTATAAGACTTATCTTAGAAATGCACTCTAGAGCGCGCTTCCCCCTATTTTGAGCCATTTGCGCAATTCATAGTCCAACTTATGTGTTTTCACTCCCTGTGGTTTCAATATACATGGCAAGCACTTCCGGGATGAAATCCTACAAACACCTAAAAGATTCTCTCGCAATATCGAATTGATTAATCCCGTTGAGGTGAGTTGAAAATATGAGATATGCTCATGGTGTTACTATAAGTGCACTTCTTACGCTTGTTATATTTCTAGGCGCTGCAATAATCAAGATACTTGCCTTATCATGGGATATCTACGTCACTTGGTTCTTCATTTCAATATTGATAGCGATTGTTCCCCCTATTCTCATCTACATCGCAAGAAGGAGAATCGTGAGAGAATTTCTAATCTATGAAACCGGAGGTTTCGGATTATTTTCCCCGCTTTGGTTAATTCTTTTCACTGACCTTTCGGGCGACTCCTGGACAACACTATTTCGTGATGGTATTATCGGCGGTCTTATTGGACCAGGAATTGGACCCTCAATTGTACCAATCGATATCAGAAGTGACTTTGTTCTTCCAATTCTAATTTTATGTGTGATAATCGGAATCATATTCTTGCGACCCTCATTTATTGCAAAGCATGGTGTTAGAGGTGAGATGGCTGAGTTTCGTGAATTGAAGAAATCTGCTGAGCCTGAAGTAAAAACTAAACCCCAAGCTCTCGAAGAAGGTGAAGAGAGTGAGGAAGATCCGATTGAAAAAGAGATGCCAGAAGTTACACCACCGTTAGCAACCGCTGACGCAATGGCTGACCTTAGAGGCCTTCTCACTGAACTCGGTACACCCGAACCAACTATCAATTTGATATTCAATTCTGGAATTGCGACCACAACTGAGCTTGTAGCGACAAGTCCTGAGCAGCTAGCAAGTATCACTGGCATCGATAAGAGAACTGCAGAAGATTTGCATATGGCTGTTCAAAAGAGAGTATGGTTTGGTGGAATCTAAGATTCTTTCAATCGCTTGAACGAGGTCATCGCATCCAATGCTACAGGTATTAACAAATCAATTGGTGGTTTACCAACAATTTTAGCTTCTTTCTCAATATTCTCACCTATGACTACACATATTGTCCCTACTTTGACACCCCTAAGATGTCCAATGACAAAAAGAGCTGCTGATTCCATTTCGGTTGCTAAGACTCGAGCGTTCCTTAGGGACTCCCATTTGCGTCGTGTGCTATCGGGATCTGCAACATATTCGGGGTGTTCACTATAGAAAGCATCTTTTGAGTGACCAATTCCAACATGGAACTTTGCTTTATTTTCCTCCGCGGCTTCCATAAGCGCTAATACCATCTCTGGATCTGCTACAGCAGGGAATTGGATTGGTACATACTGGCGTGAGGTTCCATCATCTCTAACTGAACCCGTGAAGATTACCAAGTCCCCTGCTGCAATAGAACGACTAATTGCACCAGATGTTCCTACTCGGAGAAATGTCGTGCATCCGACTTTGACTAGTTCCTCTAACGCTATTGCTGCGGAAGGACAACCTATCCCGGTCGAACAAACTGCAACTGGTATTCCTTTCCATTTTCCTTTGAAACTCCAATACTCTCTCTTCTTAGCTATCTCAATTGGCTCATCAAAGAAATTCATCGCAATATCTCGCGATCGGTCAGGATCTCCAGGTAATAGGACAAGTTCAGGTATCTCTCCAGGCGCAATTCCAATGTGATATTCTCTGTTGTCTGTCATTCATTTTCCCTCTCGCGCAGTTGACTCTGGTAACAAAAGGGTTTCGTCATCAGCTAGTCTTGACTCAGAGATAGCCTTAAGAACCAAGAAAAACCCAACTGCTTGGTTATAATGTCCGAGGAAATTACTGAGCTCCAAAAGAATATTCTAAAAATCATCTTAGCTGATAATCGCAGACCAAATGCAATCGCTTCATTCTTGAAGCGACGAAACATTGAGTGCAACCAAAATGATGTTGTACAAGCCCTTCTTGATCTTGAAAAGAGAAATCTTGTTGAGAAACTTAGTACGAAATCTTGGACTGCAAAAGGGAAAGCGGAAGAACTCATTGATTAGAGCTATCTTGAGTTCTATAAATGTTTGACCAAAGTTTGAACGATATTGTAGGTTAATTCTGGGTTCTTTCCTCCAAAGATATCAGTATGTATTGTGTTTGTTGTCACAATCATGCCACGAGCGTTCTCCAAAAGTTCTTCGAGGAGTTCTTCACCTCTCTCGATTAAAGGTAACACGTGTGCAACAGCCATTCCTACATCAGACGCTCCTTGGTTCCTTAGTCTATCTGCAGCTTTCAGTAGAGTACTTCCACTCTTTGTTAAGTCATCTACGATAATGACTTGCTTGTCTCTCACTTCGATGTTTCCATGAAGATCTACTTTGAAAGAATTCTCCCTAGATTTTCCAAAACCCCTAATTTTGTACCTCTCCTGAGCCCCTTCATCTGGAGACACTAGAATTGCATCATTAAAACTAAACTGCTTTTCTGCATATTGTACTAAATCAGGAATCACATCAATTGTTTCATAGAGATTCCTTTCTCTCAATGCTCTGACCCAATCAAGACTATCTGGAGCATGAGGATTTACAACCCAGATTTTGTTACATGCTTTAACAATGGTTTCAATTGCCCATCTGGCTGATATTGCTTCTCCCGTTCTAAATGCTTTATCTTGTAATGCAAACGGTTGGAATGTTAAAACCACCTCAACTCGAGATGGTGGAGCAATAGGTTCGCACTCGTAGCATTTGTGATTCACTTCTCTGACAGCTACGGGTCTTGATAGAAGATCAAGCAGAAGAAGGAGTTCAACAACACGATCTGATGTTGTGTACTGTTCATTTTCAGCGGGGCCTGAACCAGTGCAACTCTGGATGATGATGACTCTTCTGTCTGAAAGTTCCGATATATCTTCTAGCTTTGCATAAATGTCTGCATTCGGGAATAATCTCCTTCTATCATAATTCAGACCTGATGTGAACACACGGAATCCATCTTCCTGAAAACTCTCCTTCAAGTGTTCTGCTCCACTTGCCAGAACAACATCATAATCTTTCATCAGGAACCACCATCTGTTGGCGTCAATTTTCCCTTTATGAGATTTGTCCCGCATCCATGTATCCTCTAAGAATACTTCGGTAACCTAAAATGGTCGTAGTGTCATTAAATCAAGTCGTCACAGGTACGTGCTTCGATTGAGTTTAACAGCCCGAGACCTCTTACAAGAGCTAGCTAATGATGCTGGATTGCCCTATCAAACTATTGCCAA
The DNA here is from genome assembly GCA_016840855.1 of Candidatus Thorarchaeota archaeon. Taxonomy (GTDB): domain Archaea; phylum Asgardarchaeota; class Thorarchaeia; order Thorarchaeales; family Thorarchaeaceae; genus SMTZ1-45. The sequence continues at coordinate 19,380 of JAEORO010000015.1, read as the reverse complement.
AAAGGTCAATCGATTGATGTCCAAGGGGAAAGGACTTTTAGACTCTGTAAAGTCAATTGCTGAAGAACATGGGCTGAAAGAAACAAACTACAAGATTGATGCTACAAAAATTGTAAAGGAAGCAGAACAGATTCTACGTGAAGATTATACTCAGACATTGATGATTTCAGCTGTCCTTGGTCAAATGGTTGAAGCTCGAGGTAGAGACCGATTCCCAGCTCCTGCATTCTTCGCATTCATTGAGGTGCTACAGAAAATTTCTGATGCCCCCCGAGACACAAGATCTGAAACTTCTAGTGAGATTGAAGATCGAGCGACCAGGATTATTGAACTTATGACCACCCTCGTGTCTGTTCTTTGTGAGTGGTCAGAGAAGGGAATCATAGGAGTCGCTGATGACTGTCCTGAATCTCTTAGGGATATGGCAAAAGTCGTATTCCGAAAGACGAAGCTTCTGCAAGGCGGCTTATGGACATGTATCTCATGTGGCGAAATAGTGAACATCAAGGAAACAAGAGCACTCATGTGCACAAGTTGCGATAGTAGGCTCTCACGTAGCGACATACACGAACGATTTGATCAAATGAGTGGACGCAGGCGAACAGGATATGGACAAACGAGCAAAGATGAAGAAAACGATTATCCGACTAGTTGAAAATCTAATCCTCTCTGGAGGAGCATATGTGCTTCATCAACATCTGCCTGTGTGACAGTTATATCATCGATTTGAAGTAGTATCTCACGATCTTTCGTTTCTTCAAGGAAAAGAACCACAGGATCCAAGCCCGCGGCACTTCCAGCACTAATGAGAGGTGCTGTTATTGCATCATAGAAATCAGACCTGCCAAGTGGAACATCCATTCTCTTCAACAAGCGGTCTCCTTTTTTCGAAAGCACTTGCCCACAGGTAGGACCATCATGTGTCATTAATGAAATTACAAATCTTGTTGGCACATTCCCCCGGAGGTAGAATAACAAATCCGTCATCCAATCATATTCCTTTATCATTACATCTCCAAATATTATCATCAGGTCTTCAGCTATCATACCGTGAACTGGAACAACTGGAGGTTTCAGATCTATTGGATACCTATTCCATGATGAAAATGCAGGAGAGTTGAAAAGAAGTACGGTTTCAAACTCATTATTCTCGTACAATCTTCTACAAAGTGCCTGTCCTATAGGATTGAGACCTAAAATTACAGAATAACTCTCTGTGATTTTTCTCTTTTTGTAAACTTCTAAGATTGGACTAATCCATTCCTGCTCAAATGTTGGCATCTCTGTCTGCCCAGTTTTCATAGACTAAGAGGACTAATGACTGTTTGTCTTACAAAGAATTTGTTGGATGGATAAAAACAATAGTTTTAGAGGCTTTTCATGCTCAGGTCCGATTCCGATTGATTTATGTGGAAGTCCTAACGCGCCCCATGCGAAGTTAACTAATGGTGAGTGTGTTCCTTTGGACAAATATATTGAATCTGTTTACAACCGCGTTGTTGAGAAAGATCCTGATCAAAAGGTCTTCCATCAAGCTGTTTTAGAAGTTCTAGAATCCCTAGAGCCTGCAATCAAAAAATATCCTAAGTATGAAGAGTACTCTATCCTTGAGAGAATTACTGAACCTGAACGTATTATTCAGTTCCGTATTCCTTGGAAGGATAGAGATGGCAAGATACAGGTTAACCGTGGATATAGAATTCAATTCAACTCTGCCATTGGACCCTATAAAGGGGGTCTTCGTTTTCATCCTACAGTCACACAAGGTGTTTTGAAATTCCTTGGGTTTGAGCAGGTCTTTAAGAACAGCCTTACAACACTACCGATGGGTGGTGGTAAAGGTGGATCTGATTTTGATCCAAAAGGCAAGACAGATGCGGAAGTTGAGAATTTCTGCGAGAGTCTAATGTTTGAGCTCTACAGGCACGTTGGACAATTCATAGATGTGCCTGCTGGAGACATTGGAGTAGGAGCTCGTGAGATTGGGTATCTATATGGTGCATACCGAAAAATTACGAACAATCATGGCACCTGTGTCCTAACTGGTAAGGGTGCTGGTTGGGGTGGTTCTCTGATTCGACCTGAAGCAACTGGTTTTGGTTGTGTCTATTTTGTTCAGGAGATGCTCAAGACTCGTGGCGAAGATATGAAAGGTAAGATTGCTGTGGTTTCTGGTTCTGGTAATGTTGCTCAATATGCTACTGAGAAGTGTATTCAGTTAGGTGCAAAGGTTATTGCAATGAGCGACTCGACCGGTTGGATTCACGATCCAGATGGTATTAATGAAGAAAAACTAGCATGGATCATGGATTTGAAGAATGTTAGAAGAGGCCGCATCAAGGAATATGCTGAGCACTTCAAGGTGGATTACACTGAAACCAAAGAAGGGACTCCATGGAGCCTCAAGTGTGATATTGCACTTCCAAGTGCCACCCAAAATGAAGTCGACGCAAAGGAAGCAAAAATGCTTGTCGATAATGGTGTGCTAGCTGTTGGTGAGGGTGCCAATATGCCCACAGTCCCAGAAGGTGTTGAAATCTTTATTGAGAACAATATTCTCTTTGGGCCTGGGAAAGCTGCTAATGCAGGTGGAGTTTCAGTTTCTGGTCTTGAGATGGCTCAGAATAGTCAGCGCTTCTTCTGGACCCGTGAAGAGGTTGATGCCAAATTGCACCAAATCATGCAGAACATTCATGCTAATGCATACAAGACATCAGAGCTTTTTGGTAAGAAGGGCAATTATGTCGTTGGTGCGAATATCGCAGGCTTCCTGAAAGTTGCAGAGGCGATGAGTGATCAAGGTCATCGCGCATAGATTGAGATTTGCAGTGCCCGTTTCCGGGTACTGCAATTTTCCTTTTCTTAACTATTGAGTGACTATCGTTTAATGATTTCTAAAAGTTCAGCAAGTCTTCGCTTCACGTCAGATTCAACAGTGCTAAGTTCAGCCAGCTGTCGAATGTGCTGAATACGGTTTTCTCTATATTTTTCTTCGGAGATTTTTCCGCTTCGCCTCAAGATTTCAAGTTTATCAGATTCTGCGTTTATCTCGTTCCGTCGAGCTGTTACCAAATCAAATCCTTGCTTGAGAGACATCCATTCAATCATTGCATGAGACTTTTCTTCTTCCACTCTCTCTCTTCTTTGACGTTCTTCTTCAGCTTGTTTTAATTGTCTATTAGCTGCACGAATTTCTTTCTGAATCTCGTATAACCGACTTTCCACTTCTCTTTTCACTTGTACAATCTGAGTTGATTCAGACCATTTCTCACGGTACAATGTTATGTGTTCTTGATCCGTGATTTCACCATTTTCCAGTTGCCGGTCAATTTGGCTGAGTTCAGCTTGAACATCAAGAAGTTGATTCTTTATCTCTTCATATGATTTCCTGAGAGAAATCCACTCCACACTATATTGAGATAACACCTCTTTTGGATCGACATAGTATACATCTTCAGGTGGAGCTCCTTCATGATGACTCATCTTATCTGACTCCAATAATCTTGTTCATCAGTAATTGTCTGACTTAAGGTATTTTCTAAGACACTATATCTACCAATCTTTGTAGAATTTAAAAAAACCTATCCGCTTAAGAGGCAGATATGTATCATCGATAACTGTTGTGCTTGAGAGTGAACATCGACATCAACCTTGTTCCAAAAGATGAAAGAAAAGAAAAGCCAAGTGATGTTTTGCAAGTAACATTTGGTACCATCTTTTCTGATCATATGTTTTCAATGATTCATAATGGGGTTCATTGGACTAATGCAAGGATTCATCCATACGGTTCTCTCTCCCTAAGCCCTGCTGCATTATGTCTCCATTATGGACAGGGAATCTTTGAAGGGATGAAAGCTTATCGTAGGGGTGAGAGTGTTCTTCTTTTCCGACCCGATATGAACTTCAAGCGGCTCAATTTATCTGCAGAACGGATGGTGATGCCAAAGTTAGATATTGACTTTGCCTTACACTCACTTAAGGAGTTACTGAAGATTGACTCTGATTGGGTTCCTGAAGTGCCAGGTAGTTCTCTCTACATTCGCCCTACCATGATTGGAACTGAACCCAAGCTTGGCGTTCGTCCTTCAGCCGAGTATCTTTACTATATCATACTTAGTCCAGTAGGTCCTTACTTCAAGGAAGGATTCGCACCTGTGAAGATTTTTGTTAGTGACAAATATGTTCGTGCAGTAAAGGGCGGGACGGGTGCAGCAAAGGCAAGTGGAAATTACGCTGCAGGTTTACTTGCTGGAACAGATGCGTCCAAGGTTGGATGTTCTCAGGTTCTATGGCTAGATGCTCTGGAGCACAGATGGTTAGAAGAGATTGGTACTATGAACATAGTAGTCCGCTTTGACGATGAGGTTGCCACACCTCCACTCTCAGGTTCTATTCTTCCCGGTGTCACTCGTGATTCAGTACTTACGTTATGTACGGACTATGGCTATTCAGTGAATGAGAGACAAATATCGATTGATGAGGTGATTGAAGGTATCCACACTGGCAAAGTCCTAGAGATGTTTGGTTGTGGAACCGCAGCAATCATAGCTCCAGTTGGGTCTTTATGGTACAAGAACCAGCCAAATCAGATTGCCAATGGGAAAACCGGTAAATTGACTCAGCAACTCTTCGATGATCTAATTGGAATTCAGTCAGGTGAACGAGAAGACCCTCATGATTGGGTTGTACCTGTGGAATAGTTCAGTGCTACTATTACTCGAGACCTAGTTCTTCACGTTCAGCATCAGAAACATCTGGTTCCTCAGTTTCCAAGGTATCCCAAGCAGGGGGCGGGTCTAATGATGAATCTTCGGAAGAATACTCTGATTCCTCTGTTTCTTCAAAGTATTCCATTGGTGGAAGTTCTTCCTCTTCTTCTTCCTCTTCCTCCTCCTCATCAATATCTTGTAGTCTGAATTCAGCTACAAGTTTTCCTTCTTCTATCTTCTCTAATAACATTCTAAACATTCGTTCAACAACTATGCTGCGACCTTTTGCTTCAAACTCGATATTACCAATTTCGAATTCAACCTCGCAATAGTCGACTTTCTTACCTTTCTTTTTGTCTGTACCTTCCTCGATATTTTCTTCCTCTGACATAATATTCACCGGTTTCGTTTGTAGTACCTCATTCCTAATAAACCGTATAGATACTCCGAAGCATTTTAGTGTTGAATTGATAGAATGACAATGCAACGAGGTGGACTTATTGCCATCACATCTTGTCGTTGACTTTACAAAATGCACTGGTTGCCGCATCTGTGAACTTGCGTGTTCAGCAAAAAAAGAAGGTCGATTCCAGCCAAGTCTTGCAAGACTTAAGATTGTCCGATATGATGACCTTGGAATAGACCTACCCAATGTTTGTGGTCCCTGCGAAACTGCTCCTTGTGTAGATATCTGTCCAGTATATGCAATACGCCGGGATCCGATAGCAAAGATGACATATCTAGATGAGAACAAATGCATTTTATGTAAGTCCTGTGTCGGAGTATGTGTGAATGGAGTCATTCTGCTAGACACTCATAGAATGAAGATAATCAAGTGTGATCACTGCAATGGTGATCCAGAATGTGCTAATGTTTGTCCAACTGGAGCAATAACTTACTCTGAGGTTTCTGTTGCCCCTTCAATCGATCGCCATAGCAAGATCTCAAGTTATCTAAGAGAAATTGAAAGAACTGCACAAGAGTCTAGTGGAGTGGAATAAGGTGACTAAAGGCGGCTACATGGGAAAGATTCTGCGCATTAACTTAACTGATAATAAGCTATACACTGAGCCGCTTCCTACCAAATGGATAAAGGACTATATAGGCGGAGATGGGTTTGGTGCCAAGATTCTCTTTGAAGAATTACCCCCTGGTGCTGATCCGTTAGGAGCGGAAAATAAACTCATTGTGGCAACAGGACCAATCACTGGAACCATGTGGCCTATGAGTGGCAGGACTGTTTTCATCTCGAAAGCTCCTCTCACTGGTATTTGGGGTGAAAGTCATGTTGGTGGATTCTTGGGTCCTGAATTGAAATATGCTGGATATGACTTGTTGGTTATTGAAGGTAAGTCGGAAAGTCCTGTATATCTCCACATTGAAGACTCCCATCTAGAGCTCCAAGATGCTACTAAGTTATGGGGCACAACCACAGATAAGACCACCATTAATATCAAAAAAGCACACAAAGATCCTGATCTTCAAGTTGCAGCAATTGGTCCTGCTGGTGAACGTCTGGTTCGGTTTGCATCAGTGATGGTGAATCACGCCCGAGCAGCTGGGCGTACTGGTATGGGAGCTGTTCTTGGAGCCAAGAATGTGAAAGCAATTGCAATCCGTGGTCATGGTGGAATTGACGTTTATGACCATGAAGGATTTGTCGAGTTAGCAAAGAAAGCGCATTTGAGAGTGCGTGAGAATCCACAGGCTAGAGAGATGGGCAAATGGGGTACATGGATCTTAACTGCAGTGAAAGAAGAGATTGGCGAATTACCAACCTATAATCATCGTACAGGAGTTTTTCCGGGCTATGAAAAGCTAACTGGCGATTATATCCGACCCAGATTTACAATTTCTGACAGGGCGTGTTTTGGTTGTAGCCTCGGATGTAAGAAGGTTAATTATGTCCGAACAGGGCCATTTGCAGGTACCCTTGAGGAGGGTCCTGAATACGAAGGCTTGATGGCTTTTGGTAGCTCACTTGGTATTGACGATTATGCGACTACTCTAAAGGCGAATCAGATTTGTAATCGATATGGAATGGATATTATATCTGCAGGAGCAACAATTGGTTTTGCGATTGAAGCTTTTGAGAATGGTATCATCACAGAGAATGACACTAATGGTCTCAAGTTAGAATGGGGTAATAGAGAACAAGCTATCCATCTATTGGAGATGATTGCTGAACGAAGGGATTTTGGAAATCTTCTAGCAGAAGGAAGCAAGAGAGCTGCTGACACCATTGGCAAAGGTTCGGAAAAGTATGCTATTCATGTAAAAGGGATGGAGGTTTCTGGTCAGGATGGTCGCACTCATCGGAGCATCGGGCTAGGTCATGCTACAGCCGCAAGAGGTGCTGACCATCTCAGAAGCTTGGTTGTTGTTGATCAACTCGGGTACGAGGATGTTGCAGCAAAGAGATGGGGTGCTGATAAACTTCCAGAGATAATCGATCCTTATACTGAGAAGTATAAAGCAGTCGCTGTTTTTGAGAGTGAGAATTCATATTGTATCAGAGACACACTGATTGTGTGCTGGTATTCAGTATCTTGGCCACCAATATTTTGGATGGAAGACTTCGCAGAAATGTTACCTCTTGCCACTGGCGAGAAGAAACTTGGAAAAGTTGAGAATCTAATAGAGATTGCAGAACGTCAGATAACACTGAAGCGTCTTTTCAACAACCGCGAAGGAATCACACGCAAGGATGACAGACTTCCTGATAGGTTTACTAAAGAGCCGATGCCTGAGGGCCCAGGGAAGGGACAGACTGTTGATCTTGATCCCATGCTTGACGAATATTACAAACTTAGAGGCTGGGATTTAGAAACAGGTCTCCCGACGGAGAAAACAATCAAAAGACTCTCAATGGAGTGGACTAAAGCCCACTCCTAAAGATCCTCACATGCGGATATAGTCTACCCGATGTGTGTGACCGCAGGACGGGCAAGCGTATTGGTCCGGACCAGTCCAATCTATCTGCTCCCATGACATTGGGGCGGAGCAATTGGTGCATCTGTCTTTGATAGCGGGTTTAACAAATACTGTACCTGCCCCTCCAGACCCCGCGGAAACCTGCATCTCTTGAGTTGTTTCTTGAGCCACTGGAGTCGGTGTGACTGTTGCACTATCGCTGACATAATACTGCGATAATGGATGATGCGGCGTGATATAGCTATATGGTCGAACGAGCCAGTCTAGATGTTCCTTAGAAATAGGACTCCATGCACGAGTTTGCCATACACTCAGCAGATGGTCCTGTCGTGGAACTTTTCCTCTGATTTTGAATTTACCCGTTGTTGCTTTTAGCTTAATTTCATTTCCTCTTGCTTCAAATGTTTCAACCATATGAAGTGGAAAAATGAACATCTTCTTTGATCCCGCATCGTATTGATAGAGTCGATAGTTTGTAAGTATGAAACTTCCAGGATGATAGGTAAAGACTTCTTCCCCTTTCAGCCAAGCAAATGTCTGATAGAAGTGTCTTGAAAATGGTCTATGGAACCCAATTGAAATCCATCGATTATAGGGGTGTTCAGGATGTATAAATGGTACACCACTTACTTCACAGATTTTTCTCTGCCCTCCAACCCTGAGATTATCAAACTCACGAAGTCCAAGAGCGGCACGTAACTCCTCCCGTCTTGGCATTGCTCCTACAAAATTAACAATTCCGTTTACAACTTTGCACATAGCAGAGTTTGTAGTTAATTTGTACTCTTTGACAATGTGTAGTGGGAGACTTGCACTTGTCCGTGACCCTCTATCAAACTGTATCCATCTGTAGTTGGTCAGGATATACTCCTGATGTTGACTAAGGACACGTTCGTTTTCAATTGGGATGTATACTAGTGATGACACTTCTATTTACACCAACTAATTGTCTGGACTGTACGCTTAAGAATGCCATTTGCTAATTAAACCTTAGCAGTAGGGTCTTTGAGTTCTTACTCACTGTAGCGGATTTGACATTGACTGTCTCGGAATTGATACATAAAGAATATCTTCATACCCGAGAACTCCGTAACCACTCGGATTTTCCAACCTTACGTGGTCATCATACACCTCTTGAACCCTTACGTTGGGTATCTTAGCAAGGGTGTCTTTTTGTTGATATCTCAAGTAGACAGTAAATGTTTGTCCTGTATTTTTCAGATCTTGAAAAATGCTCCTCCAGTCTGGCATTCCTTGCTTCCTCCAGTTTGAAAATGATGAATGCTAGAGCCATTTAATACTTGCTGCTCAGGAGCTTGTTATGATATCTGCCCATTCCAGGTGATATGTGGATGAAGATTCAATCTCCTGAAAATGGTCATCATGATTTCTAGCAGCTGTTCCTCTCCTATATAGAGGTAGATGTGAGTGAAGCATCCCCTTTGACAATCAGAGGCTCCGAATCCCCTTGGACCAACCTCAAAGCCAATATGATTTGCTATACTTAGTGCCAAATCACATTCTGCAGACTTTTTGCTCTCAGCCCAAATTGCTTCTTTGATTTTTGTAGCAGCGTTAATTAGATAGTCAATATGCCAGTAATTTGTTTTATCTTTTCGAAAATGTCTTCTCAGTCTATTTTCAATACTTGTAGAACCACTCCCCATCGCTGAACCGATGTATACCCACTCTCCTGGCTCAAAAACTGTTTCATCACCTGATCTTTTTTGAAACCTAACAGTACGCTTTGTTTCTATAATAAGCACGTATACACCTTTCAACATTCAACCTCAGCAACAGGACAAGAGATTCTATTGGATTTAGTGTTTATTTTTTAGACTTGCCCATAGACGATATTATCATAAGTGTTGAATGAGAAACTCCAACTAGACAAATGGCATCGACTGAAATTATACCTGGAATTCAAGTTGTGCGAGGAAAGTTCGCTGATGAGTTTGGCTTTATTGCTAGCTACTTGATTGTTGATGAGAACGAGGTTCTTGTGATTGATCCGGGGACCGCAGGAGATCCAGGGGATCGACTTGAAAAGGCAATAAAGGATCTTGGTCTGGAACCTAAGAATGATCTAGTAGGCATTCTTTGTACACATGGTCATCCGGATCATGCCGCTGGAGCTGGACGACTTAAGAAGTCAGTTGGAGCGCCTATAATGATACATAAGGATGATGCAGAACTTCTTCGAACACCGGCAGACTTCTTGAATAAACGACTTGTAATGGATCGAGCTGAAAGATTTTCAATGAAATTCGATAAAGGTCCACTTCGTGTTAATTATCGTGGTATAGATGCTGATGAGCTAATCTCTCACGGACAAAAAATCTCAGTTGGTGAAACAGTTCTCAGAGTAATCCATACTGGCGGGCATTCTGCAGGACATTGCGCTTTCTTTGATGTAACACGAAAAGCATTATTCTCAGGCGATGAAGTAAACAATTTCCCAAATGACCCTCGTAAATTCTATGTTGACAAGACTGGTAGTATTATAGCAAAATTAACTGCACTGGAAGCCTTATCAAAACTAGGAGCTGACCATCTATTTCCTGCACATGATTCCCCCCACATTTTTGCTGATGCTCGACTTCAATTTGAAGCTGTACGGGATGGTGTAATACACCTCCAAGATACTGTGTTAACATTGCTAAGTGCTCGAGGGGATGCAGACCTTGAACAGCTTGTTTTTGATATTAAACAATCACGAAGTGTACCTATCACATTGAGCTATGATGCATTACTCACGACAACATTGCACGTGACATTAATCAGTTTAAGTGAAGCTGGATTAGTACGAAACCTAGGAAATGGAGTTTGGACTACAGTAGAATAGCTGACCGAGCTAGATTCAAAAGATTGCGATGTGGTTCTGAAATATCTCTCGACTTTCAATTCATCAAGGAGAGTCTACATATGTCTAATCATGGAAACGAACAAGCATCAAGTACGGTTGAAGCTATTCGAATGGCATCTGCCTCTGTTTTAGGAGTATCATCCGGACTTGGTTACCCAATTGGTAGTGCGATTGGTGCTGGAACGATGTTAGAACAACACTCTGAATCTATTTCCATGAATATAATCCCATTAATTTTTAAAATCCGTGACACACTGATGTCATCTGAAGGATTAGAACTTCTCTCAATAGAATGGAATCTCGATCGGACTCCAAGTCCTGGTGTGCTCCCGGAACAGCTTGTCGTCGCTGGTGGTGCCGAAGGCGGAGTTGGTTCTCACGTTTGTGTACTGAGTTGGGAAAAGGGGGTTGTCGATCCATTCAAGATTAACGATTATATGAAAGTCGTATCAAAGAAGATTTCTGACATCGAGAGTGCAGTTATCAACAACCAGCTGAACTATGACTTGGAAGGTCTCACTGTTTTGAATAAATTTGCAGACCGATTGAATAGTGTACTCTTTGTTGACATGATAGATCGCAGATTTCAAGGATCTTGGGATTCTTTACAAGTCAAACAAGATCATGTTGATGTTGACTTTATTGCGAAAATGATTGTAGCGGACGATTTCACACTTCAACCTCCAGGAATGAAGATAGTAGGACGTAAAAGTCTTGAATTCAAGTTACCAAATGAATCAGATGAAAAACTCGTAGCTCATTTCAAGCGGCGAGTTTTGACACCTAGTGCTATTGAAATCTTAACAAAAGTCGTACCTGAAACTGGTCAAGCTCTTCTAAGTGAGCTTAACTACTATGCCTATGCTGTTGAAGAAGCTGAGATTGTTAATGGGGTTGTTGGAGCACTAGGCACCTTTCTTGGTCAGCGAGAGATTTCTTTGGCTAATATCGATTCCTTAAAACCTCGTATTGATGAGTTTATCCAATATCTTGTAGAATCGGTGAATTCTCTGGAGTACATAGTTGAAGAACATCTTGGCTCTGGAAAGTCTTCTACAATCGAGAATCACAAAAATGCATTGATTTCTGGGATTTCTTCGCGGAGCGAGGTTTCTTCCGGTATAAAAAACACCTTGGCGATGGAAATTGTAAATTGCATAATGAACTCAGTTTCACGTGAGTTCACAAGTTCTGGTGAGATTCGAGCTTGGGAGCTCAAAGCTACAATGAGATATGCGATTGTTTATGCCAAACGAGTTTCTCAATACTTTTCAAAGGAGCTTAATCAGTATCTTGTAACAAATGCGGCAAAGAAAGCATTCTTCACAGCTCTCCAAGATTTCAAAAACGAAACCCTCCAAGGCAATATCAGCTCTACAGATTTAACATTATTCGATTTATTCTACAGTGAAATTCAAGCACAATTGAACGCGGCTTTTTCAAAAGAGGAATTTGAGGGATCCAAGTATAGTGATTTCAAACAACTCATGGATGTAATTACTAGGAAGCTAATCGACTCTTTCAATGCAATCAACATATGGGAGCTGATTGGTTTCGAGAATGTGGCTGAAATTGCTAAGAGTGAGATTATTCAGAAATATTCTCTGCCTAATTCCGAGGAACTAACAGAACACGGAAAAGCAATGTTAACTCTTCTTGAAAATTTTCAGGAGCTTGTTTCTGATACTATTCCAGATGTAGCCGATACTCTCCTCTCTAAGCCATTGATTCGTCGCATCATTGACAAGATGTTATCTGAACAAACCAATCTTGTCACAGAACTTGAGGCTGCTATTGAAGGTGCTGGAGAACGGCCTGATGAGTGGAAAAAAGAAGCAATGGAATGGGTCTATAGCTACAAGACTGGCTTAAATGAATCAATATCACGTTCAGAAGCGCTTCTAGAATTATTAAACTCAATCCATGAGATTGTTGGAGAAACAGTCACTCCAAGTGCTATGGTTGATCGAGCTAAGTTTGAAGCTGATCAGCGAGAACAGATCTACCTATCAAAAATACACGAATGGGAACATGAATGCCAAGTTATCCAAGAAGAAAACGAAGCCATTCTTGCTCACAATGCAAGACGTGAAGCGCTAATTATGCAGAAGACCCAAGAATATGAGGCGAGAATGCGGGAATATGAGATTGCTCTGAGGAATCATATGGAGCAACTAGAACGATATGAAGCCGAGCAAGCCGCCCAAATGGCTAGGACTCCAGAAGTCATGGAAGAAGAATATCCTGAAACATTGACCTCTGAGGCTGTTATTCCTTTACCACCAACAGAACCCGTAAAACCTTCTCCTATAGATGCAGAGCTACATGAAATTCGGATGCAATATCCTGTCAAAGAAGAAATATCTTCACCTCCAAAACCTGAACCAGATTCTTCCCTCAAATACTTCGTCGAGCTACGAGATCTTCTCCAGAGTAGGCTGAATCAACTGAAGGAACGGGAGAAAGAAATGGAAGCCACCTTTGCCAAACGAGTTCTTAGACTTCAAGCAGAAGGTATTGGAGCAGCTTCGATGATTGGACTTGACATAGGCGATGAATTCATCGAGTACCTCATGGGGGCAAAAGTGAGGGGTCTTGGAAAGCTTCTTCCGCGAGTTGCGCGCATGTATTTGCGAGATCCTAAGGAGAATGAATTACTATACCTTGTGACATTTCAACACGGAGTAAACGAGCTGACAGTTTCAGTTGGGAACACATTTCTGAGGTGATAGCTGGTGGCAAGTTCTTGGGTTTTAAAAACACGTCAAATGAGTGAGGCCGGAAAAGAAATTCTACTCAGAGAAGCACTTGCCTCACATATGCGAAGCACTAGAGACCGACAGTTGTTCCATGAGCTTCTTAAGGACTCTCAACCCCTTGAGGATGTTTTTTCCTTCTTTGCTGCATTCTATTTACATAGCTATCAAGGCATTCGTCTTCTCACTCCATCTGAGGAACCTGGCGCTGGTAGCGATATGACGGATGAATTAGGAGATGAAGAACGACGTCAGCTTGAACTTGAAGTGCGTCAACTCTTTTCGGACAAACAACGAGAAGAAATTGATGTAGCAAAACTAGCTAGTAAGCTGATTATTCGATTTGTAGATGAACTAAGCGGAACAAGTCCCTCTCCTTCTCACAAAGAAAAAATCATCAATCTGGTGAAAGACACTCTGAAACAAGTACATTCTGAATACAATCCTAATCATGATATTGATTTAATCTTGGAAGTGACTGGTTGGGGTGATGAATGGAGAAAAGAGCTATATGTTAAAGCATCTGGACTAAAGGAAAGTGCGTTATCACTCAGAGATGAATTACTTCGCGAACATCCTTCAGAAGTTCCTGAAATTACAATTCTTCGAATGGGCTTAGACAAAATTCTTGGACGAATAGAATATGCCAAGGGACGTTTAATTGATGCATCGATTCCTGTCAAGAGCTGGGATGAAATTACATTAGCAATAACAGAGAGATTCTGCAAACCAGTTGATACTCTGAAGGGTCTTAAGAATGCACATGAGATGAGAATTCACCTGCTAGAAGCTCTTGAAGATGAATTCGACATTCCCACTACTCTTGATGGTTATGAGTCACGAATCGGTATGATTGTTACAACAAAAGCCGCAGAAATCCTATCCGTAGAACCCAACCATGCGCTTGACACAATCTCATGTTTTCTTAATGTTGATGTTGATGAAATTAAGGCGCAGCTCCGAAGGAAGGGAATAAGCGATCAATCAATCATTGGTCCAGGACTCAAATCATTGACCTCTGAACACACCTCTGAAACAGAGAAACCCCGAGTTAGTAAAGAAGAATTTGAGATGCTCGAACGTTCGTTAAAAACGCTAGAGAAAATAGAACACACTCTTGATGGTCCTGTTAAGGGAATGCTCAGATCCAGGGGACTTCGAGCAACAGAGCTTGATAAAATCGGTATAGAGCTCTTCACCAAAGATCGTTCGAAACTCGTTGGCATAGAAACCGAGGTGCTTGATGCTCTAAATAAGAAAATACGCGTTCCACCTCCTGAAGAGATCGTCCGGCTTTTAAAAACGCGCGAAGATGTGAAAAGTGGTGCTCTTAGTTCTCTTGGTATCTCATCAGCCCGTGATTTTAGTCAACAAAGAACTGAAGAAGAAACAATTCAAAGCCTTAGACTGGATTTAATCTGGCACTTCACTATTGGTATGCTTACGAATCTTACAAGAGTCGTTGAATCTTATATTAGGTCAAAGCAGGACTTGCTTAGAATAAAGTCGCTTTTGAAAAGTATCTACGAAGATACTGATGTCGTTATGCAATTCCTCAGGGAAGAGATTCTGATAGATCTTGTTTCCATGAGAATCTATGAAATGAAAGTTGTTTATCCTGAGTTAGAAGCGAAGACAATATGCAGCTGGATGCACGCTCGGTTTTCAAATAAGGATATGATAGCAGCTGGAAAAGATCTTGAAATATCTACAAGTCCCGTCTTTGAGGGTATTGTTGACAATTCGTTAGATATGTCAAATTTGGAGTTCGACAACTATGCGATAGCCTATGACATCATGCAACGGTTCTTGAAGCAAGAACGTTTGGAGAAACTAGCCAAGGAAGAATTTGCCTTCGAAGCTAAGCAAAAAGAGAAACGAAGAATTGAGGAAAAGAAAGAAGGCATTGATGTTTTGATGTACTTACACAACAAAGCACGCACAGTCTTTCGAGCAATAAGTAGAGTTGGAACCTCTGGTCTTGAGTGGACACCAAATGACACAACAAAATGTGCGAATCTATTAGCATACTACATTAAGACAGGCAGAGGACGCAAGATATGCAGTGCTTGCGGATCTGTGCCTAGTGATGTGAAATGCCCACAACATGGAGGGAACTTCATGAAGGATTCTACAGACATGGATAATCTTTCAGTATTCATAATGCGGAGTCTATTCGAGATTAAAGAGGGATTAATTGGCGAGGGTCGTGGTGTTGAACCGATGTCTTGGGATAAGGCAAAGTCTACTGTTGAGCGCGAGATTGGGATACTTAAAAGAAGAGGTAAATTGACCTCCAAGACAAATCTAAAGGAACTAATGCCCGGTGAAATCAACTATGTTATAGGACCTGCTATATGTGCGATTGTAGGTAAGTACTTCAATGAATCCCTTGTTTATGCAGCTCGAAGAGCTGATATCGCATAATTCACTGGTACATCAATTCTTGATACTCTGTGAAATCCAGTTAAAATAGTCTTGAGACCCCCATCTTATTGGAAGAACAATAAACTCTGGAACCTCATAAGGGTGATTACTCTTCACACACTCCCAAAGAGCCTCAGAATGCTTTGATTCTGTTTTAATCATCAATAATGATTCATCATCAATAATTATCTCATTTTTCCAGTGGTAGATACTCGTTAAATTATGAATGATGTTAACACAAGCACACAATCGTGATTCAACTAAAATACGAGCTAACTCTTTACTACTTTTTTCTGGACATGTTGTGAGTGCAACTACATAATCCTGCATAACATTTCACTCGCAACAGTATCATATAGCGACTTCTATTCATTGAAACACTCTTTCTTCATACTCTCACAAATCGAAGGCCATTTATACCCACTTTAAAGCTGGAGGTTTCGGTGATTCCTTGAGGAAGTTCAAGCCCGAAGGAGTAATGCCCGCTCTTGTGACCCCCTTTACGCGTGATGGTGATATCGGTGAAGATGGGTACAAACAGGTGATTGATTATACTATTGAAAAAGGAGCTACTGGAGTCGTAACGTTAGGCACTACTGGTGAGTTCTCCTATCTAAGAACAGAAGAACGCAAGAAGATGTTAAAACTCACTGTGAAATATGTTGATGGTCGTGTACCTATTATTGCGGGTACAGGTCAACACAGTACTCGTGCAACCGTCGCTCTCACTAAGTTCGCAGCTGATTTAGGATACGATGCGGCACTTGTCATTTCACCCTATTACCTACGTCCGACAGACAAGGGATACTATGAGCATTACGCACAAGTTGCTAATAATGGAAACCTCCCGGTAATCATGTACAATATTCCTCAATGCACCCTAGGGGTTCTCAATTCTAATGTTGTTGAAGATCTAGCAGAATTGGATAATATTGTTGGCATAAAAGACAGCAGCGGAAGTGTGCCTTATATTCTTGAACTTATTCAGAAGCTAAAGGGCAAAATAGAGGTCATAATTGGTGCAGATGAGTGCTTTCTCTCTGCAGTTGCAGCCGGAGTAAATGCAGCAATTATGGCATCTGCTAATGTTATACCTCATGTCTGGCTTGAAATCATGAAGTTGGCTAAGGATGGAAGAATAGA
Organism: Candidatus Thorarchaeota archaeon; assembly: GCA_016840855.1. Lineage (GTDB taxonomy): Archaea > Asgardarchaeota > Thorarchaeia > Thorarchaeales > Thorarchaeaceae > SMTZ1-45. The sequence continues at coordinate 2,545 of JAEORO010000015.1, read as the reverse complement.
GGAGGCTTCAGAACTTCAGAAGTCCGCGCAAACCTTTGCTCGACTTGTCCTCAAGCATGGTGCGGCACCACCCGTGAAAGCTGCCTTGAGAATGATGGGGATTAATGCTGGTCGTGCTAGAATGCCTCTCGATAGTGGAGGAACTCTTACTCCTGAAATCAAAGAGGAGATTCGTATCGAGCTTGAAAAGATGGGTGTTATTGAAAAACTTCAGCATGCCCCGGTTCAGGAAGACATCAAGATACTTGAGTTTCTAGATAGTCAAGGAGTTGCTTTCGGTCAAACAACGAATCTTATGACAAGTAGTGCTGCTAATGATACTGTATCAGTAGGTATTGTTTCTGGTCCAAAAACAAGTCAAATCGGTCATGCTTTTGTTAAACTTCTGACTGTCCCAAAAATAGGATATGAAGCCTTGACTGTTATTCTTGAACCAAATCTAGCTGTAAAACCTAGCAGCTTGATGATGCCAGTACGAAAAATCGAATCAATGCGTCAAGCATCACTCTTCTATGGACCTGTACAATCAGGCACGGCTAAGGCGATAACATCATTCTTGGAATCAGATATGATTCCGAAGAAGACTTTGACAGAAGATGTAATTATTCTAGCTCTTGATATTGATTTGAATGCAAGAGATAGACGTGAGATAACGAACGCAACGCAGCAAGCTGTTGAGAGCGCTCTTTCAGGTATTTGGAGGTGAATATGGTGGTAGATGAATATAGGTTCAAAGGTGTGTATCCGGCACTTGTAACTCCTTTTGACAAGAATGGTGTAAATGAAAAGCAATATCGTAACCTCATAGATTTCACCATAAAGAGTGGTGCAACTGGAATAGTCCCGTGTGGAACCACAGGGGAGTTCACCAGTATGCGATTTGAAGAGAAAGAGGAAGCAATCCGTATCGCTTGTAAAGCCGCAAAAGGCCGAGTCCCAGTTCTTGCAGGCACTGGTCATGCATACACGAATGATGCTATTAAATTGACACGAAGAGCTGCAGAATTTGGAGCAGATGCAGCACTTGTCGTTTCGCCTTATTTCCTCAAACCATCAGAAAAAGAGATCTATGAGCATTTCGAAAAAATCGCTAACAACAGTGATATACCAATTATTGTGTATAATATTCCTCAAGTGACAGGAGTTCAAATGCGCTGGACCCTCGTAGATGGTTTGCGTGATATTGATGGAATAATAGGCATGAAGGATTCTAGTGGCGATTTGATTAATCTGACCACTATCCTTGTGCGAAAACCTGAGAATTTCCAAGTCATGGTAGGTCATGATGAGGTTGTCTTACCTGCACTTGCAACTGGTTGTAATGGTGCGATTCTTGCAAGTGCAAATGTCTTTCCTGATAGATATATCAGGATGCAGACTGCCCTTGCAACGGGCGACTTGAAAGAAGCTCGAATCATACAGAGAAGCATTCAGAAGATAGTTCGTATTTTTGTTAACAATGGAGGCGGTCTGGCCGTCAAAGCTGCATTAAATATGATGGGTGTTGAAGTAGGTCCTTCAAGACCTCCACTCCTCATTGGTGATGTTCTCGGGTATGACATGTATGATGAGATTCGGACATGTCTTGAGGATCTTCAGATGATTCCTCGTGGCTTTGTCACATTCAAGATGGGGAACCGTTCTATTGAATCTGAAACTTACCCCAAAGCTGTTGGAATGGTGCCTGATGTCATTCCAGATCTTACTCTACTTCATGGGGAAGCCCTGTTTGGCGGAGGCAATGAAGTTGCTCATGTTGACCTCATCTTGGGCATGCGCGATGGCCCAATGAGTGAGGCACTAAAGAATGCAGGAAAAGTTACAGAAGACACGCATCAATCAAATATTATCAAGGACTTAGAGCTTACAACAATATTTGCACCAACAGTCACAATCACATCTGAGAATCATAAGAAGATGGTCTATGAGGTCTCTCAAAGAGCAGTGACTGATGCAGTACGACGGACCATTACTGACAATATAATACCCGAGGAACTAGTTCCTGATTTGGTGATAGCAGCAAATGTGTTTGTTCATCCAAGCGCAGCGAATAAGACGAGGGTACACATCAACAATTTCATCGCCGTTCGTCATGCACTAAGGAGAGCTATTGAAGGTCGACAGAGTGTGGATGAGATCATTGCGAGAAAAGATTCAGCCAGGCATCCCTTCGCATATAATCCATGATCCCATCATGCCTATTGATGCCATCGATTTTATCGCGTTCTATCACTGTCCTGAAAACCTTTGGCCATTTGTTAAGACGATTAAAACACCTATGTAACTGCGAAACTTCCATACCTCCGTCTTTTCCGAATGACAAGATTACTCTCCTGTGAGAGTGTCATAGAATTCATTTCCTGACCGTTAGAATGACTCGATTTATTGGGCGCTCGTATATATACTCAGTTGAGTAAAATAGACTCAAGTCTTGCATCCCTCAAAAAAGGGTGAAAATCCCTCTTAGACTGTCGCACCACCACGCATCCGTCGGAGTTCTAAGAAATGGCTGAAACCTATGTCATCCCAATAGGCAACATTCCTT
>JAEORO010000097.1 GCA_016840855.1 Candidatus Thorarchaeota archaeon | reverse complement strand
TGGCGGGCACGGCAGGATTTGAACCTGCGGCATCCAACTCCGAAGGCTGGCGCCCTATCTATCTCTCAAGAACAATCCATCGCTTTGAGCCCAGACTAGACTACGTGCCCTAAAATTCATCGCTCGTAATATACTCTTAAGGCCTTCCATATTGTTCATCAATGAATTATAGTCTAGTCGTTTTCAAACAACCTCTTCATTTTCTCTTCTGTTGGATTATGAACAATGCCTCTGTCGGTGATAATTGCATCAATTAATTCAGGTGGAGTCATATCAAATGCAGGATTGTAGACTTTTGCATCTGGGACTGTGACGTATTCACCATTAATGATACGAATCTCATCAGGATCACGTTCCTCAATAATCACATCCTCGGGATTAGTCACCATATCTATTGTTGATGCTGGAGCTACTGAATAGAAGGGAATATTGTGATATTTAGCTGTGATTGCCATAGTGTAAGTTCCAATTTTATTGATTACATGGCCTGTTCGCAGAATCCTGTCAGCACCCACAACGCAACAATCAACTCTTCCTTCACGAAATACTGTACCAATCATTCCATCAGTAATCAGAGTGGTATCGATACCATCTTCCATGAATTCGAAGACTGTGAGACGTGCGCCTTGCTGTCTAGGTCTGGTTTCTACAGCATATACTTTGATATTTCCACCATATCTTTCATGGGCTGCTCGGACAACTGCACCTACAGTGCCAAGGTGAACTGTAGCTAGGGACCCTGCATTACATATGGTCTGGATTGTGTAACTAGGTTTTATGAGAGTAAGAGCTTGTTCACCCATATTTTTACTCATTCGAACATCTTCTTCAGCAATCTCTTTTGCCTCTTCAATCAATTTCTGTATAATATCGTCAACGCTTCCCTCTGCAGTCTTGGCAACATCCAGCATCCGATTCGTTGCCCAGGTCAAATTGACTGCAGTTGGTCGTGTGTTGAGTGTGACTGCAGCCTTCTCAAGGTACTCCAAAAGGTCGCTCGTGGTCCGGGCTTTGCTCTCAATCGCAGCTAATGCCATGCCCATCCCTGCCGCTGCTCCAATTGCTGGAGCACCACGAATCTCCATTATCTCAATTGACTCAGCAATACGTTCATGACTATTGGTAATGATATGTTCTAAAGCCAATGGAAGTTTGGTCTGGTCTACAAGTCGTACCTCTGATGTATCATCTAACCATTCAATCGTTCGAAACATCTGTCAGTCCTCTCAAGTGTCTTTTCAATACGCTTTCTAATGCGTTGATTATTCGGTCAGCCACTTCTTGAATCTCTGGTGTTAAACCTTCACCAAACTGTATACTTTTTGGCTGAATACCAAGCAGTATTGTTGTACTACCTGTTTCTTGTTCTAAGTACATCATAAGAAATGAAAGCGGCATACTGTGCGTACTGATATTGATTCCACGTATGCGGTCCTTGGTGATGAGTTCGATATGACCAGGAGCCTTGTTCATGTCTGCTGCATCAACCATGATTATTCTCTCAGCACCGAACTCAGCTAATGGTCGTGCAAATCCTTCAGGAACAGATCCGACAAACTCAACCATCACTCGAGGATCGTCGATTCTAAGCTTTTCAATAATGTAAGAACCAAGTCCATCATCTGACCTTAGGTCGTTCCCAATACCGAGAATTGCTATCTTATTACCACCTGAAATGAAGTTCCTTAGCTCATCCTCAAAGCTGTTGATTGACACACTATAGGTTCATTCTGAAGAGGCTATAGTTCTTGTGGCGTGCCGAAGGGTTTTTCACACTATCGAGGTGGGTAGACAAACTAGGCGAGATTCAATTGACAAATGATGATGACGAATTTTTCGAGCAAGATTCTTCAGAAGATTTTGAAGAACTTGAATCAGAAGAAGAAATCATTGAAGAACCTGCAGAGGCCATTTTTGAAAACAAGAAGGGGTATGTGGGTAGTAAGGATTCTGACCGAATCTCGCAACAAGGATTCTATGGAAACAGGATTGAAGCTAATAGACTTGAATTAGAGCCTGTTGAGCTTTTACACCTTATTGAAAGAAAACGCCTGATTGTGAGAAAACCTGATGGAGAGATAGTAGGACCTGATGCTATCGTGAGTGAACTGCTTGATGAAAACCCTGACCTTTGGACTAGATATCTCGTGTTTAGAGACCTGAGAAGTAGAGGTTATGCTGTACGCCAGGGATTTGGTAATGGGATTGGATTTCGTATATACGCTAGAGGTGACAAACCAGGAGCAGCAAGTGCTAGTCAATTGGTATACGTTCTAAAAGAGGGTGTACCCATATCTCTAAGTGACTTGGATATGGTTACACAGACAGCTGCAGGCTCTCGTAAGAAGCTTGTTTTTGCTCTTGTAGACCAAAATGGTGAGGTTAACTTCTATAGAGTTGCTCAGGCTACTCTTCGAAATCGTGGAAGTGATGATAGTGGCGAATAATGAAGACAGTGAAGAGATTCTGACACTCAAGGCATTTTTTGATGAACATACAATGAGTGTACATCTTATAGAAAACAACCCGCCTCGTGCCAAGAGAGGTGAACCTGGAAACTGGGAGTTGGTAGAGCTTTCTGATAGGATTCTTACCTTTGAGGAGCTAGATATTCTTGCCGAAGCAATTCTTGAAACTGCAGAGAATGACAATAATTCATTTATTGAGATAGAAGAAGATGGAGCTTCTGTAGTGCAATTAAGAAATCTTAGGATTGCTATTGCTAGGCGACCATTTGCTGATAAGATGGAGATTTCAGCAATCCGGCCAATCGTAAAATTGAACCTTGAGGATTATCAATTAAGTCCAAAACTAATGACTAGGCTAGAAGCACGTGCTGAAGGTATACTTGTTTCCGGATCACCTGGCTCAGGTAAGAGTACCTTTGCTGCAGCTTTGGCTGAGTTTTATAGTAGTAAGGGTAATGTTGTAAAAACTCTAGAACAGCCAAGAGACCTTCAAGTGGAAGAGGCTATAGTCCAATATTCTCCTCTTGATGGTAGTATGGAAAAGGCAGCAGACGTACTACTTCTTGTCAGACCGGATTTTGTAATATACGATGAACTTCGTAAGAATTCTGATTTTCAAGCCTATGCTGATCTTCGTTCAGCGGGAGTAGGAATGGTCGGGGTTGTACATGCAGGTTCAGCTATTGATGCACTACAAAGACTAATTCTTGGTGGAAGAGTGGAGTTGGGACAAGTTCCAAGTACGGTAGATACTGTTGTTCACATTGAGGATGGACGAGTATCCAAAGTTTCTTCTCTCTCATTAAAAGTGAAGTTGCCTACTGGGATGGGAGGAACACAGAGAGATTTAGCAAGACCAGTAGTTGAGGTCCGAGATTTTGAACGAGGAATTTTGGAGTTTGAAATGTTCTCATTTGGGGGAGAGAAAGTGGTAGTTCCAGTCAGAGGTACGTTTACGCCTGCAGTAAGAGATGAAAGGTATCATGTCGGGAAAGGTGTGCCAGGTGAAACGGTCCCTGTATCTGTGAGTTATAGCAAAAAGAAAGTCACAATTTACACTGGGAGAAAGTATGCCAAACAAAGACTTGAGATATTCGCAGACGATATGTATCTATTCACGACTGTTGTGGGAAGAAATGGGGAAAGTTCCATACGAATAAAAACAAGACAAGGCAGTATTCTTGTTGATGCAATGGAAGAGGGAGCGACTATCACTGCAAAGATTGCTGAGTAGTGGTCTAGTATTACAAAAACTTTAACAACAAACATCTTTCAAGCTCGAATTCAAGGGCCCGTGGCCTAGCCTGGACCTACGAGAAATGACTCGTTGGAGGTTAATAGGGCACTAGCCTCCTAAGTTAGTAATCCCCGGTTCAAATCCGGGCGGGCCCGCCACTTTTATTTTCGAGCCGTAATATCCAAATCCTGTAAGGCCATTATCAAATATGGAGATAATTGGATGAGTGATGAAAATCACCCGCTCTATGATTTCTTGCCTGGGTTGGATTTGAGTAAAGCATTCTATGAAGAAGCTGTGAAACCTATTATAGACGAACACTTTCCAGAGCTCGTTTATTCTGCTGCTCGTATAGGACATGGTTCAGATGTGTTGGGGTATGATACACCACAGTCAATGGACCATGATTGGGGACCTAAATTGCAGATTTTCTTAGACGATTCTGACTATGGGACTCTTAAAGATGAGCTTAATGATGTTCTTAGTCAAAACCTTCCATACGAAATACGAGGATTTCCTACCAACTTTGGTTATCATGACGATGGCACCACACGAATGGAACTTATCGAAGATGGGCCTGTGAATCATGGGATCATGATTAACACAGTTAGCGGCTTCTTTATCGAGTATTTGGGTTTTAATCCGACAGAAGATTTACGTATTATAGATTGGCTAGTGCTCCCACAACAGATACTGCTGAGTATTGCGAATGGACAAGTCTTCCGTGACGATTTGGAGAGGTTAGAACCTATCGTCAAAAAATTGGAATATTATCCTAATGACTTGTGGCTTTATCTATTGTCAAACCAATGGAGAAGAATAGCTCAAGAAGAGGCATTCATGGGCCGAGCTGGTCAAGTTAGTGATGAGCTTGGCTCTCGCATCATTGCAGCACGATTGATATCCGATATTATGATGCTTTGTTTTCTTATGGAACGAAAATACACGCCATACATCAAATGGTTTGGTACGGCTTTTTCCAAGCTTGAAAGTGCAAGGATTCTCACACCCTTGTTTATGGAGATTATGAATGCTGGTACCTGGGATGAGAGGCAAAATCATTTGGCAAAGGCGTATGAGTATATGGCCAAGAAACACAACGACCTTGAAATTACCAATTCTTTGTCATCCAGTGTGTCACAGTTCCACAATCGTCCATTCATGATAATTCATGCGGATAATTTTGCAGATGCCATTTATGAAAAGATTAGAGATGATGAAGTGAAACAATTACCAAAATATCTGGGTGGAATAGACCAGTATGTTGACTCAACGGATGTATTATCATACACAGAGAAATTCCGTAGATTCTGGTCTATGTATCAGTAAGATTATTTCTTTAGAATGTAAACCCCGTCCTCTTTGCCCACATGTACTTCGTCAGTCATTCCGACAAATAGACCAGTTTCTATAACACCCGGTATCATCTTCAAATCTACTGCGACTTTTGCAGGATTATCAATTGGTTTTGGAAATTTGAGATCTATGATAAAGTTCCCATTATCTGTCACTACAGGGCCCATCTTTTTCTCAGCTTGTCGTACAATGGGTTCAATTCCTATGTTTCTGATTTTCTTTTTGACTACACCAATGGAGAATGGAAGAACCTCTATAGGTATCATGAATTTTGAGGCAAGTCGGTCCACAAGTTTGGATTCATCTACAATTATTATTAGCTTCTCTGAGGCTGAAGCAACCACTTTCTCCTGAAATAGTGCACCACCTCCACCTTTTGTTAAGTTGAGATTTCTATCAACCTCATCAGCACCATCGATTGTCATCACCAATTCTGGATTGATGTCAAGATTTGTGAGAGGAATTTGATATTGTATAGCTAATTGGTAAGCTTGGTAAGAACTAGGTACGACACAGATGTCATTCTCACCATTCAAAATCCGTTTTCCAAGCTCTTTTGCAAAGATTGCAATTGTAGATCCACTGCCAAGACCAATTGGACCTGTCTTGGGTATCTTTTCTAGAACACTTTTTGCCGCATTCAGCTTCACTCTCGACATGTCGTGGCCACCATTAGTGAATGATTGACTTGTACACTAAGCTTCCCAAAAGCCTTCCGAGAGAGAAAAATTAGACGACACCATATGGACATAGAGTTCCAGTTTTGGGTCTCCAGTACACTGCCCATTTGTTATCCTCTGTTGATATGATGACGATAGCACAGTTATCCTCAAGGGATTTGGCTAAAATTTCAGCATTTATCTTACTATGAAGTATATCTACTAACCGATAAACTTGGCCATCTATCAATTGCCATCGTGACTGCCGCATCATATAGTATTGTCCGTATGCTACCTATTAACGGTGTAATGATGAATATCGTCGTTTTGTTCACTCGTAAATGCAAAATACTTACATTTGCCAGGTTTCTGAAACTCAGTCTCCACCCATGAGAGCTTTCAATCGCTCCATTTCAGCTAACATTTCTGACTGTAGAGAACTCTTTCCACCCATAGGTTTTGGAGCATCTTCAATTGTTGCAGCACCTGGTGGACCACTACTTGGAGGTGTAGTAGTAGGAGCTGCACCAGTCGGTGGACCACCACTAGGAGGACCGCCACTTGGAGGAGTTGTGATTGGAGCTGCTTGGGCTGCGGGAGCACCGCCCGATGGACCACCACTGGGGGGACCGCCACCCGGGGGACCACCACTTGGGGGGCCGCCACCTGGAGGACCACCGCTAGGAGGAGCACCACCTGGAGGACCGCCACCTGGGGGACCACCACTGGGGGGACCGGTACTTACCACGTCAGGCATTCCAACACTGGACGGTCCAGCATCTTCTGTATCAGATTCAACAGCAGTTCCTGACATTGCAGCAAGTTTCGCTAGATAATCTGAACGTGCTCTATCAACTGCAGAAGATGTGTCTACTATTTCCTTGAGTTGTTCATCTCTTGCTAAAGCATCTCGTACAGATGCAAGACGATCTTGGTATACAGTGACAAGCTTGTCCTTTATGGATTCATCAATGTCACCCTGTTGATTGAAGTAATCAATTGCAGATAGAGCTTGTTGGATAGCATTCTCTTCAATTTTCAGAAAAACCAGTGCCTGTGATGGCGTTTTTAGGAATTTGAGTTTCTTTGCACCTGAGATACCGGTTGAAACATCACCAGTTGATGCGATGATTTTCCTAATTCCCTCATCTACACCAGCACTTTTGGAAACACGACGTCCACGAAACACCAGTAGGACTATTATCAGAAACAATGGAGTTACAGCTATGATAAACATCCATGCTATTGGGCCAAATGGGATACCAAGAGATTGGAAAAAGTCTGAGATTGGTCTGAATAGGTCTACTATGGATCCTGCGAATTGTGAATAGGGGGTTTGCAATTGTTTCACCTACTAGTACTTCGTCCTATGCCTTCCTAGGCAATTTTGTACGCTATTTTACTTTTCTCGTAAGGATTAGGGTTTGTAAGACGTGTGTCTTATTCCTTAGGGAAATGGTCCTTATCAGTTACTTAAACATGGGCACTCATAAAGATATTTCATTCTTGGATGAAATTTAACACTTATTAGATAATGGTTGATGGCTAACTGCCAATTTCAGAGGAGGTCGAGTTAATCTTTCTATTGGAAGTGTTGCTATATCTTTCATTCACTGGTATTGACTTCAATATTAGGTATGCAGCCTAGTTTGTCTTAATTGGATTTATTTCATACAAATAACTATTCAAGGTGATGAAATATGAGCCTTTTTGACCCATCAATTGAATTTTATGTGCTACATGAAAAAGCGTGGAAGTTTGGCGGTGGTGACATTTACAACACGCACGGTGAGAAAATAGGATCAATGAAGAGGAAACTCATATCGATGCGTGCTGAAATTGAGTTGAGAAACCCTGATGATTCTGTTGTTTGTATTATCAATAAGAAACTGGTGAGCGCTCGCCCAATCTATGATGTCAAAGCACCCACAGGTGAACTGATTGGTCGAGGAAAGAAACCTATGATTGCAATAAGAGGCTCTGTTGATATGTATGATTCAGAGGACAGAATGATATACAAAGCTCAAGGCGGAGTCATGAAGTGGAACTTTACAATCACAGACGCTCATGATAAGAATAGAGTATACGCTGAAATCAAGAAAAGCGATAAGTGGAGAGATATCTTTGCTCCAGCCTTCAACTTCAAAGACAGATATGTGATTCACATTGTTGATCCTATGGCACCCAGAATGATGTTACTCGCTTACGCCATTATCATAGATAATGTGTATCATGACAAGTAGAGGTGCTGCTACGAAAACTCTATAATATGTTCAGATTGACCAGCAGGTTGTGCCCCAGTGGCTTAGAGGCTATAGCGGCTGACTTGTAATCAGCAGGTCGCGAGTTCAAATCTCGCCTGGGGCTCCACCTATTTCGTAATCTAAAGCCAACTTTTAAAATTAATTTTACATTCTCTGAGCAGCAGCTTCCAGAGCAGCAATTAGATCTAATTTTTTTCCAGTTAGGAAATTAATTGTTGCCCCGCCTCCAGTGCTAATATGTGTAATACGATTTTCGAGTGACATCTTCTTTGCCATAGCTCCCATGTGACCTCCACCCACAACAGTAACTCCTTTGCATTCTGCAATTGCTTTTAGCACTTCAGTTGTACCTTTTGCAAAAACCTCTTTCTCAAAATATCCCATTGGGCCATTGGCAAAAACTACTGCAGAGTCCTTGATGATTCTTGCATACTTTTTAGATGTCTTCAAGCCAATATCTAAGAACGGGTGATTTTGCATTTGGGTGAAAGTGCAGTCAAACCTTTCCCCATTTCTCTCTACAGAGGCATCCTCAGGAAGTATCATAATGTCTGGGTATTTGCTCAGAAGTTTTCGTGCTGTGTCGACTGCTGAATCATAACCTTTGATTGATTTCGAGTAGCTCTCAGGAACTTTTGCATCAGCTATAAGAAAGAGTGTTCCAATGAGCCCCCCTAGGAGTGCATTATCAACTCTGTTGGTTGCTAGAAGCTTATTTAGTATGTCAACCTTATCTTCTACTTTACTTCCTCCAAGTACTAGAGTCCAAGGATGCTGGTCAGTATCTGTTGCAGCAGTAAGTGTACGAATCTCTTTCTCTACAAGTCTTCCAGCAACAGATGGGAGTACTGTAGTAAATCCAACAATTGATGCCTGGGAACGATGTGAAGCTCCGAAGGCATCATTCACAAAGAAATCGAAAAGGGGGTAAAGCTCTTGTACAATTTTCTCCTTGGCAACTTCAGAAGGTGGTGCTTTTTTTAGTTCGCCTTCAAAATATCTGACGTTCTGAAGAACTAGAATTTCGCCATTTTTGACCTGAGATATAGCTTTCTTTGCCTTTTCTCCAAAGATGTCGTCAATGAAGCTCGCTCTGAATCCAAGTTGCTTTAGGATTTCAGTATGCTGTTCAAGTGAGATAAAATCATCACTTCCTGGACTTCCTTGGTGAGCCATCAGAACTACTTTGCTTCTAGAGAGTTCATTTAACGTTTCTTGGATTGCTTCAATTCGTGAAATATCAGTAATTTGTTTAGTTTCAGGATCTACTGAGCAATTCATGTCAACACGAAGTAGTATTTTCTTTCCAACATAATCTATATCATCGAGCGTCTTGAAAGCGAACACCATGAGTATCACCTACTTTGTTCATATCAAGCGGCAATAAAGAGATTTTCAAAGCGCGGTTAGAAATGCTTCACCATTCACCAGACACGATGACATTTGCGAATGATTCTAACATCTGGGCATTTGGATACATAACCGGCATGAGGTATCTCGCGCCATTTTTTAGTGTAATTTTGAGATTTTTTTCTGCACAGACTTTTAGTAGTGTTTTCACGGCATCAATTGTCCAGTCTGTTATATCAACAACTCCTGAGATGACTGATTCTCGAATGAGTTTCTCAAAATGTGGTCGTTGAAGCTGCCTGACAATTCTACCCAAAGATTCAATCTTAATTCTTCTATTCTCAATATCATCCTCGGTTACTATTGGATCGAATGTCATGATTCTATGTTCTTTTAGAATCTATTAAGCACCAATGGAAATGAAAATAACCTATACTAAATTGAAGTGCTTGGGAGTACATTCAATATTAGGATCCTTTGGTCTATAATAAACAGCCCAATGATTTTTCCTCAGCTTTGAGAGGAACACATGATTATTTTCTTTCAATTCTCGAGCTTGTAGTGTTGCATCAACTATGTTGTCAAAGACTTCCACAAGTCTATAGACACGACCACCTACTAATTTCCACTTTTCTTTCTTCATGGTTTTGAGTGTAGATTGTTCCTAATAACCCCGTCATGAGTGAAATTTTTGATGAGATGCTTTTAATGAGATGGTGCCGCAGGTGGGATAATCTCCCTATCACGAAATGTGATAGAGTTTCGAGCCCACGACTTCGAGATGCCTCATCAGGCGCGGTCTCAATGACCCCGATTATATCTTGGGAATCCCAAGAAGATTATGAGTCTCGCGCCCTAACCAGGCTAGGCCACTGCGGCA
>JAEORO010000096.1 GCA_016840855.1 Candidatus Thorarchaeota archaeon | reverse complement strand
TTTCGATACGGCTCTCGTTGGAGCAGGAGAATTTAGCGTACTCGTTGTTTCAGCGGCACCATATTTTGAAACGGTACCTCTTATTATCACAATTAAATCTCATTATCTAACCACTCTTAATCCTCCATCCGGTCCACTCGCACCATTAATCTATGGGCGACAATATAGTCTTGATTTCGTGTATTCTACATCTTATAATGCGACAGGCATTGATGGTGCTAATGTTGTTGGCTCTGAGGAGGGGTCTGAATGGGTTACAATCACAAATACAGGCAATGGTCATTATAATCTTACAATAACACCAATGGGTATTGGCGATTATAATGTCCGGATTACATTTTCAAAAGAAGGTTATGAAACCAAATCACATGTTCTTTCTTTCCTTGTCAATAAAGTGCCAATTGAAATAGCATCCATTTCAAGCCTTGTTGGGCTTGAATCTACTCCGCTCACAATCGAGGTATCGATTGCTGAATCGGATACTGGTTTGCCTGTAGATTATGCAAATGTTACACTTGGTGTCTATCGACCTGGAGGCATCATTTACTTCTACGCAGAAATGAATAGAACTGGCGTAGGAATCTACTCGGTGCATATTCCAATGCCACGTTCAGGCACAGGGACTTATACCGTTAACATTGCAGTTGAAAAAGAAAACTGTGAGATGACTCAAAGCTTTAGCGCCGCACTCGTTCCTATATTTGATAGTAATGTCCGTCTGGTTCAAACAGTTTTAGAGTATAGTCCGTACATTGGCATTGGAGTGATTGCCACAATCTCTGCGGTCTATGTACGGAAATCTCGCACACGGAAAAGAAAAGAGAAAAGCATGGCATCAATCGAGATTAAAAACAGAATAAATGATGCAAACAACATTCTTGGTTTCCTAGTACTTCACAAACTCAGTGGGGTCCCTATCTACAAGAAAATCTTCAAAGGCGGTTTCGAAGAGGGAATGCTATCTGCTTTTATCTCCGCCATCATGCATTTCAGATCTGAGTTTGAGACAGGCAGAGAGAACGACGATTACATGATTATTCCAATATCAGAAAACATTCGCACCGTGCCAACAAATAATCTGATCTGTGCTTTCATTACCATGACTCCTCCCTCTGTGGAGCAGGAAGGTAAGATGAGGAATTACGCCCGTGCTATAGGACTGATGTTTGATGATACTCTAGCTGAACGACCCGACCGGGTGATTGATGCGAAGACAACTAAAACATTCGAGCTGATGTTTGATGAATTCATGGATGGAATTCTTATACAAGGATTTCAACTCAGTGGGAAAAAGTTTCCAAAGCAGTTGAGATTCATTGAGAAAGCAATCCCACTTGAAGCAAAAGACGGATCTTTCAATCTTGTACGATTGATTCGCTTGTTGATATCATCAGGGAATCCAGCGGATGATGTGTATATTTTTATGTTCAAAGCAATCGAAGAAGAGTACATTGTTCCTGTTGATACTTCCGATAACAGTTACCAACTAGAATCAGATTGATACACATAACTTACTTCAATGAAATATATTCATACTAGATTGCTTGAGGTCACCCTAGGATAAGACATACACCATCACAAACGTATTTAGGTTAAATACATGACTTCCATCAACTTGGCAATCCACGGAATGGCTTCATGCAATTTAGTGCAGAAAATAAAATCATCAGAATTTGGGTGATGAGGGATATGGCAAGAAGACTACTTTGTTCATTACTGGTACTATCAATGTTCATGATCACGATGACATGGATTCCAGAAATACCTGTCTCGACCCAGATCGATTCAGAGGTTGTAACTGAAAATAATCCCTCACCGAAACCTATCGATGATAATGAATTGAATCCACTAGAAGAACAACAATTAGCCCGGCCAAATCCCTACACTCCTTCGTATGAAGCGCCAGTAGATGGATTATTGAATCCCATTCAGGTCGAGCAGTCTGGATATGCTGCTTCAGAGAATATCTCAGCTCGAACTGATAGTTATCAGAATCTTCTATATGATTTACCTCTTGATGTAGCACACGGATGGAAAGCAGACTTGGCTGAGGTGTCCGTCTGGAATCTTGAAAAACTCTATGTCATCAATGGAAGTCTAGACGTTGGTGTTCCTGGAACTAATCTAAATCCAAACGGCACTGTCGAATTTTATCCTCTTGGCTGGTATGCAAATAGTACTGATGATGATGCTCATGCGGATGAGTTGCAACTAGCTGCATATGATACTTCAACAAGGAATTTCGTGTCGGTTGAGAATCAAGGGTACAAAGCTGGTCAAGATATATGGGCTCACAGTCCCGGGTCCAAAATTGTTTGGTCACAAGTAATAGATAATGCACCATATACAGAGGATTTCCTGTTTAGCTTAGATTACTTCTATTTGAGAGGTCCGATTGATGGACCTACTGGTTACATCATTGATGGAAATTGTAGTTTGGCTTTGTTTATTGATGGGACTGTTGTTTGGAACATGAGCCTACTTCTTTTGAGTCAAAGAGGTGTTTGGTATGACACAGGACAGATCCCAATTACGATTCCTGGAGCTCCTTCTACATTTCTATTAGAAGTTGGAATCATTGTTGATGAACTCCTTGTTTTGGAAAAGAAGAGGGACTATGATGGAAATGGCGTTGCTGACGGCATAGAAAATGCTGCGTATATTACAGTCTATATGGATGATATTTCATTCGTAAAAGCAATACCCCCAACAGCAGAGCAAGTCCAACTTGAATTCACGACTGGAGGGGTTTCTTCTGCACTCACAGGGTCGATGGGTACATATTCTGCATCAATTGAAAACTCTTCATATTGGACTGCTACTCCAGTATCCGTATTTCTAAGTGCAAACACGAGTGTGTCCTTTGATTACGAAACACGTCTGTACTCACATCGATTCACAGATTCAAATTGGCGAACTAATATTGACAGTATAGGGGTCGCCTACACAGTAGACCATGGTCTTAGCGCAGATCTGACTTTCTATGCTTATGTTGGTTATCTTGGACAATATGAAAACCCTGACATGACAATTGTTTTCCCCTCCGATTGGGAGAATCTAACAGTATCAGACCCGTTTCTAACTGACCTTACT
>JAEORO010000014.1 GCA_016840855.1 Candidatus Thorarchaeota archaeon | reverse complement strand
GCCAGATGGATCCAATGTTGGTGCTGCTATCAAAACCAAAAGTGGCTTTTACAGTTGAAAACGTAACTTTTCTAGCCACTTCAATAGCTATCTCATAGAGCAAGTCGATATGCTCAATATCTTGAATTATGTATGTGTTCTCAGGTTCGAAACCGAGGGCTAGTAGGTCGAGTGTATTATCGTAGGTAAATCTTTTGACATCCTCTATGGAAAGGTGTGGCTCAAAGAAATACTTCTCATCATTTGTCATCTGAAAGTACAATATCGTATCAAACTTGTCTTGCATCCATTTGGTGAAAATCCAAGGAACGAGATGACCTATGTGAGTTATGCCACTCGGTCCTCTTCCAGTATACAACACGAACTTGTTACCCTTCTGATATTCATCCAATATCCAGTCCAAGTCGCGGTGAGAGAAGAAAAGGTTGCGTTCGAGAAGCATATGCTTTTCTTTTGTCACCTTATACATACGCTCTCTTAGCTTAGGTGTTATTCTTTGTGTTCCAAACTGCTCAATCAGACGGTCGTAGTCAACAATTCCTTTCACTTCCCAAGGCGTGACTACAAAGTCGTCGTCCTTTCTTTCACCCATCTGGATGTCCTTCCATCTAATTATTCACAAAGTTTTGAATCTGTATCACAATTAAGGGTGGTGGTATTTAGTATCAACAGTGTTGGTTATATCTATGAGCTGAATTGCTCTGAGCGGGGCGAAGAAAATTGTCAAAAAGAAGAAAGGGATTCAAGAAAGGGCCCCCAAATAAAATACTACGAGTCATAAGACCCTTCAACGAGTTCATGCAGTTTGAAGCAGCTGGTGGAATCGTTCTACTTCTCTGTGTAATTATAGCAATAATAATTACAAACTCTCCTGTTGGTTATTCATTCCTTTCGATTTGGGATACATATGTTGGAATATCAATTGGTCCATACAGTTTGACAAAACCTCTTGTGTTTTGGATTAACGATCTTTTGATGGCAGTTTTCTTCTTTCTGATTGGCCTAGAAATCAAACGCGAGGTGTTAATTGGTGAGCTAAGTGTGCCTCGTGTTGCACTTGCACCTGTTATTGCAGCTATTGGTGGTATGTTAATACCGGCTGTCTTGTTTCTCTTTCTTAATCCACCAGGCAGTCAGGGATCTCAGGCATGGGCTATTCCTATCGCGACTGATATTGCAGTCGCTCTAGGGATTCTATCAGTATTTGGTTCAAAAGTCCCAACCTCACTCAAAATCTTTCTTACAACCTTGGCTATCACAGATGACATTGGTGGTGTGATTGTCATTGCACTATTTTATACAAGTGAGATTTTCATTATCCCTCTTTTGATTGGAAGCATACTCCTGTTTGTAATGATACTCATAAACCGACTTGGAATACGTCGACTTCTTGTATATGCAGTCATCGGAGTATTGGTCTGGCTTCAATTCCTAGTATCGGGAATTCATCCAACAATCGCAGGAATCTTGATTGCTCTGGCAATACCTGCAACGACGAAGATTGATTTCACAGAATTCGTTTCCATTAGCACAGGACTCGTTAGAAGGATTCAAGATACCTCACCAGATGGTGTGGAAAATATTGATTCCAAGAAGTTTCAAGAAACATCTGAAACATTGAGATTGGCATGTCGGGATGTAGAAACACCACTTCAACTTGCTGAGCATGTATTAGCAAAATGGGTAGCATTTGTAATAATACCGATTTTTGCGCTAGCAAATGCAGGAATCGCAATTTTTGAACTCTCAATTAATGAAATACTGAATCCTGTTTCTTTAGGAGTTATCGCAGGTCTAACGATCGGAAAGCCGCTAGGCATACTATCATTCATGTGGGTTTCAATAAAACTTGGAATCGCTGAATTGCCTGAGAATGTCAATTGGGAGACTATGATTGGTATTGGATTCTTGGCAGGTATCGGTTTTACGATATCGATTTTTATTTCGTCTCTTGCATTGACAGGAAACGCATTAGCAGGAGCAAAGGTAGCCATATTAATAGCTTCCTTCATTTCAGGTCTTATTGGCGTTTCAATACTCAGTAAAGCT
>JAEORO010000095.1 GCA_016840855.1 Candidatus Thorarchaeota archaeon | reverse complement strand
GATCCTTGCTCAACCAATCTCTTGTGTGTTGTACCGCAAATTTGCCAACTGGAACAATTCGTTCGTAATCTTTGTCGACAACATCGACAGCACGACCGCTCATTAGAATGTATATCGGTTCAATAACGTCCCCACCTCCAAATTTAGCATTGGACTGTCCACCAACAAGCAGAACCTTGTCAACATTGTGATGTTGGACTTGATCAAAAACCTCCATGTAATATTCGCTAAGGCGAACCGAAAGCTCCTCTGCTGCTTTATCGCAAAGGGTGTCGGGATGGCCTTTCCCCTTCCTTTCAACAATCTCCACTGGAAGCTTGTCAACAGAAGGTCCAGCTCCACGTGTGACTTTCAAATTCATAATAATCAACTCGTCTTTTCCATCGGGCGCTGATGAATCTCCATTTATAGCTTCTGATACGAGAGGAAAATATACCTATTAGTAATTGAAAACATAAATTAATATTACGATTTGGAATATTGCCATTATGATTCTCACTGCAAAGGATATACAGAAACTGAGACAAAGAAGGGGGATGACTCAGGCGGAGGTTGCTTCAAAGGTTGGGGTTTCGCAGTCATATATTGCTAGACTTGAAAATGGGTCCCTTGATCCAAAACTGTCTCTTGTCAAACGGATTGTTGAAGTCCTAACTTCTGACAAAGGAAGGGTTTGTTCTGAAATCATGTCAACGAATCCAATAACAATTGATGCACGTGATGTTGTATCGACAGCTGTATCCTTGATGCAGAAAAATAACTATTCACAACTTCCAGTTATGCGAGGAACTCAGATGGTGGGGATTATTACTGAGTGGGATATCATTCAAAACCTCCAACATAATCTTCATGAGATTTCTGTTCAAGCCATCATGAGTCCTAGTAGTGTGCTTATGGTTGATGGGAACACCTCGATTGATGTTATCATTCCGCTCTTTGAAAACTACCAAGCTGTACTTGTCCAGAACCAAGGTAGAATTCAGGGTATCATCACACGTTCGGATCTTCTCAAACTTATCTAGCCTCTCTCATCAAGACCACTAACGCAACAACCAATAGTCCAATGTATAACCCTACAAATACTATGAGCAATGGAATAGGGTCACCAACAAGTGTAATCCGAACTGAGTAGAATGATTCATCATAACTCAACTCATTCAACTCGAAAAGGTTCATTGCACCATTATCCTTCGAATACATCAGAGTTCTTGTTACATTCCTTCCGAATAATTCTTCAATACTGGTTAGAGTATAACCCCACTCCGCTGCAGTGTCAAAAGTCTGAACCTCAAACAAGCTAGTATTTGTGGGCATGAGGAATAAATCATTGATTAGGCTCCAATTACCGACTGGATAAGCGGACCAATGTAGATTTCGTCTGAGATCGTCTGAAACAGTCTGAGATCTTGTGCTTGTATCGTTCATCAAATAGAATGAACAGAAATTATTCTCCTCATATGCTGCTGACTCCCAGATTCTAGGTATGTTCGTTATATTCTCATCAATGTTAGGCAATTCATCTACAATCACATAATAATCAAGGTCTAGGTTGTTTCTAGAATTTGGATAACGCAGTGCCATGTGATAGTAAAACCTATCACCAATCTCAATACCCCAGTAGAATCCGTGATAGGTTAGTCCTTCTATATTTCCTATGCTAACAGTCAATATCAGAGATATCATAAAGATAAATCTCAAATTCAATTCTTTCGATCTATACCTCATTACCGATTCTATGATATTTGCTTCAAGCAAATAATACTTTGGAATTTCCATGATAATTAGAAATGTTCGTTATCATTCATTCTATCCAATTTGTGCCCCCGCAGAATTGTTTTTATGTCAAAAAAAGAAGAAACAGTTGGAACATAATGGCGCATTACTTGGATACGCTTGACGACCTCCGCGAGGGGCTCGATACTTTTGTGGAGAAGTGGGCGAACATTCAACGGAAGTCTGTGAAAGCCATTCAAGCAGTGACTAACACTATCATGCAGATCGAGCATTTGGATGGACCACTAGGTAAGCTCGAATCTTTTTCTGATATCCGTGAGAACGCCAAAGGGATTCTCCTTGTCACACTCTATGACAAGCTTGTCCCCGCTCTTGAAACGTCAATTAGAGAGTTCACCAAGTTAATGCACATGTTTGAGAATCTTCGTCATACCTCTACTAAGATACAGACCTTAACAGAAACAATGCGTGGAAATCTTCAAGACTCTCCAGATTTGGAAGACCTCATTGGGTTCCTTGATCTGATAATGCTGAGTGTTCGTGACATTCTGAACATGTATGAGTCCGAGTTTCTTGTTAAGCTTACAATCTTCCGGGACTTTGAGGAAGGTGCTATTGAAATAGGGGTTGTTAGTAACTACCTGACAATCTGGGGTATCGAACCTAACATTGAACAACATGCCAGAGACAAGTTGCTTAAGGATTTGGATGAGCATGTAGAGCTTCTTAGAGATGTCTTCTCTGGTAAGACTGGTATCAGGATTCCTGACGCTTACAAGAAAATCCAACTATAACTCGTTTTTAATGTGGATAGACCGAAAGAGATAATTTTTCATAAATTGTCGTTAAGCACATGAGTGAGGCGAGAGATCATTCCTGGATTCATCTACTTGATGATGTAATTGGACTTGCAGTAATAGTGGTTGCTTTAGTTTCATTCCTTGAACTTGCCTTTAGTTTTGCTTACGCCCTTGAGATTTTGTCGCTTGGTTTAGTAGCCATGGGTATTGCATGGATTGTATGGAGCATCTACATTATGCACGAACATACATATGTTCGGATATTCATGTTCCTCACAGGTGTTGCCGCCATAGCTGTTGCAGTCATTGACTTCTTGTTTATTTCATTACCACCTGATCTTCTAATCATCTATCCCGCCATAGCAATGCTTCTTGTTGGACTCTCTCGAATAGTATTGGGTGTAGTTCTTGGTGAATTGCCTCTTTGGATCCAAATGCTGCAAGTGCTTGCTGGGATATTAACCCTTAATCTGGCTGCTTTTGTCTTCATTTTTCCAGGCATCACTTTTTCAATGATGTTAATTCTTTTAGTCATCTCACTTCTAGCGAATGGATTAGTACGATTGATTGTAGGTCGGACTGATGTTAGGAAGCAACGGCTGCAGTCTAGAGACGACGCAATATCTTCTGATCAAAAAAGTGGTTCCATGGAGTTAAATTAAGAAATTGTACAAACGATTACTTCTGCATTCTTATTACTACTCTCTTTCTGATCTCCTCTATTAGAAAAACAAGTAACCCTAGTCCAACAACAAGAATCCATTCAAATGGAGCTAGTGGGACCAATTCAAAGAGTGCAGTCAAAGGTGGAATTACAAACAAGATTGCAACTAGAAAAATATCAATGCAATACACCGCCCAAATCAGTTTATTTTTGAATATACCAAGTGTGAATGCGGATTTCTCTGGTGACCTGCAATTTTGAACACTAAACCATTGAGTCACAATTAGGCTTACAAATAACATTGTCCTTAGTTTTGTATCCTGGCCAAGATATAGAAAATAAATTGTCATAACAATTGTTGCCATTACGGCTCCATAGAATAGAGCTCTTAAGACGGTCTGCCGAGACAATACTCTATCCGCCATTGAAGAAGGTGGTTGATCCAGTAGACCCTTCTCTTTTGGCTCAAGGGATAATGCGATGTCTAACATACCATCAGTAACTAAGTTGACCCAAAGGATTTGTAGAGGTAGGAGAAGTACAGGATTAACAAATAGCAATAATGTTGCTAGAATTACAAAGCTCTCAGCAAAGTTTGTCGATGTTAGAAAGAGCACAACTCTTCTAAATGTATTAAGAATATGGCGGCCTTCATCAACGCCATCGACTACAGATTCGAATCGTTCATCCTGAAGAACAATGTCAGCTGCTTCTTTGGCAATATCAGTTCCGGTAATGCCCATTGCAATACCTACATTCGCTTGGCGAAGAGCTGGTGAATCATTCACACCATCTCCTGTCATTGCTACGATTTTTCCTGAACTCTGAAGTGCCTTGACAATCCTTAGTTTGTGAATCGGATTTGTTCTTGCAAGGATGTTGGAGCGTTGATCAAGTGCTTGCTGAAGCTCATCATCATTCATCTCATCAATGGCATCTCCTACAAGACTTTGATCATTCCTATCTGTTCTGAATATACCGACTTCTTTACCAATAGCTTTTGCTGTGAACTCGTTGTCTCCGGTAACCATTATCACATCAATGCCTGCTCTCTCTGCTTTCATGATGTACTCTACAACACCTTCACGTGGCGGGTCATTGATTCCACATATTCCAATGAATTCCATATCAGTTAGGTCTTCTTCGGTAATCTGAAGATGATCCTCTGGGAGGTGTGTTATCGCGCAAGCTAGCACTCTCAAACCTTGAGATGCAAAATCGCTAACAACTCCTTCAGCACCAGATGGCTTTTTGAGAAAGGCTTCTATTTTTTCAGGAGCTCCTTTTACAATTAGAAGATTCGAATCTTGATTTGCTAGCATTGGATGGTCTTCCTGAACAGCCAGACTTGGTTTATGGAGCGTTGCCATGAATTTCCTATCACTAGTGAATGGGATTTCTGAAATTCTAGGCCATGATTCATCAAGGACATACTTGTGAAGCCCTGATTTTTCGAGCGCGACTATCATGGCTGCTTCAGTAGGTGAGCCTCGAACCCTCCAGATTCGATCTGCCCCTGTGCATTTCTTTATCGGGTCCTTCTCTCCCAAGCACTCTGTATAAAGGTCTGAATCATTGCATAGAGCGAGATATGACAGTAACATTTCTAGATCTGGGAATTCTCTGAGATTTTCTCTATCGATAGGTACTTTCATCTCCACATCAATATCTTCATGTAAATGGTCTGAACGCAGACACTCTTCTGGACCGCATCCTTCAAGGAATATACTCCCACTTTCTACATTAAAACCAACACCACTCACTTCATAGTAATGATTTGGTGTAAACATTCTTCTGACCATCATCTGATTTCTAGTCAGAGTGCCTGTTTTATCAGAACATATCACATTGACAAGACCCAGAGTTTCTACAACGCTCAGATTTCTTACTATAACATTCTTACGGGAGAGTCTGTAGACACCAACTGAAAGGACGATTGTGATTATAGCGATCAATCCCTCAGGAATGGCTGATACGAGCGATGATAGGGAGAAAAGGATTAACTCATAGGTTTCTATTTGTCGATAAAAGCCTAGAAGTAATGTGAGGATAAGAAAAGAGAAGGCAAGGCCTAGGAAGAAAATACTAAGACGTTTTAACCGTATTTCAATTGATGTTGCTTCTTTCTCTACCTTTTGGAGTTCTTTGTTGATTTCTCCTAGAACTGTTTGGTCTCCCGTTTTTTCAACAAAGACTCGTGCTCTTCCTTGGGTGACGAAGGATCCCGCAAACACTTTGTTTGATTCTTCGTAGTAATGGGGTTTATCTATCAAACAGATTACATCTTTCTTTATTGGAACACTCTCTCCGGTGAGAAGACTTTCATCAACATGCAGATTCCTCTCAAAAATGACTCTCGCATCAGCTGGAACTTTTTCGCCTGCCTTCAATAGTAAAAGATCACCAGGTACTATCTCGGTTGAGGGAATCTCCAGTTCTTCGCCATTTCTAATCGCAATCGATTTTTCCTCAATAAGTTTCTTGACAGACTCAATCGTTTTTTCTGCTCGCCATTCTTGAGTAAAACCAATTATCGAGTTGATCACAAGAATGACTCCAATAACCACAGTATCCTCAGCATGACCTCCGATGAGTGAAATAATGGCTGCGAGAATTAGAACATAAACTAGTGGTGACATGAATTGTCTGAGGAACATGATTAGGGCACTGTCACCTTTCTCTATTGATAGACTGTTTGGACCAAATTCAACAAGACGTTGTCGAGCTTGTTCATCAGTTAGTCCCTCAGGATTTGCTCCAAGACTTGAAAGGCATTCATTATAATCAATAAACTCCGTTGATGCATCAGTCCTCTCCTGTGACATATGTTTTCCCTCACGCCAATTTGGTTTCTTTATTTCTGTTCATTACGAGCTATGTCTGGTCCGGTTCAAATTTAATTCGACTCTCATGTCTTTGAATTCGATTGGTAATCTCTTCAATTTCAGCTTCTAATTGTGTTTTCAAATCTTGATATACAGCATCTGAAATCTTTCCAGACTCATACTCTTTCTCGTAAACCTCCAGTTTCTTTCTAAATATCATTTCATTGATGCCGAGTTCCTTTATTCTTCTCCTTCTGATTGATACTATTCTTCTAAGTTCAGCTTCAAGGTTGAAAATCTCTTCTTCTAATTCCGCCTTGAACTTACTATACATCTCAGCGTCTATCTTGCCCTCTGTGTATTGATCAACTAATTGAAGAAGAGCTTGTCTGGTTGCTTCGCGATGAACTGTTATCTCCTTTGCTTCATCTTTTTCTTCAATCAATCCCAAAAAGTTGGCAAAAAATGATGTAGTCAAACCTTGGACAATTAAACTGACTAAGAGAACAATGAAGACAATCGCGTAAATAGTGGGGACGACATTTCTTATTGCGTTCAAGTAAGCTACTTGTGCGACTCCCTCGAGTTCATAGGTTTTTTGAATTATCACTGTGACTGCTATAGCTGCTAATGCAGCACTAGCGACTCCTTTCACCCCCGCCCAGCTCACAAAGAATCGTTCTCTGAGGCCCATTGCCCTATCTCCTGCAGTAACGAGAAAAACTGAGATTGGTCTAGCAACTAAAATCACTAGTATTGCCATAATTAGTCCAAGTATCATGATAGCAGGGTTGGCAAGAATGAATGCAATAGTTTCTGTTGATCGATCTCCTTCAATAAGCGGAACACTCAATGTGTATCCTAGAAGAATGAAAACCACAATCTCGAAGAAGAATGATACATTCTTCATCACTCTACGCATCGAGCGTTGAGGAAGAGGTTGAATTCCCATCCTTCGTGCATTTGCCATAAAAATGCCAGTAAACACTGCAGCAAGAGCTCCTGGATGAATATAGAATATTGTAAAGAGCTCTCCCAGACCATATGCGAGAAATGGAGTGGTAGCGGTAAGGATTGAAACGTTCGTGTCATCTCCTGCTTTTGGAATTGCCCATCCAACAGTTCTAGCAACAATGTATCCAATTATTACACCAAGTCCCATGCTAGCGATAAATTCGCCAAGGATTAATCCCCAATTTGTACTCCCAACGGTATTTGCTAGTGTAGCTATTACTATTGGTTCAAAGACCGTGATTACAAGAATAACAGAAGTTGCATCATTGAATACAGCCTCACCTTCAAGAATTGAGAATAGTTTGCGTTTGACTCTCACACCCCCAGTTTCAAGAACAGAGAATAGAGCTGCAGGATCTGTTGGTGATAATATAGCTCCTATTAGAAACGCAGCCACACCAATTGGAATTGCGATTGCAGCAGTTGATACCTGCAGAGCAAACCCTCCAATTAATGAAGTAGCAAGTACACCAATTGTAGCCAGAAGCATTACATTCGTAATGGAGAGACGAAGGTCTCTTAGATTCAAAGTGAGACCTGCATAAAATAATACTGTTGCTAGAGTTAATTGTGCGATGAAATCGAAGCCTGCAATTTGTACAAGTGGACTATCAGGATTTAGAAACACTAGCACTCTTCCCATAATCAATCCTGTAATAACCAGGGGTAAAGGATGTGGAACTTTGTACCTCTCTGCTATCTTCGCAATAGCCACACCAATAATGAGGATACCAGCTATCAATACTAGTATTGATGTTGATAGCTCCCCGCTTTGCATCAAGAATCATCAAATCTCCGCAAGAATCTCTGCACATTCTTTTATATAATCTGAAACATGTTCTAGCTCTGCAACGATTTTCCGCATCATGTAACAAATGAAATCGGAATCACCGCCTGTTGCTACAGAAATTTGACGACAAATGACAATGTTGTCTTCATCAATCTCCCTTTCAAGTCTGACGAGAACCTCAAGGAGGTCAAAAGATTCGTCTGATTTTTCTATTGTCTTATCTACCATTTCCTTCAAAGCTGTCATCATTTTATGAACTTTAGAGGTGATTGTTTTCATGGAGTCCATGAAAATCTCATTGAAAGATTCTCCATGAATCATATCCAACATTACAAGCACCCT
>JAEORO010000094.1 GCA_016840855.1 Candidatus Thorarchaeota archaeon | reverse complement strand
TGTTTGGGATGACGATGAATTCTACTGGGCAGCCGATGAATTCAAGACAATGATAGATAGCGAGGGCCTATATGTTGTATATGAACAGGTTTCAGATTATGGGGGAGTTTATGTCGTGGGGCCTATCCCTTAGAGAAATTTAGGATTACTTCTTCAACATCTATAGGTTGTCTACTGCACACTACATTTTGGCGCCTATGAGATGAAGTGTGAAGACAATCTATTGATTAAATTGCCATGCAGGTTTCAGTTCTCTCCACACCGGGAGCATCATGAATGTCTTCGACCAGCTTACGAAAACCAGCTTTAACAGGTATATCGGCATAAGCAATGATATCATATGGCCCAGTGACCATGTGTACGTGTTGAATTTCCTTAATTTTCTGAATCTCTGCAAAAGCACTACCCGCTGTTCCTGCTTTTACTTGTATGAGTACAATGACAACCACCAAAGTCGGAACCTCCTGAGCGTAATATTGTATAATGTCACTTGTACAAAAAAACATAGCTAAACAGCAGAAAGAAATGTTCGAACTGCTGTTCTTATGGTCTACAAAGATGCTTGAATTGCAACCCTTAGTCGTTCTTTGAAACCATCAGCATCATATTCGAGTTTCTGACGTAGCACTTTCCAAGTTGCGGCGCAGTTCGGATAGTCCACACTCAACATTTCATGAAGAATCTTATCGACTTTCTTAATATTCTCCTTAGTTTCCTCAACTTCAACATCACGGAGGAGTTCTTTCATTCTGGAGTTCTTGAAATAACAGGTCATTACTGTAGCACCAATCAATTATTGACATTCTGACAGTTGAGCTTCTCTAATATAATGCTGCGGTTTATGGAATTGTGATTAAAGTCTATGGCGAAGAAAATATTTCAAAGGACTAAGAAATGGGTACTGATTTGTGATGAAAGCGATTTTCTGAATTCTTCGCCCAAGAATCTATCGGAAGTTGGTAGTACCGACATATGTTTGTAGAAACCTGATATGTAAACTCAGATGATTATTGATTATGAGTAGAATGATAGCCCCTTGCGGTATTGATTGCATAGAATGTCCAGCATACATTGGAACTCAGACCAACAACATGGTGCTGCTTGAAGAAACTGCAAAGAAGTGGTCAGACGATAAATGTCAGTATAATCCTTCAGACCTCATCTGTAATGGTTGCAACAGCGACAAAATGCATGTCTTCTGTCTTGAGTGTAAAATCAGACTTTGTGCAAAGGAAAAGGGAAACAGAGTCTGTTCACTCTGTTCTGGTTATCCCTGTAAGACCTTGGAAGAGTTCTGGTGTTCATTTACTGGACATTCAGTCAGTGGATTAAAGCTTGCACTTGAACAAGAGAAGATACGGCTTGTTTAAGTGCAATCATGAGTCATGAACCAACACTAATGTCTTTGAAGGACTTGCTAAACTTATTCATGACTGTTGATCTGTTTCTGGGTCCAGTGTAGTTACTAGAAAGCGTCATACATGGAAATCAATAAGCTAACAGTCTGAAGGTATTTCTACGAAAAAACTACAGATTCTGTCAGCCTTGGTGAATAAAGTCCAAAATAATTTGTGATAATTCTTGGCCTTTATCCTCTTGAAGAAAATGGCCTGCATTTTTGACTGTGACATGCTCTCGATTCTGCGCCCCAGGAATCATCTTCTGGAAGTACTTCTCGCCGCCTCTAGTTATCGGATCGCGGTCGCTAAAGGCTGTGAGAAACGGTTTTTCCCATTTTGAAAGGACATTATCCCAAACTTTTTGGTTCTTTGACAGTTCGGAAGGGACTAGATATGGGAATATCCTTGCTCCCGCTTTATACGATTCGTCTGGAAAAGGAGCTTCGTATGCCCTAATCACCTCAGCAGACAGGTTTGATACTGTTGCCATCTGTATGACAGCGCCAATTGGGAGTTCTGGGACTGTTTTTGAGAATGCCACCCATCTCATGAGATTTGCATGTTCCTCGATCTGCGACTGAGTCACTTTTCCAATGCGTCTTATCTGTAGCTTGAACAGCGGGTATCCAATTTTAGCTTTGATTCCCTTGGCACTTGGAAGACCTGT
>JAEORO010000013.1 GCA_016840855.1 Candidatus Thorarchaeota archaeon | reverse complement strand
TACAGAGAATCTCGGGCGCTGGAGAGAAACTGATTCGTTTCTTGGAAGAACATGAGATTGCTGATGCAGCTCGAAGAGAAACTCTTCGCGAGGCTTCCGTGTCTTCATGGACTCTTCTCAGTGCTTTTGCATGCAAGGGACAAGGTCGTAGTGTGATAACAGAAGCCGACTTTGAAACAGCATACGATATTCTTCGAATACTCCTCTTCTATACTCCAAGTGAGGACTTCAAATCACTAACGGTCATTCGCAGACTTGGAATGCACACAATCCTGCCAAAAGCAGCAAGTGTTGGATTTTCACCAGGTTTTGAAAAAAGATTGAACTCATCAGTGGCTGCCAGCCTTGAGAAAACTCATGGAGATTATCTAGCAGAAATGGCTTCTGCCACCTCAGGAGCTTCCCGAACCATACTAACAAACTCACTACGATTCTTAGGTCAACTCCGAGCTGTAAAACATGAGATAGAACGGCTTGAGGAGGAGCACTATGACTCCACAATTGTAGAATCTCTACAAATGCTAGAAAAGATAGGAGTTTCATCAGATTTCCTTCAAAACGAATCAGCCGCTATGAGTCTTTTCAGAGGGCTCAAATTGGACAATGGTGTTGAGGAGAGAATCCAATTACTGATGAGGCGTCTTGAAGGTCTCGTTGTGGACTCAACTGGAAACAAGGATTTTCTACTTCAGTATGCTCGTCTTGTACCACGACTGATTGCTCTCTTGCTACTTCTAGCCACTACTACAAAGACATCACCAAATGTGCCCCTGAGGGATATTGATCTAAAGAGAGGTCTGGTTCTTCTACAAAATCTAATCAATGACTAGGAGTTTTATCAGGATTATCTATCAAAATTCTCGCATCTACTACAACAGCGCCTTTCCCTTTTTCATATACAAAGGTTGGGTTGCAGTCAAGTTCAATTATTTCAGGGTTCTCTTCAACCATCTTTGAAACTGCGAGCATGATTTTGATTAATGCATCTACATCACGAGGACCCTCGCCTCTTATACCCTCGAGAATTTTGTACGCTTTGAGTTCTTTCAGCATCTCCCAAGCGTCATCCTCTGTGAATGGAATTAATCTAAAAGATACATCTTTGAGTACTTCGACAAAAATCCCTCCAAGACCTGTCATTAGTGCATGGCCAAACTGTGGGTCTTTCGTTACTCCTATGATGATTTCAGTCCCCATATCTGCAAAATCAGAAATGAACACTCCACGACTCAAATCTACTTCTATGCCCTTGTCTTTTCCATATTTCTTTGCGTTCTTCATAATCTCATCGAAAGCCATTCGAACAGCATTTTCGTCTTTGAGATTGATTTTCACTCCTCCTGCATCCGATTTGTGTAGAATGTCTTTGGAAAGAATCTTGAGCACTACTGGGAAACCTATGGTCTTAGATTTCTCAACTGCTTTATCAGCTGTGTTTGCAGTTGCATAAGCTGGAATTGGAATGTCATAGGCTCTCATTATGTCCTTTGCTTCGTGTTCGAGGACAAAGGTCCTGTCCTCCTCACGAGCCATTTTGAAAATCTTTTTCGCTTCTTTCATTTACGACTCAGACCTCTCGATTGTTGCTGGAATATCCATCCCTTTTATCGTTTGTCCGCCACCACTGTTTTGTTGAACTTTGCTCCATACTTGATTTCACCATATTGTGCAAGCGCCTTTGTAGCAAGAGCTGCTTTTTCACCTGTAGCGTAAGTTGGTACACCCATGAGTGCCATTATCTCACCTGCCTTTGTTGTAAACCCTCCTCCCATAGAAACAACAACAAACGGTAGTCCTGAAGATCGCTGATGGTTTGCAATGACATTTGTCACGTCCATATCCAGACTTGGTGTCTGTAATAACATACCAACCACGAAGATATCATACTCTCCACTCGCAATCGCCTCTTCAAACACAATATTGTACCTGTTAGAGTTTGCATCTCCGACCACATCGATTGGATTACCCACTGCACAATAAGCAGGAAGTTTCTCATTGAACGTGTTCGTGAGCTTTTCAGATGGAGTGGGAATGTTAAGACCTAGGGCTTCAAGCGCATCTGTTGTCATCACGCCGAGACCACCTCCATTTGTGACCATGAGAACTCTATCGCCCTTGGCTGGTGGTTGCATAGCTAGAGCTTTCGCCATATCGAACATATGTTCGAAGTTATCAGCCCTGATTATTCCTGCTTGTTTGTAGGCTGCATCAACAACATTGTCAGAGCCTGCTAAAGATCCCGTGTGTGACATTGATGCAGCTCTTGCTCTCTGCCCTCTTCCTGACTTCACAACCAGAACTGGCTTTTGTGGGGTCACAGTTCTCGCAGTATCGAAGAAGGTGCGGCCTTTGGTTTCGTCATAGCCTTCCGTATAGTAGCAGATGACCTGAGTTGTGGAGTCTTCCCCCAGATAACAAAGAAGGTCATCGTCATCAACATCACACTTGTTTCCAAGGCTGACGAGCTTGCTGATTCCTAGACCAAGTTCAGCAGTCCAGTCTGATATTGCTGCGGCAAAGGCTCCTGACTGGGATACAAGTGAGATATTCGCAACATTACTAGATTTTGGGCGACCACATCGATACTCTGGTAAAAAGAATGTGTCAATGTGACTAAGTGTATCTACAACACCTACACAATTTGGACCGATAATTCGAATCTTATTATTCTGCGCGATCGCGACAATCTCATTCTCGATTTCAGCTCCTTTCGGACCAGTTTCCGAGAACCCTCCTGATATTACAATGACTGCTTTTGTTCCCTTTGCAGCTATATCATCAAACACTCTTGGTGTAATTCTAGCTGGTACTGCTACAACAACCAAGTCCACTGGTCCTTCAATATCTTGGAGTGTAGGATAACAAGGGATGCCCAAAACTTGCGTGTATTTTGGATTGACTCCGTAGACTTTCCCAGTGTATTGTGGTTTGATGAAATTCTGGACTATTGCTTGCCCCACGCTGTTCAGACTTGCTGAAGCACCATAAATTGCCACGCTCTTAGCATTGAAGAACAAGTCAATGGATTCTGTTTCAACTGTAGACACATTACACCACCTGTTGTTTTGGAGGGAGTTGCATCATACGAGAAATCAAGCTGTACTTGTTTGTTGTCCTGTGGCACACATGACAATCCTAAAAGCCGGTATGACCTGAATATTCTGGAGGAACTCCTTTGAGCTTTAACATAATCAATGATGGTCCTAAAGTCTTTCATGCTTCATCAGACGATCTTCGAGAGTTCATGAAGGAAGGATTTGACCAACGATTGACTATCTACGGCAATGATCTACTATGCTATAGCCCAACAGCATACCCATACCAAATTAATGATCACACTCAGGTTGGTCCTCAGAATTTTGTTTCCCTAAGCGTAACAGGAACATCATGTTCGCTCAAGTGTGAACACTGTGATGGACATCTCCTGAAAGGCATGGAATCAACTGTTACTCCTGAAGGTCTGTTTGATAGATGTCGTGAAATCAAGAAGATAGGTGGTGAAGGTGTCCTCATCAGTGGTGGATCAGACTTGAAGGGCTACGTTCCCCTCGAAAGATTCACGAAATCAATTCAAAGAGTGAAATCTGAACTCGACCTCGAGATTGTGGTTCATACTGGACTGGTCAGTGAAAAGACAGCTCAAGGTTTAGCAGAAGCCCAAATTGATGCAGCAATGCTTGATGTCATTGGTGATGAGCGCGTGTCAAAGGAGATTTATCATCTAGATGATGGACCCAAGAAGATGCGTCGATCACTTGACATCCTAGAAGAGCTTGGGGTACCAACTGTTCCTCATGTTCTTGTTGGTCTTGATTATGGAAAACTAGCTGGTGAAATTGAAGCCCTGGATTTAATTGCCCAAGGCAATCCCGCTGCAGTTGTCATAATTGCATTGAGTCCTCTTAGGAAGACATCGATGGAAGGTGTAAATCCGCCAGCCCCTGAGGACATTGGTCGCATTATGACGGTAGCAAGGCTTGGAATGAAAGAAGTTCCTCTTCTCCTGGGATGCGCTCGACCAATGGGCAATCATAAGATTGAAACAGACAAATATGCAATTCTGAGTGGTGCAAATGGAATTGCTTTGATAAGTCAAGACGGGGTGAATTTCGCCAGAGCAAAAGAATTAGAGCCTGTTTTTCTAGACGTCTGTTGCAGTCTCGCTTACAAGACCCTCTCTTGATATGCGTTTTAGTAACATACGTGTGGTTTCATAACCGATATCAAAAACCCAAAGTCCAATTGCTGCTGAAAGGAACATTGGCCAAGGTATCACTAAGCCAAGTACAACTATCTTCAGCACGAATCTGTACTTGAATAACTTGAAAACCAGTGGCGACCTTTCTCTATCAGCCCAGTCATTTCCCTTCTCATCAAGGACTGCAGCCATAAAGAGAATGAAAAGCAAAGCCCACCAGTCCAACCAGTTTGGTACAATCGGGATTCCAACTATCAATAGAATACCAAGAATTATCACAAAACCCACGATAAATTGGGGACGGTTTACCTTTCCTGAAACTAAAACACCAATTACTATACTGGTCAGTAAGACTAAGTCCCATTCTGAAACTGTCATCAGCAGACCAAATAGAATTCCAGCGAAAGACAATGGAACCCATGCTGCTTGAGGTTTATCGAGCTCATCTAGAAGGTCATCTCCCAGCTTGAGTGAAAATCCTGCAAAGAAATACATCACAAAATACAGCATTACCTCAAGCATCTCAATTCTCCATCCACAAGTAGACAACTGCGTTCAGGAAGTGGCTCCTCAGTCTAACTATGACTCGTCGCTGGACATTTCTGTCCTCAGATAGCCAATTG
>JAEORO010000093.1 GCA_016840855.1 Candidatus Thorarchaeota archaeon | reverse complement strand
TTTCCAGGTCGATTCAGAACATTAATGATTTCCTGAAAGTTTTGCCAGATACTTCTGTTACCTTGAACCATCAACTCAACATTGGGGACTTGGAATCGTTCTCCTGATCTCTTGAAGGCATCTTCTGGCACCTGTGACCGTGCCCTATCCAGAAGCTTATCATAGTCGTCCATATTTAATCTCTCTCCTGTTCGTTATTGAAGGTATTGCTTCGACAGATATGTCTGATGGAACGATCATCCGTCAAATATCAGAAGTGCGGAATTGGCCAATGCTCACTTCATTCAGAGCTCCTTCTGCGACAAGATTGAACACCTTTGTCTGTACCTTTTCAGAGTCTTGCCCTTTCTTCTCAAAGTATGCAACAATATCTTTCAGTGGTATACCTTCGGGAGGAGCCTCTAGTCGAACATATGCAATGATGTCATTTGCGAGCTTCCCAGAAACAGCTGTACTGGATTTTGTAGTTAGTAGTTCTTGCTGCTGCTCTAGTGTATCTGCTTGTGATATCCCGCTGCGATCAAGAATGGCTCTGTAACGCTCCAAAAGGTGCAAACTCATGTAGTTTGGATCCGATAATTCCCTAACTATCTCAGGCATGATGTAGACTTCATTGTTGTACTCACGAATCCGCCCTACCACAAGTGCTAGAATATTCTCCTTCATTCCCTCAAGCACTGCGGCATCATCCTCTCCCCATACCTTCACTCCTATGGTATCTGTCCCATCATCTACAGTGATGCTCTCGAACCGTTTCTTTCCTGTGTCATCACCCTCTCTGTAGAACTTGTTAACTACAAACCCTACAATAGCGACGCGTCTCAGTTCAACCCCGAATGGAGAAATAACATAAGGGCCACTGTCACTTGAAAAGGTTCCACTGGTTATGTCAGAGATAGATGCTCTGACTGCTGTCATTCTCTCTCTCATTTGAGCCATCCGCCATTCTCCTCTTACAGTTTTGTCGAGTCACTATATATCAGTCACGGAAGTCAGAAGAAGTCCGAAAGCGTACTCTGATGAGTCGCCCCACGAAGTTCTTCAAGCGCACTTGCAAGTCTTTCAAGCGACTTTTGTACTCGTGGCTCACTGAAATCATGTTCAGTACATAATATCTTCTGCAGCTCATCAGATTTAGGATTTGACCACTTTGGTGTTGAAATCTCAACATGTGGAGGATTGAGAAAAATATCTCGAATCTCATCATATGGAATCTTTTGAAGCTCTTCGAACTTGTCCTTGTCTTTAGGATTCTTGGATTTCTTAAAAACCGATTTGATTTCCTCTAGAGCTCCATGCTTCTTAATAAGCTTCAATGCGGTCTTCTGACCAATTCCAGTCAAACTATCGTTGTAGTCAGTACCGACCAGAATGGCAATATCGATTAGCTGTTCTCGAGTGATACCTAGAAGACGGAGATTTTTATCGAGATCTATCAGCTCGGGGGAAATCATCTTAGGTGTTGAGGAACGCCCACCCCTCCGTCTTCCAGACAGAGACAGATTCCTAATCATTAGGGGACAATTATAGAGAAGCGAGTCATTGTCCTGACTTGCACTAGCCCACACCAGTCCATCACGAGCCATCTGCGCTGCTAGAGCTTCACCTTCTGAAGGTGCTTGGACGACAGGGATTCCCAATGCTGTGAGTAGGTTCTTACTCTCTTCAATCATTGGCGTAGTTAATTTCGAGCTTCCTTTTGCAGCTTTTAGAGCATCCTCAATCCTTCCTTCTGCTTGAGCTGTCTTCCATTCTATAAAAGCGGCTTCACGTATCTCTCTTCGCTTCTGAACTTCTTGGGCTTTTAATTTCGGAGCTTCACCATCAAATACATAGACTGGTTGAATTCCATTCTCTAGTAGGTTTATATTGCGATAGAAGAGCCCACTCAAATGACTAGTCACTCGTCCCTGCCTGTCAGTCAATGGAGTACCATCTGGTTGTCTAATGCTTGATAGAAATGCATAGATTGTGTTAAAGGCATCAATGGCTATTTTCTTCCCAGACAAATCAGTCAAGGAAATGGGTGTTGCATCAACTATATCGCCGAGTTTCGTGCCCATTTAATCCGCTCCTTCATCTTTCATACATAAAGACACAACTCAAGAATATATGCTTCGGGATACCAATCACACTTCGACAGATTTATAATAACTCGTCAGCACGCCCCCAAAACTGGTGCAGTATGCATCAGTAAATCTTCTGGTGATAACTTGGCAACTATGAGAGCTATCAGGTGTACATCCTGTCACGCATCAGTTTCTCCACAGGAAAATGGTGTGAAATTCCAATGTCCTTCATGTGGTGAATTTATCATTTGGCGTTGTGAACCGTGTAGACGATTCTCGAATAGATACACTTGTCCCAACTGTGGATTTGAAGGGCCATAGACCAACTCTGGAGATGCAATGAAATGGCACGAGTTGTAATGACCCTACGAATAATGCCTGAGGATATTGAAGTCAACCTAGATGATCTACTCGAAAGAATCAAAAGTGTAATCCCGGAAGGAACAGATCTGGGGGCTACAGAAACACAGCCTGTGGCTTTTGGACTCAAAGCGCTCAGAATGAATCTTGCACGAGATGAGTCGTTGGGCGGTACTGATGATATCGAAGAGGCCATAAGCGCTGTTGAGGGAGTATCACAAGTAGAAGTAGAAAGAGTATCTAGAATGTAGTGGGCGCGAAATCCACGTGTTCTTGACTCTCTTTAAATCCCTTAACAGACAGTAAACATTCATAGAGTCATAGTTCCAAGTTCTGTATCTGGTTATATTGGTAAACAAAGAAACATTGAATAGCAAAAACTAGACGAATTTCAATGATTTAACGAATCACGTCCGGTTTCTCATACTATATTAATGGAGTAAAAGGATGCCTCAAGGAAATGGTCGAAATTATTCTAAAGGTCGCAGAGGCCGAACATAGGGACATTGGTAGGTTCATAGTCCGTATTGACGCTGTTTCAATGGAGAAGCTGGGAGTCAGGACTGGTGATATCATCCAAATCAAAGGAAAGAGGTTGACTGCAGCTATTGCATGGCCAGCCTATCAGGGTGATAAAGGTAGAGAAATTATTCGGATGGACGGTAGAATCAGAAGAAATGCAGGAGTAAGTCTTAGTGAGAAAGTGACTGTTGCTCGCGCTAATGAAGAACCGGCAAAGAATGTGACACTTGCACCCACCTCGGTGCCAATTCGACCAGAACCAAGATTCGAAGAGTTTGTGAAGAGAAAGCTCCTGAATTGTCCTGTGACCACTCAGGACACCGTATTTATTCCAATCCTTGGAAGAGCCATTCCATTCAAAGTCACTTCCATAAAACCAGCTGGCACAGTGGTAGTGCAACATTCTACAATTCTCGCAATTGCAGAGAAACCCACAGGAGATGTCGTAGGTGCAGCACAAGTGACCTATGAAGAGATAGGTGGTTTATCTGATGCAATCCAGAGGATTAGAGAGATGGTCGAACTCCCGATGAAACATCCAGAGATTTTCAAGAGATTAGGAATTGACCCACCACGAGGTCTTATTCTTCATGGACCACCGGGTACAGGTAAGACACTGCTAGCGAAAGCGGTTGCTGGAGAGTCTGAGGCAAACTTTGTTCATATCAACGGTCCCGAAATCATGTCTAAGTTCTATGGAGAGTCTGAACAGAAACTAAGGAAGATTTTCGAAGAAGCAGAGGAGAACGCTCCAAGTATCATATTCATTGATGAGCTGGATGCTATTGCACCAAAGAGAGAAGATGTGCAGGGTGAAGTTGAACGCCGAGTGGTAGCTCAGCTACTAGCAACTATGGATGGTCTCAAGGCACGTGGTCAGGTCGTAGTGATAGGAGCCACAAATCGTGTGAATGCACTTGATCCAGCACTTCGACGTCCAGGCAGATTTGACAGGGAGATTGAGATTGGAGTTCCAGATGAAACAGGAAGATTGGAGGTACTTCTCATTCATTCAAGGGGAATGCCATTGACCACGGAAGGTGATGGTACTGTTAACCTGCAGAATCTAGCAAAAATCACTCATGGATTTGTAGGTGCGGACCTTCAGGCGCTCTGTAGAGAGTCTGCAATGAAGGCTCTTAGAAGATACCTTCCTCAAATCGATTTAGAAGCAGAAGAGATACCACAGGATGTACTGGATAAGCTCGAGGTTCACAATGGTGACTTCCTAGAGGCATTGAAGGAGATCCAGCCATCTGCTGTGAGAGAGGTCTTCATCGAAGTCCCTGATGTGAAATGGGATGATATTGGTGGTTTAGAAAAAGC
This sequence comes from Candidatus Thorarchaeota archaeon, assembly GCA_016840855.1. GTDB lineage: Archaea > Asgardarchaeota > Thorarchaeia > Thorarchaeales > Thorarchaeaceae > SMTZ1-45. Next base: position 25,134 of record JAEORO010000093.1, on the reverse strand, counting down.
AAAGCAAGAGCTCAAAGAGGTCGTAGAGTGGCCTTTGAAAAGACCAGAGTCATTCAAACGACTAGGCATCACACCACCAAAAGGAGTTCTTGTCTTTGGACCACCTGGTTGTGGAAAAACTCTCTTAGCAAGAGCCGTAGCAACTGAAAGTGAAGCCAACTTCATTAGCGTAAAAGGCCCAGAGCTAATTTCAAAATGGGTCGGAGAGAGTGAAAAAGCCATTCGAGAGATATTCAGAAAAGCGCGGACTGCTGCACCCGCTATTATCTTCTTTGATGAAATTGACGCTCTGGCACCAACAAGAGGTGCTGGAGGAGATGGTCCTGGTGCGGTACACAATCAGAGAGTAATTAGCCAACTCCTGACAGAAATGGACGGACTGGAATCAATGAAAGATATTGTTGTTATCGCAGCTACTAATCGTCCAGAACTAATCGACAAAGCGCTTCTACGAACTGGTCGATTTGACCGTTTTGTTTATGTTGATGCACCTGATGCTGCAAGTAGAAAAGCCATTTTTGAAATTTATACAAAGGGAATGCCACTTGAAGCTGGTGTCAAAAAACAATTCACTAAACTCGTTGAAATGACAGAGAACTATGTGGGTGGCGACATCGAGGCAATCTGCAGAGAGGCAGGAATGAGAGCCTTAAGAGAGGACATGGAAACAGAGGTTGTCGCTTGGAAACATTTTGAAGATGCCATCGAATCAGTGCATTCTTCTGTGACTAAAGAAATGCTAGAACGCTACCGGAAGATGGACCAGACTCTACGCAGAACAACTGAAGTAGACACTGCAGCGCATGCAATGTATGGATAAGCAATGAGGTGAGATGATATTGGCTCCGTGGAATGCAATGCCTATGACGAATTTGGTCGTCGATATAGTGAAGAAGCGACGAGGGGTCATCTTAGATGATGAACTCATAAGGGCGTTAAAGAAAGAACTCGGATCAGAACCCAGTGAAGCTGAGCTGAATGCGGCTCTTTTACAACTCGAGATAAACGGACTTGTTCATGTCAGTCAAATAACCAAGACGAAACGCCGAATCGAGGTCATCACTGAAGCCGAAACATTTCTCGCTGTAGATGAAGACTAACACTCAGGAGCAATCCCAATGAAAGGAAAGAGAGTCCTTGCAGCGGGAAAGTTTGACATACTTCACTTGGGACATATCGCTTATCTTGAACAGGCAAAAGAACTAGCTGGAGAAGACGGGGAACTCATAGTGGTCATAGCCCTTGATAAGACCATTCTACGAGAACGCGGCGCTCCACCGGTGTTTCCTCAGGAACAAAGACGTAAAATTGTGGAGTCATTGAAGTTTGTCGACCGAGCTGTGATCGGTCTTGACACCAACGACCACACCATTATTGTTTCTGAAATCAAACCAGACATCATTGCACTAGGGTATGATCAGTACACAGACATTGATTCACTTGAAACCCATTTGGCGCATAGTGGTATGAAGACAAAGATTGTAAGACTAGAGAAACGTGAAGCTGATGGTCTCTGCTCATCCACATTGATTCGCGAACGTATAATAGATTATTACCGTGAGAACGGAACACCTCGCAAAAAGGTTAGATGATGAGTTCTCCGCGAGCTTCAGCTTCTCGTGCGAGCCTCATCCTCCTATCTCTTCTATCAAATTCCCATTTCCATAGCACATATGTCAACCCTGCAAGAATCGCAATAAGCATCACACCCAAGACTGTGCCTTCTCTGAGTGGGAAATGCCCCACAAAATCACGTAGAGGACCAGGATCACCGCTGAAATATGGCCAATTACAAACCAATCCGAATGTATAGAGAAATCCTACAATTGCCATTTCTTTCATATACCCAGAGGCATGTTCATCCTTTTCAAAGAGGACTACAACTGGTGCCAGCCAATATAGATACCATGGCATAACCCAACGAAATACAAAGAGAACGCCTGGCAGCAAGTAGAGGTAGAGATATTTGAGTTCTAGTAATTTTTGTCTAATAGATTTCCCTTCAAGATCTTTTCTTGTTGGTAGATACAGCTTGATTGTCAGAAGCATGAATAGGACATAAATGATTAGGGGAATTGCTGCAGGTGGCCACCAGTAGAAAGTTATCGGATCTGATGGTGTGGTTGGTAGTCTGGGTGTAGCCCATAGAAGTCCTGGAAACATGGAGTTGACAACATACACACTATAACTGGACAAGTTGAGAAAGTGTGAGATAAGAGATTCAAAGCTGGCTCCGAAGAATGATGGAATCACAGAAACAAACATTGATCCGATGAACCAAATTGATGAAACAGGGTTGATGAGGAAAAAGAGAGGAAAGACCACCACGGAATATACCTTAGTCTGAACACTCAATCCTAGTGTAAACATTGCTTTTCCATGCTGATTTTCCTGCCAGAGAACAAGCGACATTAGCAAAAGACAGTCTACAAGTGGTTCAAGTTTGCCGCCACCAGCTGACATTATGAGCCCATATACAAAGTATCCTGCAAAGAACATGCGTGCCCATTGTTTCTCTTGCAGTTTTTCTTTGAGAAGAATGGATAACAAGACAAGGTTCAGGTTAAACACAAGCACAAGGAGGAAATTAAGCCACAATGGTTGTAGCCCTCCGGCTCCTGGGAACATCCACGTAGCTATTGCAAAAAATATGAAGCCAAAGACTGGATACTCGTATTCTACTTGGCTCAAGTAAGGTGGTAGAACATGCTCACCATCGTTATAGGGGAAACCCAAGTTTTCCATAGACTCAGCGAGATAAGTATCATTCATTGTGTAGACTCCGAATCCATAGATCCAGAAAGCTTCACCATACATCTCGTTTCGATTTCGATCTCTCTGTATGACTAAGACATCAGCGATAGGGATAGCGATAAGTGAGATTACAAGTGTGAGCACCAAGTACTTGCGGTACCTGTATATGTGCAAACTTATCGCTGATAGCATTTCACACTCGACCTAGGCTTTTGTTGATAGTCGGAATAATAACCTTGCTGTTACAAAAAGGGGTGTCTTAGCTTACTTTCTTTAAATCGTAGACATTTCTTTCACTAAGACAGGTACGTTGGACAAGGCCAAGTGTCACATTTGAGACAGTTTGTACATTTATCTTCATCAACTGAAATCTTGCCCTCACTCAGAGATAGTGCACTATGTTCACACTGAGGGACACATGAACCACATTCTTGGCAGAATATAGCTCGCTTCACTGCACGTTCCATTTTTTTGGTAAGTCGATCAACAGTTTTTTCATCAGGTCCCCTGACAACCACAGAACCAGAACTAAAGAGGGCTATACTATTCTCACCTGCGGTTGTTCTCAAAGCCCCCATCTCTTCGGACAACTTTGTTTTACCTAATATAGGTAGTACTTTTGAAACTCGGTTTATATCAATCCCTGATGAAAAAACACCCTCTAGACTAAATCCTGATTTCGTACATGGTGCGATTCCCTTTGTCACCTGAAGCTCAAGACTTTCTCCGGGACTGGAGCGGTCAGGCTTAATATCAAGACCAAGCTTGTTAATCAGTTTCATCTGCCCCTTGGGTAGTGTTTTCCATCTCCAGAAACCCATCTCAATCCATTCATTTGGAAACCCATACTTCTCTGCCCATTTTTTCATCATAGAAGCCCATTTAGCATGATACTCTGGATGAGTTTCCCGTAGGCTCTCTAATTCAGCAAGTGGTGATGAGGGACAGAGATAGCATCCCATTCGATGGTATCCTTGATTATATAACGGATTGAAAGCAGCCTTCTCTTTGAAGATATAAAGCCAGACTTCGAGCGCATTCCAATTCTGGATTGGATTGGCAGAAATCTGCCCAGGAACCCATGGATTCTCAGTCACTCGGGGCTCAATGGACCGCTGGAAGGACTCCAGCTTTCGTTGTCCCATGAAACTCAATGTTTCTCCACCCATCTCATCTGCAATCGAAGTGGCTGCAGGTCCTAGCTTTAACACCTTACAGCACCAGCGAAAATCACGAGCAGGTGGTCCAAACACATCAACTGATTCCCAGAATCGATCACCTGATTCTTGCCCAACGACTGGAACCTTCCTTGCACCTGCAAAATCCTTGATGTACTCAACTGTTTCTGGGAGTTCGATGCCTGTGTCCATGAAGAAGATAGGTGGGCTGAGTCCAATTGCTTTCTCTACGACTAGGTATGTGGCTAGTGAGTCTTTGCCTCCGCTAAAACCAACAACTACAGGAATATCTTTCTTCTTAGCAGTCCGTTCTATAAAGGAAATGGCTTCCTCTTCAATTATAACCAAATCATTATGATTGGCCTTCACAACATCTTCCCATGTGGATGTTTTCGGATTATCTGAAGGTGGAGCAGGGTCTGCAACGGATCGTGTCTTCACAGCGAAACCTTTCTTCTCTTTTGCCATACTTTCTCCTGTCATCCGGGATATACCTGAACCGACCACCATACCATCAGGGTCTACTAGCCACACCTCATCATCAACCTGAATCTCTGAGTCGCAACCAGCAATCCCAGGAACCATAAGATTGGCTCCATCTTTTAGATATTTCAGAACTCCTTCATAGATTGTGACCCATTTCTGCCTACTTACAGCACCTATTCGACGTGCTCCTTCAAGGGAGAGTAGAAAAGTATAGTCACGCTTTTGGATTTCAAATCTTAATCGACCAATGATATGGCCATCAACTATTATCTCATACATCGCATCAAGAGATGGAACCTTGTTCATAACGATTGGTTTGTTGGACGGGAGGACTATTGCTCCAACCCCTTCGCCAAATTGTGCGTCAATTGCTTTCTTCGCTTTTTCAAGATGACCATCCATAGCAGGAAACGGGTCTCCTGGTGGAGAGATCTCAACGGTTCTTGGTGTTGTTCCACAGGTACTACATTCAGTAAGGGCTATTCTAGGAACATTACATTTGTCGCACCAAAAGAAGCGAATCTTCGTCAAATACGGAGCATGACTTCTTCGGAATTTCCGTCGTTTTTTATTTCCTCGGGCCAGTTAGGTCCATCTCCATAAGTTCTACTGGAGCCACTCAGGAAAACTATTTCCCTGTTGTTATAGGGATGTCAAGTTTCTTCAGAGTGTCTTTAGTGGGACGACCTTCATTATCCCAGCCGCGAAGTTTATAGTATTCTGGCAACATTACATCAAGGTGGACAATTCTCTTTCTTGAACCTCCCTCAGGTAGAGGTGTGAAAAACCTCGGTGGAAGAGTGTCATCTTTTACTGTGAATCCTTCTCGGAGATTGAATAGACGCTCCAAGTTATAGATTCGTTCACCCAGTCGAAGCAAATCGCGACCAGTGAGCTCTAGTCCCGTTCCAGCAGAAATCATCTCCGCATAGTCATCTACAGTCCACGCAAAGTTTGTGAACCGACAGACAACCATGCAGTCCATGGCGGCAGACAAGTCTTGATAGAGCATCACAAGGTCAGCCTTTCCGTCAGGTCTGTCACGATCAACAAGTACAGGAGAGCCCAACACCTCGGGACCAATTAAATATGACCGCAGATGACAGCCACCGCGGTTTGATGTAGCATAACCAAGAGCGTGTCCCTGAGCACCACGTGGATCATATGCAGGAAGTTCGAGGCCTTTAACCTGCATTGCAAGCTCAGGTGCACCATACCGTATCGCGAGTCTCTTGGAGCCCTCACTTATCTCAGCCCCAAGACCACGCATATGGGCAATATCATCAATAATATCAAGTACACCAGTTGTATCACCGAATCTTAGAGGTGCATCAAGCTTCCCTTTCTCGACAAGTTCCATTGCAGCTCCGATAGTAGAACCAGTGGATATTGTATCCAGACCTAAGCGATTACATCTGTCATTAGCAATGGCAATCCATTCAAGGTCGTTTATTCCACACTGAGGTCCAAGAGCCCAGAGCGACTCATACTCAGGTCCTCCGACCTTATTGCCTTGTATAAGACTCACACGACCACATCCAATAGGACACCCATGACAGTGATAAGTTCCTGCTGAGAACCGTTCAAGGAGTTTTTCACCAGACACGCCCTCAGCATCATTGAATGTACCTTCTTGGAAATTGTGAGTAGGAAGCATTCCTAGTTCGTTTGCCACGCTCACAAGCACAGGTGTGCCATATACGGGAAGCGATTTGTCGGTCACAGCATTCTTCTTGATAAGTCTGCGAGCCCGTTCTACTACTGCTTTGAGTCGCTCAGGATCATGAACTCCGGCTTCGCCAGTGCCTTTTGCTACCACAGCTTTGATCTTCTTCGAGCCCATAACAGCTCCAACCCCTCCACGGCCTGCTGCACGATGTTTGTCAGTAATAATAGCAGCCATCAGTCCAAGGTTCTCACCAGCTGGGCCAATGCATGCAACTTGGGCTTTTGGATCAGTTTCCGACAGGAGTTCTTCAGTTGTGGTATAGGTGTCCTTGCCCCAGAGCTTAGAAGCATCTCTGATTTCAACTTCATCGTCATTAATCCAAAGATATACAGGAGCCTCTGCTTTTCCGTGAAAGACTACTGCTGCAAAGCCTGCACGTCTTAGCTGTGCTCCAAAATATCCTCCAGCGTGAGAGTCAAATATTGTACCAGTAGTTGGAGACTTTGTGACCACTACAAACCGTCCTGCTGTTGGTACACTTGATCCTGTCGAAGGCCCCACTGCAAACACAAGCAGATTATCAGGAGAGAGTGCTTCTGTCTTTGGAGTAAGATTATCGTATAGCAGTTTGACTCCAAGACCCCTACCTCCGAGATACTGTCTATAAAGGTCAGGAGGGATAGGTTCTCTACGAATGCTTTTGTCGTTCAGAAATACATGGAGAATCGGAGCATCTGAATAGAGTAAAGATTTTGACAATTTTGTACCCCCTAATCGGTGAAGACATTATGTTCCTTATCGGGACAGGTGAGACATCGCTCTTTGTACCACTTGTAGACTTCCTTAGGTTGCTTTGCCATGTTGGCTTGCCGACTTGGACATGTCCAACAGGGCTTGTCCGGTGCCATCCATGAGTCACTATATTGAGCCCATCGAAAGTCTTCAACTATAGCGACACCTGCACTAGTCCCAATGCGATCTGCACCAGCATCAATTACACGAATTGCATCTTTGAATGACCGAATGCCGCCTGCTGCTTTAACACCCATCGAGGGACCAACTGTTTCACGCATCAGTCTAACATCATAAGGAGTGGCGCCCATGGGACCAAATCCAGTTGATGTCTTGACGAAATCAGCCCCAGCTTCTTTGCATATCATGCAGGCCTTTCGCTTCTGGTCATCAATGAGAAAGCCAGTTTCCAAAATTACCTTGACATGAGCATCTCCAGAAGCATCTACAACCGCTTCAATGTCGCGCTTAACAAGGTCATAGTTTTCATCTCGTAGTGCACCGATATTCATGACCATGTCAACCTCTTGAGCTCCGGCAGCAACAACATTTGCAGCCTCATACGCTTTTACTTCAGGAGTTGTGGCTCCAAGAGGGAATCCTACAACAACACATACTTTCACAGATGTGCCTGTCAAAAGTTCTGTAGCGTATGCAGTATGGACTGGATTTATGCAGACAGCTGCAAAATTGTAAATCGTTGCCTCATCGCACAGCTGCTTGATTTTTGCGCTGGTCGTTTCCGGTTTGAGAACCGTGTGATCAATCATTTTGGCTAGTTTTTCCACAGTGAGATCCATGGAGATGCCTCCGGATGTGGAAAATCTGCACTCACCACAATAAACCCTTCGACTATATCAAAAGTGGTGTCTATCTTGTACCCAGATATGACTTGATGTCATCAAGGACCTCTTTTTGAAGACGGATAACATCATGAACCTCAATCTCCTCTGCATCTTTCACCACAGAGTTCAGTTGAACCACAGTTCCAACTGCGTCCACTTTTGAGAAATCAACGGGGAATTCTACTTCGGCGCCTTTTACAATAAGCTCTGAGCGTGTCGGGTTGAGCGCAATCCTGATGCTTCGTACGATGCCAATTCTTCTGGCTCTATTGTCTAGGACTTCCTTTCCCAACAGTCTTCCTGGCATGCTAAGTTCATATAGCTCTGCTTCGACACTGGGCATGGGTTCCTTAGTCGTTGTGGTCATTTCAACTTGACTCCTTGCTCTATTTCTTTTGTTTGTAGGAGGCTTTTTACAGTGAGTATTATCACTGATAGATAGAAATGAGCTAATACGTGAGGCTTTGGAGTTGGAAAATACCGAGTCCTACGTGGATGAACCGATGATACGTCAGAACAGCATTGAGTATCGAGCGTATCAAGTCAACCTCGCTGAGATTGCGGATGGAGAGAGCACAATGATTGTTCTCAGTACAGGACTTGGTAAGACAGTGATTGCAGCTCTTGTTGCAGCAAAGCGGTTGGTGCAATATCCGGATTCCAAGGTGCTTTTCTTAGCTCCATCCAGACCATTAGTGGATCAACAAGCCCGCTACTTGAGAAGAGTCCTTGACTTAGACGAAGAATCGATTGTATGTTTGACTGGACATGATGCTCCAGATCAAAGAAAAGACGATTGGAAAGAGGCGCAGGTAATCGTAATGACCCCTCAGGCCTTGCAGAATGATCTCGTTCAGAGAAGCTATAATCTAGAGCCTGTTTCATTGGTAGTATTTGATGAGGCTCATCGTGGAGTTGGCAATTACGCTTATACTTTCATTGCAGAGCTGTATGGAAAGCAGGGAGTAAATAGAAGGAGCCTTGGACTGACTGCATCTCCAGGTCATCAAACTGAGAACATCAAAGAAGTCTGCGAGAACCTAGGACTTTCGCATGTCGAGGTCAGAGATGAGAAGAGTAGAGATGTCCATGACTATATTGTATCAGTAGATTCAGAAATACGATTCATAACAATACCTCCAGAGATTGAGGTCCTGAGAGATATACTCTATTCAATTATTGATGTATATAGAACACCAATCATCAATCAAGGTTTTAGCATTCCAGATGCAAGACGAATTACTCGAAAAGAGATTTTGAGAACTCAGAGCGAGGTCAGAAAGGAAATCGGTTCGTATACAAAACCACCTCACGGACTATATCTTGTTATTCGAAATCTCACAGCGCTGTTACGAATTGTTCATCTCTTGGAGTTTGTAGGAACTCAGGGCTTGATGCCAACTCATAGATATATTCAAGGAGTCTATGAAGAGATTCGAAACAAAAAGAGTTCAAAAGGTGTCAAAGATTTAGTAGCGAGATCAGAGTTCAAGCAGTTTGAGAGTCTGCTTAAAGCTTTAATCGATAAAGGATATAGGCATCCAAAGGCTGATGCAATATTAGAAATCGTGAGTGAGCAGCTCTCGGTAAATCTTGATTCTCGAATTCTGATATTCACGCGTTTTAGAGACACTGCTGTTGAAGTGAGCGAAACCCTTGAACAACTTGATGATGCACGAGTCAGTCGTTTTGTCGGGCAGAGTTCTCGAGGTACAGACAAAGGATTCAGCCAGAAAAAGCAAGTTGAGATTCTCGATGGTTTTCGAAATAATGAATTCAATGTTTTAGTTGCTACACAGGTTGGTGAGGAGGGGCTTGACATACCAGAATGCAATCTGGTAGTGTTCTATGATTGTGTTCCATCAGTCGTGCCATATATACAACGACGAGGTAGAACTGGACGGCGTTCTCCGGGGCGCGTGGTAATTTTTGTAGCAAAAGGGACTCATGATGAATTCTACCATTGGAGTGTGATTAGTAAGTTGAAGAAGATGCCTTCAGCTCTCAAGGAAGCAGAGAAAGAAGAGGAGGAGAAACAGACAAGTCTCGATGATTTCGTCAGCGACGAGGTCGAGCAAGTTTCAGAACCTATTGTGAGCATGGCACCAAGGAAAGATGATGGTCGCATACGACTTATTGTGGACTCTAGAGAGCTTCCTACAGCTGTCGCACGTGAGCTTACTAGGCTTGATGTTGAGATATCTGGAGAAAGTCTTGAGATAGGTGACTATGTGGCATCTGAAGATGTGGCTATTGAACGTAAAGAAACTGGTGATTTTATACAATCACTCATTGATGGTCGTCTTTTTGTTCAGTTGTCTGCATTACGTTCAGCATATCGTCGACCTGTCCTGATTATTGAGGGCGAACAGATAATTGGATTACGAGCAGTGAATCCTGCATCGATTTATGGAGCTTTAGCATCAATTGCAATAAGAATTCAAATTCCCATTCTCTGGACTCGAAATCCTGAGGAAACAGCAAATGTCCTCTATAGGATTGCACATCTTGAACAAGTGGAATCAAGTAAACCACTACGAACACGGTCAGGAGACCTAAAAGGGACTGATGCTGAAGCGCTCGAATATATTCTCTCCGGATTCCCTGGTGTTGACACTGTTACTTCTAGAGCCATTCTATCGGAGTTTGGCACTTTGGAGAGAGTCTTCTCATCAGACCAGAAAGAACTCCAAAAAGTGAAAGGCGTAGGACCAAAAATTGCAGGCCGCATTAGACGTCTGCTAACTACAAGGTATCCTGACTCAAAAAGCTAATACACAAGAGGATTCTTGCCTTTACCTCGCTTATATGCCTCACGAAGAGCATCTGTGATTTTACGACTAAGCTCCCAGTAGTCTTTGTAATCATTCTCTTCCAAGCGGACTATACTGAGAGTACCACGAAACAATACGTACAGTTTAGGGTCTATTTCGCAAATCTCGCGAAGGTTCTCTTTAGCAAACTCTAGACCGCGGAGGTAAATCTTATCTCGCTTCGTCATTGCCTCAGCGATTTCTTTCATCTCTTGCTCATCTTTGAGCTCAAAGCCTAGTTTTTTCATTGTACCGACAATATCTAATGTCCGATCCAAATCAGATTCTGCCCGTTCAGGGAGACTATCCATATCACCGGTAGCTATGAAAACATTTTCAGCTGTAGCTCTCCAGAGCTTCTGCATGATATGACTGTCTCCATTTCCAGTAGGCTCATAGCCATCCTGTTCGACCAAGCCACACTTTTCTAGTTCTTTAATGTGGTATCTCACTGTTTGTGGTTTGATCTCTTTGTTAGGATCTTGTTTTGAAAGAAAATCAATGAGTTCTGAAGTTGACATTCGTCGAGCTCTAAGGGCATGAAGAATTTGTCTCCTGCTCTCATCGCTAAGAACCTTGTAAGCACCGATTGCCTCTTCACCGGTGAGAACCCTTATCGTGTCGATTGGTTTTGCCCCCTGCATTGGAATCCAACCTTACATCAGACTATAAGCTTTGAGAATTGAACAAAGTTGTTGTTTATTCGACAACTAATAGCCCGTAAGGCTACTAGTGTCGGAATTTCATTTGTTTATGCAGGCACGTATATCCATTGCCGCATGTCCTGCAAGCATGGTACGCGCTTGATTAGTCTCTTCTTCAAGAGTTTTCTAAGAGCATATCTGACAGTTCGTGGTGCAAAGGAAACTTTGTCCAAGAGTTGTTTTGGAGTAACGCCACCCTTGCCGCTACTTCTGAGAATATCTAAGACTATCATCTGACTCTTAGTGAGCTTCATGTTCTTGAGCTCTTCTTTTAGTTGTTGATCGCTCATCATTTTTGAATACCTTCCCATGATAATTTGTCAATTAGTTGAGGTTTTCTAATAGAAATTGCCTCAATCAACTAGTTATTTGAACTACAAAGTTACTTATTAACTTATCGCAGTCTGGAGTCATATATCGCAGTGTATGACTGCGCCATCTTAATGTTTTTGAGGTTTTGAGGTGGGATTTATCCTTCACTTTCCAATGCGGACATTTGACCAATTGCGGGAAAGTCTTTAACTCTAAAGAACATGGGCTAAGTGACCAGCAATGAATAAAGCCGTTATACTTGCAGCAGGGGATTCAACGAGAATGTTACCACTCTCAGCCAATCAGCCCAAGCACCTCCTACCAATTGCTGGGAAACCTTTGATATTCCACACAATGGAGGCACTGGAAAAGGCTGGAATCAAAGAAACCCTGGTTGTTTATGGATACCATGCAGACAAACTTCGTGAAGCTGTTGAAACACGATCTTGGAAGATGAAAATATCATTTGTTGACCAGAAAGAACGAAAGGGAACAGCACACGCAGCAGGCTATGCCAAAAAGTTCGTGGGAAAGAGTAACGCAATTCTGATGTATGGTGATGTGATGGTCGGTCCTAATACTTTTGAGGGCTTGATAGAACTGCACAAAAAGAAAGGATATGACTTGACGCTATCTGTCAAAGCAATTGAGAACCCAAGTGCGTATGGTATAGTGAAAGTGCAAAGAGGTAAGGCAAAAACACTCATTGAGAAACCTACACCAGACCAGATGGTTAGTAATCTGGTGAATGCAGGAATCTATGCGATTAGCAATCCGTTGTGGGAGGCAATAGAAAATACTGAATTATCTGCAAGGGGAGAGTACGAGATTACTGACTCAATATCGATGTTGATAGTGAAAGGGAATGTTGGAGCATACTCCCTTCCATCATGGTGGCTAGATATTGGTAAACCATGGGACCTACTTGATGCAAATAAATTACATCTTGAACAAATAGAAAAACGAGTAGATGGCACAGTTGAAAGTGGCGCAGTTGTGAAAGGTAATGTAATCATCGAAGAGAGCACGATTGTGAAAAGTGGGGCTTACATAGAGGGACCAGTCTTCATAGATGGAGGGTCTGTGATTGGACCTAACTGCTACATTCGACCATATACCTCACTGGGAAAGAGGGTCAAGATTGGAAATGCTGTAGAGATTAAGAACTCCATCATAATGGATGATACAAATGTGGGACATCTGTCATATGTCGGAGACTCGATAATCGGCCAACGATCGAACTTTGGTGCAGGAACGATTACCGCGAACCTTCGTCACGATAATCATTCCATCTTTGTATCAGTAAGAAATGAGCGCACAAATTCAGGAAGACGAAAACTCGGAGCTATCATAGGTGATGACGTAAAGACAGGTATTGGAACTTCAATAAGCCCTGGAATAGTACTTCATCAAGGGTCTCAGACAGGAGTTGGAGTCATCGTTAAACAAGATATTGCCCCTTACAAACTCGTTATTGCGAACCAAGGCCAATCCGTAATGGATGTGGAACATCGATAGAGAGTGAAAGGTTTTGCAATCCAATACACTCAAGGAGTTCAATACTATAGTAAAGGACTCAAGCCGCGTCGATGTCTTGTTTGGATTCTGTTATCCTTCCACATATCGAGCAGGAATGACTGGACTTGCGTTGCACATATTCTACGCGGTTTTAAACTCAAGAGAGGATACTTCTTGTGAGAGGTACTTTCGTTATGACACTCTGTCTCCTGCTTTGTCTGTAGAGAGTCGAAGACCTCTAAAAGACAATCACATTGTTGGGTTTTCTCTCACATATGAAGAGGATATAATCAATCTTTTACAGATGCTCGAACTTGGAAATATACCTATTCTTGTTGATGAGAGGACTGAAAACGACCCGATAGTCGTGGTGGGAGGACCGGTCATCACCGCAAACCCTGAACCCTTTGTCGACTTTGTAGATGCCTTTGTACTAGGGGAAGGCGATCTAATCGTACATGATATTGTAGATGTGGTAGCGTCTGCTAGTTCGCGGAAAGATGCCTTATCACGATTGGCGGAGCTGAACGGGGTTTACATACCTGCTATACCAAAATCAAGAGTCGGCAGGAATGTCATAGTAAATCTAGACTCCCTAGAGTATCCTATCTCTCAGATTGTTCCTGATGTTCCAGACGGCTCTCCTCTTGAGCCAGTTTTTGGTAAGTCATTCCTCCTTGAGGTGACTAGAGGTTGTGGTCATTCATGCCGGTTCTGTCTTATTGGTCATGTGTGCCGACCAAGAAGGACCAGAAGCTTGAGCAAACTGAAAGAGCTTATAGATATGGGAACAGAAGTCACACCAGTTAGAAAAGTGTCTATGATTGGCTCATCTCTAGGGGATCTTGATGGATTGGAAGAGCTTGTATGTTGGTCTGTGAACAAGGGGCTGGATGTGTCTGTGCCTTCTCTGCGTGCAGATTCTGTGAGTGAGCCTCTTTTGAGATGTTTGGTCAAGAGTGGACAACGAACACTAACATTAGCTCCAGAAACGGGATCTTCAAAATTAAGAGAATCCATTGGGAAAGGATTACAGGATTCTGAGATTGAGGAGGCTATAGACATAGCTGTTCGTTCTGGATATAATTCACTAAAACTCTACTTCATTATTGGTCTACCTGGAGAAACTGATGATGACGTCAAGGCCTCAGCTGACATGATTGTTAGGTTGGCAAGATCTTCGGGTTTAAAGGTGACCGCAAGCATCAATCCATTCATTCCAAAAGCTCAGACAAGATGGGAGCGGGAACCTCAACCACCGATAGATGAACTTCGCCGGAGGTTGAAGATGGTAGAAAAAGAGGTTAAAGGAATGGCAAAGGTTACAATTGAAACGCTAGACCCAAGGAATGCAAGGATACAAGCTGCGCTCTCCATAGGTGACAGGTCACTGGGGAAAGTGATTCGGGCCGCGGCCTTCTATGGGGGTTACGGAGGGTGGCGACGAGCCGAGAAAGAAACGGGAATCTCATTTCTATCAGTCGCGAATGATGCAGAAAGGCTACAAATGGAGTTACCTTGGTCCTTTTTGCGCAAATGACAATTAAAAGACAAGTGCTATCTCGGCAAAGCTCATAAGTCAATTCTTAGAAATCACTCTTGAGATACACTATGACTCAAATGAGCTATAGTTGTACGGTGATAAAATATGTCTGAAGATGGTGAATTTCGGGAGGTATTTCCCGCTCTCAGTAAGGAACTTGAAGAGAAAACCACAAAGACATTCAAAATAGATGGTGTCCGGATAATGGCGGAGGAATCAGACCCTGCGGGAGGCAGAGAAACATTCACACCGGATGTGGTGGATTATATTCGACGATGTGACACTGTATCACAGGCTCTCGAAATCGTTGATTATCTTATGAAACGAAATGAGATTAGTCCATCGCAAGCTAGGGACATAAAAGGCCAGCTAAAGGCCGATGGTCTTAGGAGTTTTGGCTCAAAAAAGGAAAAGGACCACTACCTCCACCACGGAATAGGTGACGAATAATACCACCCACCCTGCCTAGGGGTGAAGATTTCAAGAGTTTTATATGCTTATTAGAGGAAACTAGGCAGTTAGCGAACTTTGAAAGCGCTGAAATTACTACTCTGTTTAGCTTGGTTTGTAGACACCTTTATCGCGGGCCCAAGAGATAGTTTCAGGGTCACAACGTTTGAGCTCTCTTTCTGGGAAGTCACTCAGAAGATTCCAACCAATATCCAGTGTCTGTTCAAATGAGCGGTCCTCGAATTCTCCTTGATTTATGAATTCGGCCTCAAACCGGTCTGCAAATTTGAGGTACTTCTGGTCACGGTCTGTCAATGCCTCCGACCCAACAACTGCAACCAGGTCTCTAAGGTCACGACCTTCAGAATATGCATAGTAGAGTTGAGCTTGAATTTCTTTGTGATCGAATCGTGTCATTCCTTCACCGATTCCTTCCTTCATCAATCTACTCAGAGAAGGACCGGGATCGATTGGTGGGAAGATGCCACGCCTATGCAGTCCCCTCCCAACGATAATCTGACCTTCGGTAATGTAACCTGTCAAATCTGGAATGGGGTGAGTCATATCATCTTGAGGCATGGATAGAATTGGCATCTGCGTGATTGTTCCATTTCGTCCATGTATACGACCAGCTCGTTCATAGATAAGAGAGAGGTCTGTATAGAGATAACCTGGATAACCACGACGCCCAGGGACTTCAGACCTCGCGGCACTGATTTCACGAAGAGCCTCAGCATAATTTGTCATGTCCGTGAGGATGACGAGAACATGCATATCAGCTGTGTATGCTAGGTACTCAGCTGCAGTGAGAGCAGCACGTGGTGTGATGATACGTTCAATAGCGGGGTCATTTGCTAAGTTCAAGAAGAGTGTAGTATGCTCAAGGGCACCTGTTTCTTCGAAAGATTGCATGAAGTATTGCGCTTCAGTGGCAGTAATACCCATCGCAGCGAATACTATAGCAAACTCACCCTCCTCACCAGGAATCTCAGCTTGTCTAACAATCTGTGCCGCAAGTCTGTTGTGAGGAAGTCCAGAACCTGAAAAGATTGGGAGTTTTTGACCACGAACTAGAGTGTTGAGTCCATCAATCGCAGAAACACCTGTCTGAATAGGTTGACGTGGATATTGTCGTGCATATGGATTAATGGGAGAACCATAAATATCCCAGTGGTCCTCAGCAGTAAGTGGGGGTCCTTTATCCAATGGATTTCCAGCGCCATCAAGAACTCTACCTAGAATCTCGGACGAGACCGGTAGCTTTAGCGTGTCGCCGGTAAATCGTACAGCTGTTGTATCTGTATCAAGACCACTTGTTCCTTCAAAGACTTGAATAATTGCACGACCTTTGCCTGTTTCTAGAACAGTGCCTGTTAATAGTTCCCCAGCAGGGGACCGAATTTTTACAACTTCGTTGTATGATACATCATGCGTGTTTTCGACAACAAGTAATGGACCACTGACATCAGATACTGTTCTATACACGATTGAGGATTCTTTAGACATTTTGGAAACCGCCATTACCATTCTATCAGTGCTTCACTGTCGTAAAATCAGGGGAGTTTTAAGAGTTGCGAAGAGCTCTATAACCATGCAGCAACGTGAAAGAAGGCAAGAATTGGGGCCAACATTAAGGCTCGTACCATCAGAGACTTGCCCTTTCCGGTCATATCGTTTGCAGTTGGCGTGAAGTAGAGAATAGCTCCAATAAGCATGCAGATAGCAGCAACTGCATCTCCCAACCAGACTAGTGTTGATATTAACTCAGCATCAGTCATTCCGAGTAGGTGGAGCCAAGCACTTGTTGCACCCTCGAGGGTGATTGCTTCGATTCCACTGAAATATCCGAAAATATTGATGATGATAGGGCCACCTAAATAAAGTGCAATCCCTAATATCACCAAGGATTTTGCAAGGCCATCACTAAGACTGGTTGCATATATCATCATCCCAATCAGGATGAAAATAAGATACCCACGAATAACTAGTGCGAAGATTACGTTGAGTATCTCGCCAATTGTATTCAACCATGCGTCGGGCAGTTGAACTTCAAATGGCAACTCCAGTAGAAGAAGCAGGGAACATACCATATGGCTCACAATAGGAAGTGAACATTACTAGATATAATGACCACTCAAACAAGTTCTCTACTTAGAATCAGGAAATCCTCTTTCATTGTTGATTTTACATTTGGGAATCTTAACGCAGCTGCGGGGTGGTAGGTCATGAAGTATGTTCGACCTTTGGTTTCATAGAACCTGCCATGGGCTTCGGAAACCTTCCAAGGACCGATAAGAGAGGAAATTGCTACAGCGCCCAAGAGTACTATGATCTTGGGATTGATTATCGCAATCTGTTGTTCAAGGTACGGTCTACAGGCATCAATCTCAGCCTGGATGGGTGTTCTATTTCGAGGAGGGCGCGACTTCAGAATCGATGTAATAAAGACATCATCTCTTTTGATGCCAATCTCTTGCATCATTGCTGTGAGAAGCTCACCGGATTTCCCTACAAAGGGACGTCCAGACTTATCCTCACTTGCGCCAGGTGCTTCACCTATAAACATCACTCGTGCACTCGCAGAGCCTTCACCGGGAACAGCATTCGTGCGTGTACGATGGAGAGGACACAAAGTGCAGTTTCTGATGATTTCATGTAAGACTTTAATCTGATCTTCTGGCGACATTTCTAATTACCAAGTCACATTCATACCCATAAAGGGAACGATTTTTGGGGCTGATTCACATTTTTTTATGCACTTTCTTGGTACACTAGACCTGATTCAGATAATTCTTGAAAGAGTGATTGAAATTCTCCATCCATCTTTCGTTCGATAGCATCCATTGTTTCATCGTATGAGTCCCAAGGTGCAATCTTCATCCTAGCAATATTGTCCAGAACACTAAGCTCCAAGATTCTTTTGACATGTACACCTAACTTTACAGCCTCTGTCATTTTGTTTGCAAAGATGATAATAATCCTCAGCATACGATAGGTCTTACCAATGGGAGAGTACGTATCAATCTCATGAAGTGCACTCTGTGTCAGAAAGTCTTCCTTAATCATACGTGCAGCTTCTAGAATCGCACGTTCGGACTCAGGAAGTGCATCAGGTCCCACAAGCTGTACTATCTCTCTTAGTTCTTGATCCTTCTGTAGGAGAGCAAGTGCTTCCTTGACTAACGCAGGCCAATCATCACCCATGTTCATTCTTTGCCATCTCTCAAGTGTGGTGAAATATAGCGAGTAGCTTGTTAATGTGTTAATGGCAGGGAAGAATCTTCTAGCTGCAAGATCTTTGTCAAGAGCCCAAAATACTTTCACAATTCTGAGCGTTGCTTGAGTAACTGGTTCCGAGAAATCACCTCCGGGAGGCGAAACAGCTCCGCAGAGTGTAATTGAACCAAGTTTCTCTTCTGAGCCAAGTGTTTTTACTCGACCACCACGTTCATAGAACTGAGCAAGTCGTGACCCAAGATATGCCGGATACCCTTCTTCAGAGGGAAGTTGACCAAGACGACCAGAGATTTCACGTAGTGCTTCAGCCCACCGAGAAGTGGAGTCAGCCATCAAGGCAACATCGAAACCTTGGTCTCTGAAATATTCAGCAATAGTGACTGCAACATAGATTGACGCTTCTCGTGCCGCAACTGGCATGTTAGATGTGTTAGCAATCAGGACTGTCCGTTCCATCAGAGGGCGACCTGTTTTTGGGTCCTTGAGATGTGGCCATTCTTCAAGCGCTTCAGTCATCTCATTTCCGCGTTCACCACAACCAACATAGACAACGACCTGTGCGTCAGCCCACTTGGCAAACTGGTGTAAAGTTACAGTCTTTCCTGTCCCAAAACCTCCAGGAATAGCACCGGTTCCACCTTTAGCTTGGGGCATGAATGTATCAATGACACGCTGCCCTGTCACCAAAGGCGTGTCCATTCCTACACGGTCTTTGAAGGGTCGACCTACCCTTACAGGAGTTCTCTGCATCATCATGACATTATGGACATCGTCATGTTGATCTTTCACTTTACAGATAGTTTCATTGACTGTGTATTCACCCTTCTTTACCAGCTCAACTATCTCTCCCTTTACACCTAAGGGAATCAGAATCTTGGATGTAATTATACCTGTTTCAGGGACCTCACCAATTACATCACCAGGTTCAACATTGTCTCCTACTTTTGCTGAAGGTCTGAACTCCCACTTCTTTTCCTTGTTGAGACCTTCAACGCTTAGTCCTCTTGTAATAAAATCACCAGATAATTCCCTGAGGTCAGGAAGTGGTCTTTGAATACCATCATAGATTGATCCCAAAAGGCCCGGACCAAGTTCTACTGAAAGGGAGTCTCCTGTGGCTACTACTGGCTCACCTGGTGCAATACCAGACGTTTCCTCATAGACCTGGGCTGTAAACTCCTCTTCTCCAACTTCAATAACTTCACCAATCAGTTGCTGGTGTCCAACTCGGACGACTTCATACATACGCACAGCAGGTATACCTGAACATTTGACGACAGGTCCTGCAATACTTTCAATACGCCCAGTTACTTTGGTCAATGTCAATATCTCCGATTTTGTCTTGGACTATATGTTAATCTCGATTCCAACAGCTCTGCGAATCAGTTCTTTTAGTACTGTTTCATAGGCGCCAGTGGTTCCATTTCTGTCTGGTACCAACAATATAACTGGTACGGGGGACTGTGAAAGCTCAACGATTGTTTCCTCCACTTCGGCAGCTAAAGGTTCAGTGATGATTACGAGTCCCATAGTAGGGTCTCTGAAATACTGATAGAGTAAATCACGAGTTTCTGTAGGTGTTTTTGGAACAGCACATTCGTTCACACCGACCAGCCGAAATCCGGTGACCGTGTCCCTATCGCCAATCACTGCAATCTTATCACTTGACATGGAATCTACCACTGTAGTCGGACTTAGACTCATGCAAAGCTGTCCTCTAAAAAGCGTTTGGAATGAACGCGAAGGCAGGAAACTAGCTCGCAAATTGAGAAATGAAGTCTTGCTCTTCGACAATTGTCCAACAATATAAACATTTTAGCTGAACAGGTGTCTTTGAAACGACCTCATATTTACCATGAATCGGCTCACGTTCTTTGTTTGTAACGCAGCGTTGATTCGGGCACTTGAAGATGCCAGGAATCATATCAGGAAGCTCGACACGGGTCTTCTTCATAACCTTGAAGTCTTCTATAAGGTTGATTGTAGCTTCTGGTGCAACGAGTGCGATGCGCGCGACCTCTTCATCTTTGAGGAGTCGATGCTCAACTTTCACGATATCTTTCTTTAGTATCTTTGAACTACTAATGTTCATGGCTAAAGAAACAATATTCCCATCTTTGCCAGTTATTCCGAGGATCTTGAGAACCTCCAAGGCTTTTCCTGCCCTAATATGGTCAATCACGGTTCCATCAGAAATCTTTACAATTCTGATTTTTTCAGTGCCTACTTTCTCCGACATGTCGAATCACACGCGAGCTCGTACAATTATTCACTCGGATTTAGACCTTATCATTAGGAGCGCGAAATACCCTCATCTAGCGCATGTGACTCAAAAGCGAAGGTTGATATGAACATCCTTTAGAGCACTCCCAGAAAACGGTGATATTGTCTTGGTTTTAGAAGGACTTGGAAAATCGCTGAACTCTGCTTTGAAGAGGCTCTTTGGAGCAAGTGTAGTTGATGAAGAACTTGTAAAGGAACTCGTGAAGGATATTCAACGTGCGTTGTTAGTTGCGGATGTTGATGTCAACCTAGTGATGGCCATAACAAAGAGAGTTCAAGAACAAGCCCTAGATGAAAAGTTACCAAGAGGTGTTTCCCGTCGTGAGCATATTGTCCGTGTGGTATGGGACACCTTGGCATTCTTCCTAGGGGAGAAAACAGTCCCTCTAACAATCAATCCAGGGAAACCCAACCTTGTCATGATGGTGGGTATCCAAGGATCTGGAAAAACAACTACAATCGGAAAATTGGCTCGTTACTACCAGAAAAGAGGGATTAAGACCGGAGTCATTTGTGCAGACAACTTTAGACCAGGAGCTTATAGCCAGCTGAAACAATTGGCTGAGAGGTCGAATGTGCCATTTTGGGGCGATGAGAGTGAAAAAGACGCCACGAAACTTGCAAAACAAGGCGTCAAAGATATGCAAAAGAAGGGAATTGAACTCATCCTTTTGGATACTTCAGGTAGACACAGAGAAGAAACTGGCCTCATCAAAGAGATGCGTGACATCTCAAAGAGTGTAAAGCCTCAAGAAATTGTCTTGGTTATAGACGGTACTCTTGGGCAGCAGGCAGGCATTCAGGCGGCTGCCTTCAAGAAAGCCACAGATATCGGTTCAATTATAGTCACTAAACTTGACGGTAGTGCGAAAGGAGGTGGTGCACTCTCAGCAGTAGCAGCAACTCAAGCACCTATCAAGTTCATTGGAGTTGGAGAAGGTATGGATGCGATTGAGCCCTTTAATCCAACAAAGTTCGTTGGACGTCTTCTCGGTATGTCTGATATCCGCGGATTGATTGAGAAGGTGAAGGAAGCTCAGATTGAGGTCGAGGAAGACGCAGCCAAACGTATCATGAAAGGAAAATTCACACTGAAAGACATGATGGCTCAGATGAAGCAGCTGAAGAAGATGGGACCAATTGGTAAAGTGATGGAGATGCTGGGACTTCAGTACAAACTTCCTGATGGTATTGCAGAGATTCAAGAAGAGAATATGAAACGATGGGAAGTCATAATGAACTCCATGACAAAAGAAGAGCTAGAAGAACCTAGACTTATCAAATCATCGAGAATCAAACGTATCGCGAAAGGTTCTGGGACCTCTCAGAAAGATGTGAGAGACCTCTTGAAGCAGCATGAGCAGATGAAGACGATGATAAAACATATGGGAAAGCAGCGACGAGGTCGGAAAGGAGGTATTCCGGGATTTCCGGGACTCCAAGGAATGTGATCAATAGTCGCCTGAAGTGGTGATGCTGATGCGTCGCTATCTCGTGAGGTTTGATGAATTACCAATAGACAAGAGTTCTGTAAAATCAGGACGAAATAGCCTCGAAGTCATCACTGCGTGCAGATGTGTTAATGTCGGTCTATTCTTGTCAGGAAGCCTTAGACTAGATGTCGCTGTATCAATCGCAATCGGAACTTTGAATGACTTAACTGTAGTATCATTTCTAGGAAACACATTGAGGAGGGTTTCGCCGGACGAGAGGTCAATCTCATTCTTTCTGCTAAAAGCAGTTGAAAAAGCGCAAAACCTAGAGCATGATGAAAGTTTCATAATGGACAATGGAATTGAACTGGTACGATCGTCGTATGACAAATTAATGGAGCTGTGGGGTTCTGATATAGTCGAGGTTCCTTCTGTCAAACCGGAGAGGTTTATTTTAGACACAAATTTATCAGCTGATCGGATTGAAAACAATCCCTGAAGAAAGCTTCATAATAACAAATTTTCTTTTTTTAGTGGAGCCAGTCACTGAGTGTGATTCTTTGCCTACTAATGTAACCCCAGAGTTTGACAAACAGCGGATAATATACGAGGAAACAGAAGACCTCGCTCAGAGGATAGTAGAGCTAGAGAAACTCCTATCTCTTGCACCTAGACACAAAGGCGCAGAGAGAATGGTGGGAGACTACAGAAAGAAACTTGCAACGCTTAAGGCACAGTTGGAGAAGAAAAGAGAACAAGACCGTGCGCGTCGAAGTGGAGGCGGAGAAGAGGGTGTTGTACGAAAAGAAGGCGCAGGTCAGATTTGTCTTATTGGCGTCACAAACAGCGGAAAGTCTACCCTGATTAATGCAGTCACAAATGCTGAATTGGATGTCGGTGTCTATCCCTTCACGACACCTATCCCTACTCCTGCAATGCTAACTCTAGAAGACATCAATATTCAACTGGTGGAGCTCCCAGGTGTCTTTGAAGGAAGTCATGAAGCAGGCATTGGTCGTCAGGCATTAGCTGTTGCTCGAAACACCGACTGTATTGCTCTAGTCATCGACCTCTCGATGGACATTGAGCAGCAGATGAGCACAATCCTTGGTGAATTGAATGCTGCAAGAATTCGTCTCAATAAAGAGAAGTCTGCCATCAGGATTGAGAGAGTAGGACTTGGTGGACACATGATTTATGGCGTACAGAATTATCAAGGAGATATTGAAGAACTGAAGGAATACCTCAGAGCCCGTCGGATTACAAATATTATAGTACGTATTCAAAAAACAGCAACATTCGAACAATTGGTTGATGCCCTTGACTCAAGTGTTGCGTATGTGCGAGCTATGATTATCGCAACAAAGGGTGATACTGAGGGGTCTGAAGCTAGATACAAGGAACTAGAGAAGAAATACAGTGATCGTTTTGACATAATTCCTGTTTCTGCACTAAGAAAAGAGAATCTTGATGGCATGAGTTGGGCGTTCTATGAACATCTTGACATTCTCAGGGTCTATACCAAAATTCCAGGTAAAAAGAGAGAGGATAAACCGATTGTACTTCCTGAAGGCTCAGTTGTTGAAGACGCTGCTAGAAAGGTACACAAAGAACTGTTTGTTGAGAGATTTCGTTCTGCAGTCATCCTTCGAGAAAATGACAAGATTAAGAGAAGGACTGTGGGTCTTAACTACCCATTGCAGGATGGAGACATTTTACAACTCGCTCATAGGTAGGGATTGGGATTGGTGGAATTTCCCAACTTGATTGTTGTTCTTGTAGGTCCAGAGAATCCGGGAAATGTTGGTTTTGTTGCTAGAGCGTTAGCTAACTTTGGTGTACACGAGCTTAGACTAGTGGGAGAAGATTATCGACAGAACCAATATGCACAGATGCTCTCAGTGCATGCAAATGAGATTTTGAACGAAGCAGGTATCTATGAGAACCTAGGTTCTGCTCTTGCTGATATTGATGTAGCTTGGGCTGCGACAGCAAGAGCTGGAGGAAATCTTAGTGTAACAAGGGCTCTAGTACCGCTGTCAGAATTGCCAGACCCGAATGCGCTTGCTGGCCGGATTGGCTTGGTCTTTGGGAGGGAGAGCACTGGGCTACTCAATGAGGAGATGACATTATGTGATCTAGCGTTCACGATACCCACATCAAAGGAGTATCCAAGTCTCAATCTCAGTCATGCTGTATCCATTGTGCTCTATCACTTGTTTTCAAAATATGCCCCGAAAAGTCCACGCAAAATCTCTGAAATTAGGGCGGCAACCTATCAAGAACGAGAACAGGTGTACAAGTTCTTTGATAATGTTGTGGATCAACTGAGCCTTAAGGAACATAAGATTCCAATAGCTAAGCAGGTCTTCAGGAATCTTCTAGGACGGGCATACATGACTGGAAGAGAAGTTGCTACACTGACGGGTGTAGTCCGACGGATCAATGAGCTTGTAAAAGGGCGAAAGAAACTTGAAGACTAATTGCCATAGCCCATTTTTCGTTTCAAGTCGGGGTCTATTTTATCAAAGACTATTTTGCAGGGCGTAGGCATCTTTGGAGCTGCCTTCTTCAGAGCAGTCATCGCCGGTCGTATGTGTCGAGGGTTCACTCGAATCGTGATCAATGGTTGGCCGGGTCGTATCCGCGCTGCGAGCCCAATCACTTTACCCCATGCTCTTCGCATACCATCCTGCACACGGTCTGCTCCAGCTCCTGAGATCATCTTGTTCTCGCGAAGGTAGTGGTATGGTTTTACACGCATTCTCAGGTGATAGTTCTGTCGGCCTACTTTCTTGGTCATATCTCTGTTTGCAGCAACGCGAGCCGCCTCAAGGGCTTGATGTCTAATCTGACACCTTTCAAGACCTACTAGTGACATCTCTACCTCAAATTCACCGTTTGCGCTACCCATGTCGAAGCTAGTCAATCTGCTAGCAGGTTGTCTGTGGATATACCGCTTCCTCACGAAGGGCTGGCGGTCGCACTCTCTGTAGCAATGGCCGGGTCGTTTTCCCATTTGAATCACCAGATTGGTCTTTTGGCCTAGTAGCTGGCCAGAACTACTCGAAACCGTGGGGATTCCAATAAAAGGATTATGGACTGTCTATCTGCAAT
>JAEORO010000012.1 GCA_016840855.1 Candidatus Thorarchaeota archaeon | reverse complement strand
TGTGATGTTACTCTTCCTCGTGTTATCATCTGCTGTGAGTGCCAAAGCACAAACAACCACAGAGGATGACACAACAGAAGATGAAACTGAAACAACAGTTGATGATGGGACAGAAACCACTAGTACTGGTGAGGATGATCATTCCAACGATCGCGAGGTTTCTGTTAGTGCAACACCTACTTATGTAGAGATACAGTCCGAGCTCGAGTCTGGAGGGGTTGAAGACTCCTTCAAGATTGCTGTCGAGGTTGGTCTGAACGGAGTCGAGTTCCAAGTAGAATTCGAAACTGAGTCAGCCATAAACGAGACTGAACGAGAGTTTGAGGTCCAATTTGATAAGCTAGTAGAATACCTTGATACCAATGGAAACGGTGTCTATGATGATTCTATCGATACTGCTATTCAAACACTGGAGCTCGTCAGTTTTGAACCTATAAGCTACATAGTTGAGAACACAGCTACTGGTCCAATACACATTATCGATGTCTTAACTACCGATGGCGTATTTGGTGCACGAGTTTATGCAACTGGCGATTTTACTGAGATCAATGGTACTATCGTTGCGCCAACTCAAGTAAAGATCGATGTTTTCATTCGTGGTTTTAATTTCACTCAGGTGGATTCACAGCTTGCATTGAAGGTTGAGCTCAGTACTGAATTGGAGACCTCGATTGATAACCAAACCGAGGATGAAGAGAATGGACGAGCTATCGATGAAGCTGCAATCGATGTTCTCTTGACGGATGTCACTGGTTTCTTCTCATGGAAGGAGTTTGCTGAGATTGATGGTGTCACCTATCAAGTCAACTCAAGCATTCATGAGCTCACTTCTACCGAGCAGGAAATCTATCTTAACTACCCACAAGGTAGTGAGATAATCCATGATCCCAAGATTGGGTTTGAGAACCTTCTCATCGTAAATGGTAACCCATCACCAATTCCAGCAATCATCGCTGACAACCTTCTACCAATTTCTATTGGCGTAGCAATCGTGATTATTGGTGTGATAGCAGTCAGCAGACGCAGGTAGTTTGTAGGCTTTGATGGAGAAGAGATACTCTCTCTTCTCCCAATGCTCTTTTTTTTCACATTAGTAATAACTCATCAATATCAAAGGCGTACTCGGTGTTTCTAACAAGATTTTTTCTCTCTTCCTTCTTTCCAAGAATCATGTTCATAATTAAGCCAGTAACAATATAACAACGACTGGTTTTCCTCAGAGCCTAGTGATTTATCCTGATGAAGAAACAGGCATCTATTTCTAACACAACAAAGCTTGTGATTGCCACAGCATTTGTGCTTTATTCGGCATATAATATTGTTCTCACTGCTCTTCAGGACTTCATTTTATTTTTATCAGGCGATCCAAGTGCATTGGGGATTTCTTTTGGAATTTTCACTTTGTCAGCAGTTGTGTCAAGGTTCCTCTGTGGTTGGTTAATCGAGAAAATTGATGATGCCATTGCACTCTTTATTGGGAATTTTATTGTGACCTTTGCTTTAGCAGCATATCCCTTAGCTTCCAACGTATCGACAATATATGCAATCAGAGCTATACAGGGGTTTGGCTGGGCACTCTCAACAGTCACAATACTTACGATGATTGTTGAAAATACAGAGAGTGTAAGAGTAAGCCAAGCACTTGGCTATCTCGGTGGCTTTGGTTCACTAAGCTTGCTGATCTTTCCTCTGCTTGGCAGCTGGATAGTGACAATAAAATCGCTCCAGGCTTTCAACGTCTGCTTTTATTCTGCTTTCATAATTGGTGGAACAAGCACAATACTTTCAGCCTATATATGGAGGTCTGTTCCACCGGCTATTTCTCATGAGCCACCAGTTTCAGGTCTACCCGAGAGGTCTGTATTGATTCCCACATTGGCAGCGTTCCTTCTATTCATGACACTTGGCATTCTACTGAGTTATTCGCCTGAGATTGCTTTGCTAAACGGTATCGACAATCCTGGTATCTTTTTCTCAGTCTTTGCCTTCGCACAAATAATCGGATCTGCACTAGGAGGCATGTTGACTGGAATATCTCGATATGGTTGGATTGCGACAATAGGAGCACTTCTCGTTGTATGTGGAGTTATTCTCCTTGTCTTGTTCACAGGTGTTATTGGTTATATCACATCAGCTTTCATCGTGGGTCTAGGACTTGCAGCAGCAAACATTGCTCTCAACTCCTATGTTTCCTTCATCTCTAGAGCATCTGAAGCCAAAGGCATGGCTATTTATTCTGCAGGAGGAGATACTGCAATCGCGGCTGGATCATTTGGTACAGCATTGCTTCTAAGTATTGGATGGGGAATTCCTGTAATTCTCTCAGTCTTTGCAGGCACTGCTTTAGTTTCATCAGTATATTCGTATATCACATTTAGTCGCGTTCAGACTGAAAGCTAGTCGTACGACAACAAGATGGTTAATACTTGGTTAATCAATCATTCTGGATTCTTGATATGCATACCAGCTAATCGCAATGATTAAAGATAAGATACCAATGATTGCTATTGAAAAAGCTGGAATGACGGAGAGCTCTGATTCGGGCAAATCGGGGTCTGAACCTGCCAAGAATTCGTCAAGGTTTGTTTTGCCATCATTATCCAGATCCTGATTTGCATCATCTACTAATGGATTAAGACCATGTTCAAGTTCCCAATTATCAGGCATCATATCAAAATCCGAATCTGTACTCCAAGGATTTAGTCCAAGACTGTATTCTTCAGCATTTGAGAGAGAATCACCATCAGAATCCGCTACTCCGTCTGAGGGGTCAGCTGGATTAAATCCGTTATCGATTTCGTACTTGTCATCCATTGTATCAAAATCTGAATCAATATTATTATCGTCAGTACCCAAGAAGAGCTCCTCAGCTGCAGAAAGTCCATCTGCATCTTCATCAATGCTGAATAATCCTGGGTTTATCCAGAACTCCTGACTGTCGGGTACGCCGTTATGGTCAATGTCACTCTCATAAGAATATCTTATCTCGAACCCTACTGTTTGCGAGCCAGAATTGTTTAGAATAAGAGTATAAAGTCCTCTCTCAACTATTGAAATGTTAAAGACAGTTGTAGGTTCCCAAGCTGATGCATGGTCAAACTCAGCTATTCCAATTTGCTCGTCATTTGGATTGAGGATATGAAATGTTGCAGGACCTCCAAACCATCTACATGAAACCTCTATGTTTGTTGCCATGGAGATTGGGATGTAAAGCCTCTCTGTTCTCTCTGACTGTATTATGAAAGAGAAGTTGAACTCTCTCCGTTCCCCATAAGTCCGCCCCATTATATAAGCCATACTTCCACCAATAGCTGCTGCAACTTCCCTACAGATGTCATAGTTAAAATGTGGATTGTTGAATACATCAAAACCCGTGTGATAGGTTTCATCTATTGCATAGCCTGATTCGAAGGCACAAAGTGTTCCTGAAAATCCTCTAATATAGAAAAGATAGTGATCTGAAGTATACCATATTGGGATGTAATTTGAAGGAACTGGTAGTATGAAGTCACTACCATAATTATTGCTAACTGTTCTGGTCAATTCCGCCCAAAATCGACCTCTACTATAGTCACCAATGCCATCATAACCCATTAGCACTTGGGCGTCATTCGGATTTGAAGGATCTGGATAAAGAATTGTATCAATATTGAATAGCGCCAAGGTTTCAATTCCTCTATGTTCAAACTCTCTTGAAACTTCATCACTGCCCTCTTGGAAATCCATCATTAATTGTCCGTGAGGATGAAGTCCATTAAGAGCCATGAAATAAATGTCAAGTGGCCACTCGTATTGAGACATGACTTCCGCCAATCCGAGCATTACTGCAATCCCTCCTCCATCACAATTTGCTCCTGGACATTCTTCAGGAGAATCATAATGAGCAGTTATTGCGAATATTGGATTGTTTCCTGGTAAATATCCTGGCAGTTTACCAATTACATTATAATAGTCACCAAAAATTTCAATCTCAATCCTTCCGCGAGACAGCACATTAAATTGTTCAATGATATAATATCGTGCATACTTATTTGGTCCTTCCACATCCGCTTCGAATCCACCAAAAAGATACCTAGAGCCATTCTCTGTGAACTTTTGTACAATATCTCTTAACTTGGATGATTGTATTGCTTCATAGATATCTTCAATCGCTAATTCACCATATACACGACCCGATGTGGCATCCGCATTAGTAAATGTTGAATTGGGGTTCTCAAGACTAGCTGGAATATAGCTCATTGGTGCAAATAGGAGAGTTGAAAGAATAATAAGAATCCAAATTTGTTTCACAGCTCTTTCCACCTAGCCATTCTCTGAAGAAGTACCCAGAATCTTCTTGAAACCATTAAAGAAACCCTCCTATAGGCGCAATAATTTGTCAATAAATTCGATTATCGCTGATATGTGAGTCTAGTTGTGTACTGGAAGTTTCGTATCCTTTACATAATATGTAATAACAAATGAGGAAAACGCCACTAGATTTTTTATTCCGAATATGTACACCAAACGAGAGGTCTACAAGTGAGGGCAAAATATCCTATTATTATTACATTCGTCTTCTTGTGCTTCAATTTTCCAATTGCTGCTATAACTCCAATTGCTGGATTGGATCCTAGTACAGTCGCATCAATTTTAAACACTAAATATGGACCGGAATTATTACCTGATCCTTACCTATCAGAGAGTCCAAATCTATCAGTAAATGGAACATCAGAAGCATTCAGTTCTGCTTATCACCAATCTACGGGTGCGTCTGATTTTAATTATGTGAACCTGACCTGGACTCACATAGCAGGAATGAATTATAGTTATAAATCGACATATTTACCTCCTTATCCGCGATGCAATGACTTCATGCTTCTTAAACAAGATCTCATTTGGTCTTGGGAAGAATTACCAATTCAGGTCATTACTGGCTTTGATTATCGAATCGCCATGACCGGTGATTTTGAAACAAATGAGTACGGGAATAGGATGTTCGACATTTCCAGATGGTTGATTGATTCTTCAGGTAATTGGGTTAGCTGCAGTGGCGGTGATTTTCGTACTCAATCTCCGGATGATTTCATCCAGACTGCCTCAGAACTTCAAGGAATACCTCGAAACGAGATATTT